>JAEYNY010000068.1 GCA_023412275.1 Bacillota bacterium
TGCTAATTTTGCTATAGTTGGATATGCAAATATCTCCGCCACGCTTAACTTACCCGGGTAGCTGGTTTCCAGTTCCGCATGCATTTGAACCAGCAAAAGTGAATTTCCTCCGATATCAAAGAAATTATCCTTTGTGCCGATGTTCTCACGGTTAAGAAGTGTGCTCCAAATGCCGTATATACTTTTTTCAATATCTGTGGATGGTTCTACATACTCATTCTCCAGGACAGGGCGAATCATTTCAGGCTCGGGTAGTGCATTTCTGTCTATTTTACCGTTGGCAGTTCTGGGAATTTGCATAATGTTCATATAAACGCCCGGTATCATGTAGTCGGGTAGTACCCCAGCAAGGTGTACACGGAGACGGGATATATTGATTTCTCCATCAGAGACATAATACGCAACCAGTGTTTGATTGCCTAGGCTGTCCTTTCTTGAGGCCACAACACATTCCTTAATATTCTCATATTGGGAAATATGTTTCTCAATTTCTTCCAGTTCTACTCTGTACCCTCTGATTTTCACCTGATGGTCAGATCTTCCTAATATCTGTATATCACCATTGGACAGCCACTTCGCCATATCCCCTGTTTTGTACATGCGTTTACCCGTATATGGGTTAATTACAAACTTTTCCTTAGTGAGTGCCTCTCTGTTCCAATATCCTTTTGCCAGCCCATCACCACCGATACACAGCTCACCTGTAACATTTATTGGTTGTAAACGGCTTGTCTTATCCATTATAAATATCTGGGTATTGGCGATTGGTTTGCCGATGCTGATACTTTTTTCTTCTGTCAGTTCCTTTATGGTAGACCATACTGTTGTTTCAGTGGGGCCGTATACATTGTATATTTTCGAATCTGATATTCCTTTGAGTTCCACCAGCAAAGTCTCAGGAAATGACTCACCTCCAATAATTATGTCTTTGACATACTCAAGGCTTTTTGCACCTTTACCGTTGCTCAGCAGTAGCCGCATACGGGATGGCGTCATTTGAACCATTTCTACTTTGTTTTTGCGTATGAGCACACCCAGAAGATTTGAATCTCTTTGCTCTTCCTCATTTGCTATGACGATTTTCATTCCTTTTGCAAGCGGAATAAAGGTTTCTAAAGCAAAAATATCAAACGAAACGGTTGTCAACCCGAGGATTGTTTTACCAGAATTAAATTCTATTTTTTCCGATATTCCGAGGACGAAATTCTTCAATGCTCCATGTTCAATCAATACGCCCTTTGGATTACCGGTTGAACCAGAAGTGTAAATAATATAAGCTAGGTCATCCGGCCTGCAGATATCTTTTATTTCCGGGGTCAGGCTTTTGCAAAAACTTATTTCGTCCAGAAATACAATTTCGCCGTCAAACCTTATCTTTTCTTTTAAATCCCTTGTGGAAAGCAGTAATCCGGCACCGCTGTCCTCAATCATGTACCTGACCCTTGCCTCCGGATACTCCGGATCGATGGGCAGGTAAGCACCTCCAGCTTTCAAAATCCCCAGGATTCCTGCAAAAAGCTCAGGAGAACGCTTTGCCATAATACCGACAATACTGCCTCTCTTCACGCCCTTTTCCATGAGCAACCCTGCGATGCTATCCGCCTTTTTGTCCAAATCGCCATAAGTCCACTGGATATCCCCGAATACCAGTGCAGTGTTGTCCGGTGTCATTTGTGCCTGCTCTTCAAACAGGTTATGGGCCATTTTTTTATCTGTATAGTTTACATTCGAATTATTAAAAGCATATAGAAGCTGTTCTCTCTCTTCCACCCCCAGCAGTTCAATCTCATCTAGCCTTATGGCAGGATTCACGGTGATTTGCTCTAATATGCGCAGAAAATGAGCTGCAAACCTTTCCACCGTTTCTTTTTCAAATAATTTGGTACAGTATTCTATTTCAACTTTAAGGTGCTTTTCATATTGTATGGCATTAAAGGATATATCAAATTTCGAGGTTCCATTATTGAATGTATATGGAATAAATCTTAAACCCGAGGTGTAAATATCAGATGAATAGGCTTCGGACAGTGTCATACTTTGAAGGGTGAAAAGTACGTCATACAATGGGCTACGGCTCATGTCACGCTTTATTCCGAGCTTTTCCACCAGTTCCTCAAAGGGGTATTCCTGATTTTCATATGCATTCAGGCTGTTCTCCCTTACTTCATTAAGGAATTCCCTGAAGGTTTTTTGACTTTGAGGAAAATTTCTCATAGCCAGCGTGTTAACAAAGACACCGATAATTTTTTCATAGTCGGCATGAGGTCTGCCCGAGACGGGAGTTCCCACAACGATATCCTCCTGTCCGGTGTATTTGTGCAAAAGTACATTATATGCCGCCATAAGCACCATAAAAAGTGAAGTTCCTGTTTCTTTTGCCAGCACATCCAATTTCAAGGTAAGTGCTTCCCCTGTCTCGAAATATATTCTATCCCCTTCAAAACTCTGTACCTGTTGTCGGGGGTAATCGGTAGGAAGGTCAAGCACCGGAATTTCCCCCTCAAAACATTTAAGCCAGTACTGTTCCGTTTCTCTGTTTGTTCCGGCCCTTTTCTGTTCGTTTTGCCTTATTGCGTAATCTTTATACTGGAATTTCAAATTCTCCGGCGTTTTGCCTTCATACAGGCTTATGAAGTCCCTGACAATAATGCTGATGGAGGTTGCATCAGCTATAATGTGGTGTATATCATATAAAAACAGGTGCTTGTCTTCCCTCAAACGTATAAGCTTCACACGAAAGAGCGGTGCAGTATCCAAGGCAAACGGCCTTATAAATTCCTTGATTTTTTCGTCTATCTCTCTTTCTTCCGCTTCATCATATTCAATATTAAAATCCACTTCCTGTTGAATCTTTTGCACTGGTTCCCTGTCTTCCAGCGTAAATGATGTCCTTAATGCCTCGTGCCTTTGTATAAGCGTTCTGAATACATTCTCAATCCGTTCCTTGTCAACCTTTCCCTCCAGTATCAATGCAGAAGGCAGGTTGTACACGGTATTGCCCGGATCGAGCTTCGTAAGGACATACATTCTCTTTTGTGCCGACGATGCCGGGTAAAAGTCTCTTTGCAGCTGGACAGTCTTAGAAATTTCCTTTTCTTTGCAGTTACTGATTTTTTCTTCAATGGCTGTGAAAAGTTCTCCAAGTGTCCAATCTTCAAACAGCCATTTTATAGGTACGTCGACGCCATATACTTTCCTTACCTTTCCGATAAATTGCATGGAGCAGATGGAATCAAAATCGGTTTCAATGATTTCTGTTTCCTCTGTAAGCGTTTCATCTAAGCAAATTTCTGAAAATATACCGAAGAGAACCTCACGAACTGCTTTTCCTCCACTCACATCACAAGAATTCCCGTCTGTCTGTGATGGGAGCCGCACCTCCTTTTCAGCTCTGATAAAATAACTCTTGCTATCAAAGACATATCCTGGAAGGTGAATCCTTTTCCTGTCACTGTACTGATAAACCTTTTCCCAATCTATCTTTAGCCCGTTTTGGATCAAATTCTCCAAGGCAGTATAAAAGCTGTGTTCCGTTTGACTGAGAATAAGACTGAGTATACCCTGCTTTTCTGATAATACATTTCTTAACTGGTTTGCCATTTCCCCCGAAGGACAAAATACGGTGAATGTATTCAGTTTTGATTCAAGAATCATCTCCACCAGTTTTTCCAGTTTACCATTATCCAACACAAGTTCTTTATTCTTTGATTCATTTACTCTCCTTACGCATTCCTCAAACCCGATGTTTCCTCTCACTAGTTCTGCTATGGCATCCCCTGTTCCAAACCCTATAACAGCTTTGGGCTCCAATGAAAATTCCTCCATAAGTTTTGCATAGGAATAAAGGTTTAAAATATAGTCTCCAGTCTTGTCACCGTCTCCGATGCTTTCATCAAATTCCTTTGAATACTTTTCAAAAATACTTCTGAAAACATCGTTACCATGGTAAAGCTTTGGAATTTCATTGAAATCAATGCTCTTGATATCCGGGAAAATAAAAACGGCAGACGGATCAATTGGAAAGACTTTTATTTTTTCGGAAGCCTGATTTTTCCTTTCAATAAATTCGTCCAGCTTTCGGATAAGCTCATCACAGTTTTCAGCCGTAAAAACAGCCGTATTATTATATTTTCTTCTTCCTTTGTTCAATGTATATGCAATGTTGTTAATACAAAGGTGGGGATGTCCGGCTACATATGCCCGGATTCTTTCTGCAATGTGGTAGAGTGAATTTTCCGTTCTAGCTGACAGAACAATAACATTTCTTCTGCACTTTACGCTATCATTGTTTTCTTCCGCTTCTTCCAGAATAATATGGCTGTTGGTGCCGACCATTCCAAGAGAGGTGATTCCGGCTCTTCTTGGGTGTTCTGATTTCCATTCAGCCGGATTGCTGTTTACATAGACGGGAGAGTTTTCAAAGTCTATCAGTGGGTTGGGTTGGTTAAAATGTACGGAAGCCGGGATGGTTTTGTACTTCAGCATAAGTATAGTTTTTATCAACGACGCAATTCCTGCGGCATAGTCAAGATGTCCGATATTTGTTTTAACGGATCCCATGGGAACCGACTTTTTGTCATACCCAAGCTTGTTATATGCCTGACTAATGGCGGAAACCTCTATTGGATCTCCGATATTTGTGCCTGTACCATGTGCCTCCAGATATGAGATACTTTTGGGTTCTATTTCCGCATTCTCCATGGCTTTTAAAATAACATCCGTTTGTCCCTCCTGACTGGGGGCTGCCATTCCGTTTGACCTGCGTCCATCACTATTTACGGCACTTCCCTTGATTACCGCATGGATTGGGTCTCCGTCAGCTAGCGCTTTATCCAGCCTCTTGAGGATAACAATCCCGCCGCCTTCTCCCATTACAGTGCCATTTGCATCCTTATCAAAGGCTTTTGCCTTTTGATCCGGCGAATAGATAGTAGCAAGCGGGATAGATTCCTTGTCAATAGGGAAAAGGGTCATGTTGACTCCGCCGGCAACTACCAGATCACTTTCGCCCAGACGCAGACTTTGACATGCTGAGTGTATTGCCACAAGTGCCGACGAACAGGCGGAGTCTATTAAAACGGAAGGTCCAAGCAAATTGTAAGTATATGAAATCCTCCCGGCCGCGGAGGACGGCAGTCCATTTAAAAGGGAAATGGGACAAAAATTACTCAACTGGTGTGTGTACTGGTTCTGGTTACAGGTAACAAACACCCCAACATTTTTTCCAAATAAATCCTCGGGGTTGTATCCTGCATTCAGAACAGCTTCCTCGGTTAATTCAAGAAGCAGCCTTTGTTGAGGATCCATGTACCTGCTTTCCTCTTCACTCAGCGAAAATATTTCCGGCTCGAAATATGTTATCCTGTCAAGATAACCCAAACGGATAAAATCGTTCTGTGGCCTGATCCCCAATATGTCTTCAAGCTCCTTACGCCTGCTTTCAGGAAATTCCTTCACTGAATCTCTTGAATTAACAAGATTTGCCCAGAATTCCTGAAGGTTTTCTGCCTCAGGAAACCTCCCGGACATTCCAATCACCGCGATATCCTTTTTCGGGTGTAATTTGCGGCTGTCCATAAGATATTCCTCCTTTATGCTTTAATTTAAAATAAATTTTTTAATTTCATGTTTTGTATCAGCCTCACTTTTTTCTGAAAGAAGGGCTGCAATACTACTTACCGTGGTATATTTGAACAAATCCTGTACTTTCAGGCCTGTTTTGAATTCCTGATTGATTCTCTCTGCAAGTTTGATGGCTTTCAGGGAATCCCCACCCACATCAAAGAAGGCGTCATAAATACCTATGGAATCCACACCAAGGAGTCCTTCCCAAATCCGGGCTACTTTTTGCTCTGTTTCATTCCCCGGAGCCGCATATCCATCCATAACCCCAACATTGTCGTCTGGTTCCGGTAGAGACTTCCTGTCCACCTTACCGTTTGTACTAAGGGGTATTTTTTCAAGCTGCACAACGTGAGATGGAAGCATATATTCAGGCAGTTCCTTTGATAAAAACTCCCGTACACCGGTAATGGTAAATGGTTGGTCGGATACAATGTATGCACACAAGGATTTTTTCCCGTTAGAATCCTCCCTGTCCACTATTACCGCATTTTTAATATCTTTATGCTTCAACAGGCAGTTCTCGATTTCACCCATCTCAATCCTGTATCCCCTGATTTTTATCTGGTGATCCTTCCTGCCCAGAAACTCAATGTACCCTTCTTCGTGGAAGACACCATAATCCCCTGTCCGATAAAGATATCCAAGTGAAGGGTGCCTGATAAAGGCATTCACCGTCTTCTCAGGGTCATTACAGTAGCCATCTGCCACTCCTGCTCCGCCGATATACAGCTCTCCCTGAACACCCGGGGGGCAAATTTCGTTTTTATAGTTTAGTAGATATATTTTTTGATTTGCAAGAGGGTATCCATATGGAATACTCCTCCATTCTTTTTTTATTTCACAGATAGGATAATAGATAGACCAGATTGAACCTTCCGTAGCCCCTCCAAGGCTGATGACCTCAGCTTCCGGGAAACGGCCTTTCACTGCTTTGGGCAGGCTCATAGGTATCCAGTCCCCACTTAACAATACGAGCCGCAGTGCCGTATATGCCCCTTGTATTCCTCGGAATTCCATTGTATCCGTTAACATATCCATAATTGCAGGAACAGAATTCCATATTGTAATACCCCTTTCGGACATAACCTCTATTAAATTTCCGGCATCCCGCTGGTCTGGGATCATTACAAGCATTGCGCCCGTGCTGAGTGCTCCGAAAATATCATATACAGATAAGTCGAAGCACATGGAGGATAACCCCAAAATTCTATCCTTCTCATTAACGTTGAATTTTCCGTTTATGTCCACAATTGTATTTACTGCAGCAGCATGAGTAATTACAACCCCCTTGGGCTTTCCGGTGCTGCCGGAAGTATAGATTACATAGGCAACCGATCCCGGATTATCCTGTGAAGTATATGTCTTCGGAAATTCTGACAGATTTTCCTTTGCGTAGAGATCAGGCTCCAAAAATACCCTGCACTTGCTGTTTGTGAGTATATAATTCTTACGTTCTTCAGGATAATCAGGGTCATCAGGTACATATGCCCCCCCGGCTTTAAGAATACCCAATATATTTGCTATAGTATCCGTACAGCGTTTTGCCGACACCCCTACAAGTTCATTGGTGGCTATCCCTACTTTTTTCAGATAATTGGCAATTTGGTTGGATTTTGCATCTAACTCCTTATAGGTAAGGCACTCTTTTTCAAAAACAACAGCAATGTTGTCTGGTGTCCTCTCCGCCTGCCTTGTAAACAGCCCATGAAGCGTATTCTTCTCCAGCTCCTCATCTGTATCATTGTATTCTTTCATACTTGCCGAACCCTGACCTAACCCTTGCCATTTCTCTGTTTTCTCCATAGCAAGGCTCACAAGAAGTCCCTTATATTGTTCAAACATCTCCGTGATTACGTTTTCACTGAAAAGTTCTTCAACATAGTCCCAATAAATATAAGCTCCCTCTGTTGTTTCGACGATCTGATTGTCCAGAAATACCTGTGATGTCTGCGTCAATGAATTTTCTATTGACCCAAGCAATTCAAACCCGGCTCTTTTCTCTCCCAGTAAAGAGCACGTAAATACTACTGGCATAACCGCTTTCATTCCCATCTGGTTTTGTCTGGCAATATCTCTGACAAACTCAATTCCGTCATAAAGGCGGTGCTCCAATGCATCAAAAAGTGTCCCCTGTACCTCTTTGGCCTGTTCCAGCAAATCCATTTCTTCCTTTAAGTGTATATCAAGCACAATTACGGATGTAAAATCTCCGATAAGCTTATTGACCTCCTCGTGAAAGGGGTATCTGTTAAACACCGTAAGGTTGACAGGCATATGTGGCTGATTACTCCAATATGCCAATATCTCGGCATATGCGGTGCAAAGCAGTGCAGGTATGGTGAGATTTTCCTTCTGAGCTATCCGTTTCAGTCTGTTCCATTTAATGCTGTCCAAAAAAAAGTTTTTCCGTTTGTTGTGTGCTCTTTTTATCTCCGAGGGATTTATCTTTAGCGGTAACGACGGTGCCTGCGGAAAATCATTCAATTTGCCCAGCCAATAATTCTTATCCACGGAATAGCTTTCTGACTCTTTTAGCTGTTGATAATCAAGAATATAATCTCTGAAGTTATATGCGAGTTCCGGCAGATCACCGTCCTGATGATGGTAAAAATACATGAGTTCCTCCACCATAACCTGCATGCTGGAGGCATCTGCAATCAACATGTCAATTCCAATGTAAAGGTAATGAGTATCTTCTGCTGTCTTAATCGCTTTGAATTCAAATAATGGCCACTGCTCCGTATCGAAAATACGGTTTGACATACGTTCCCGTTCCTGACTTAATCGTTTTTCCTGTGCAGCCCTTTCCATTGAACTGATATCCTCCACGGCAATCCTGTATTCTGGGATATCATCCAGGATTTTCTGACTGCCATTGTTCATGATTACAGAGCGCAGCATTGGGTGGCGTCGGATAAGCTTTCCAAGACTACTGTCAAGCCTTTCAATATCTAGTGATGTCCTTATTTCTACATATCCGTGTGTAGAAACTCCCCCCAGCTCAAATTGCGTGTCCCGTCCCAATAGATATGCCGTCTGGACTTCTGTGAGAGGAAACGGGTCATTACTGTCTTTATGTATTCCTGTATCCGTATTGAGGATAAGGTTTGCTTCTTTGTCCTGTTTGTCCTGAATCAATCTTGAAAGAGCTTTAACAGTATCATTTCCGGCAAACTCCTTTAAACTTATCTGTACTCTCAGTTCCTTATTAATTCTAGCTATCGCTGACATTATTAGTATGGAATGTCCCCCTAGCTCAATAAACCTGCTTTTTGTACCAATTCTATCAACGCCTAGAATTTCTGACCATATGGCCTCAAGCTTCTTCTCCAGCTCGTTTGTAGGTTTCTCATATTCATCGGTATTTGAAGCGGCAATATCAGGCTTTGGCAGTGACTTTCTGTCAAGTTTGCCATTGGGAGTAACCGGCAGCTTGTCCAGCTTTACAAATGCGGAGGGCACCATATACTCAGGTAACCGTCCAAGCAGAAAACTTCTTATTTCAGCTACCGTGACATCATTTACGGTTACAATATATGCGTAAAGGCAGTTCACATTGTGCTTATCAGTTTCTGCTACAACAGCAGCTTCCTTTATTGCTTCATGCTGTAGCAAATGATGCTCAATTTCACCTGTTTCGATACGGTAACCCCTTATTTTCACCTGACTGTCCACCCTGCCGAGACATTCAATATTACCATCAGGCAGCCATCTCCCCAAATCACCCGTCCGGTATATTTTTTTCCCTGCTTCAAATGGACTTTGTACAAATTTTTCCTGTGTTAATTCCGGACTATCCAAATATCCCCTTGCCAGACCGTCTCCGCCAATATACAACTCCCCGGTAATACCGACGGGCTGCGGGCGGGTGTTCTTATCCAGTATATAAATTTGAGTATTTGCAATGGGCCTTCCGATACATACATGTGTCTCATGAGTCAGCTCCTTTACCGTGGACCAGACGGTGGTTTCCGTTGGGCCATACATATTGTAAATTCTTGCCCTTGTATGTTTTTTCAGTTCCGTCAGCAATGTCTCGGGAAAAGCCTCTCCTCCTAGCATGATTTCCTTCAAGCCTCCAATAAAATCCAGGTTTTCAGCATCATTCAGTATCATCTGCATCCTAGAAGGAGTGGTCTGCAGCATCTCTGCATTATTATCCATAATCAACCGGCGAAGGGCATCAGGCTCCATTTGCTGCCGTTCATCAGCAATCACCACCCGCAATCCGCAGGCCAACGGCAGCAATGTTTCCAGCACAAATATATCGAAGGACAAGGTTGTAATACATACAATGGTTTTACCCCTTGCAAAATCAATGATATCGGTAATTCCTTTTATAAAATTAATAACTGAACGATGTTCTAGCATTACACCTTTTGGCCTGCCCGTTGACCCTGAAGTGTAAATGACATATGCCAGACTGTCCGACGTACTTCCGGCAGTGATACTCCCAGGATCTTCGCTGTACGCTTCCGCGGATTTGAGGTCGATTACCTCTCCCTGGAATCCAAGTTCTCTGGCAAGATTACCTTCTGTAAGCAGAATCCCCGCCTTACTGTCCTCCAGCATATAAAGCACCCTGTCACGGGGGTAGCCGGGATCGATGGGGAGGTACGCTCCTCCTGCCTTCAGTATCCCTATAATTCCTACAATCATTTCAATTGAACGCGTTGTCATGAGGCCAACAATGACCTCCCTTCCAACACCCTTTTCCTGCAGCTTTTTTGCAAGCCTGTTTGACTTTTCATCAAGCTCACGGTAGGTCATAAACTCGTTTCCCAGTATTAGTGCCTTTTCATCAGGCGTTTTACCTGCCTGTGCCTCAAAAAGTTCAGGGATTGTCTTGTCACGGGGATATTCCGTTTCTGTAGAATTAAAATCAACCAGCAGCTGATCCCTTTCACAGCAAGGCAGGATTTCAATCTCCCCAAGCAGTACCTCTGGATTTTCTGTTACGGTTTTCAAAATCTGCAGCATATGATTGTAAATCGAGGTTATGATGTTCTGTGGGTAGACTGCGGAGTCGTAGTTTATTTTTAAATCTAGCCCGTTTCCAGGAATTATTTCCATTGTAAAATTATAATTTGTCTTTTCCCAAAGCTTCAAATTACTGATGACAAAGCCCTGCTCCTTACCCAGATTGTCGGTATATTTTGAAAGTGGATAATTTTCAAAAATGAAAATATGATTCAATAATTCTTGTTTTGACTCCAGGCCGGATTGTATTTCATAAATTGGGTAGTATCCGTATTTTTCGCACTCAAGTATGCTTTGCTGAACGCTTTCTAACAGTTCTGAAAAGGATTCGTTCTTAATAGTCTTAATCCTTACAGGTATGGTATTAATCAATAATCCCAGCATTCTTTCCACCCCGGGGATCTGAGGTGTTCTCCCGGATATTACAGTTCCGAATACCACATCGTCCGTGTTATTGTATTTCTGAAGAAGTATTCCCCAAACTGCCTGAAGAACCGTATTTATAGTTACATTTTTACTTTGTGCCACACACTCAATTCTCTTTAACAGCTCATGGCATATAGTAAAGTGTATCTCCTGCTGCCCACCTCTTTCATCTACACCTGAAACACTTTTTTGTGGCAATGCAGCCAGCTGCTCATAGTCCTTCACGTAGCCTTTCCAATATTCTGATGCCATATGTGAATCCTGTTTTTCTAGCCATTGAATATACTTGCTGTACGGTGACGCCTCGGGCAGATCCGGAAGTATTCCTTCTTTAACCGATTTGTATATTTCAAAGAGTTCCTCTAAAACTATGCCTATGCACCAGCCGTCCATGATAATATGGTGAAAGCTTACTATCACCTTATATTCCTCATGATCTACCCGGAGTACAGCCATTCTCACAAGAGGATCTCTGGATAAATCAAAACCTTTCTCCCTGTCCTGTTCCAGATACTCCTCAATCCTTGCTGCCTTCTCTGCAGCTTCCCTGCAGTTAGAAATATATGTGAGCTCAATATTGCATGTCCTATCCCTGAAAACAATCTGTATGGGCTGCTTAGTTTTCTCATAAACAAAGTTTGTCCTCAGGACTTGATGTCTTTCTATAAGTTTATTGAAACTCAGTTCAAACAGGCCGATATCCAACTCTCCCTTCAAATCAAAGGAAAGCTGCTGAAAATATTCCTTTTGCCCGGGATTTAGCAAATGGTGGTACAGCATGCCCTGCTGCATGGGGGATAAAAAATACATATCCATGACATTTTCTTTTTTGAACCTGTTCATAATCGTACCTCCTGGTGCTTTTTAGAAATTCTTCTCCTCAAGTTCTGCAAATATATCATCCATATCTTTTTGTCCGAGGCTTTTTGATGTAAGATCACCCGGGGTTATTTCCGATATGTTTTTTTCTGTACAGTGATTGATTATTTTTATCAATTGGACTCTGAAACTTTCTGCAAGATTATTCACAAGTTTTTCATCATACTGGAATTTGTTATAATTTATCATCACATTTAAACTTCCATGAATAACCAGCATATTTATATCAAGTGCATACTGCCTTTCCGAGTCAGGACTCACAAGAGGGCCTGTGGGGATATCCGACAAGGTAAACAATGACTGCTCAATGAAAGCACCAAAATCCCCAAGATAATTAAATCTGATTTCCGGTTTTTGTGGATTCGTCCCAAACTGCTGTTTACCGTAAGGGGTCAAGTAGCGAAGTACTCCATAGCCCACACCCTTATCCGGTATATTCCTCATGTATTCCTTGACCGCTTTTATTTGACAAGGTAAATCCTCCCGATACGACATTTCCAATTTCACCGGAAAGAGAGAGGTAAACCATCCTACAGTTCTTGATACATCAAGTTCATCTGAGATTTGTTCCCTTCCGTGTCCTTCCACATCAATAAAAATCCGACTGCTACCGCTCCATTCACTTATGGTTAAACCCAAAGCAGTAAGCAATATGTCATTTATTTCTGTATTATAGGCTCTGTGAGTTTCCTTCATAAGCTTTCCGGTAACCTCACGATTCAGGCATACCGTTACCGTATTGCTGTCCTTCTGCCTGTCGGGGAAGCTTCCACATCTTTTCGGAAGTCCTGTTATCCCCTTTTGTTCCTCCCAATATCCACACTGGCTTTGTAATGCAGAGCTATCTGCATACCGCTGCAGGTTTTCAATCCACTCACGGTATGAATCTGTTTTTCTGTCATATTCAATGGCCTTGCCTTCCGACAATTGCTTATATCCCTTCGCGAAGTCCTCTAGCAGAATTCTCCAGGATACTCCGTCAATCACAAGATGATGGATAGCAATGAGCAAATGATCTCCAGACGGAGTTTTAAACAAGCCAAGTTTTACAAGAGGCCCTCTTTCCATGTTGAGTGAGCTTTGTATCTTTTTTGAAATCTGCTCAATTCTCCATGTATCACCGGTTCCTCCCTCCAGATTCCACACATCAAGGGAAAACAGCTCTCCCTCTTCTCCTCGGTTAAATTGTATGTATTGTCCGGCCTCCTGCCAGAATACCATTCTCAGAGCGTCGTGGTGCATTATGATTTCGGTGAATACCTGCCGTACCCGGTTTTCATCAAACCCGTTACTGCTAAAAAGCATAAAGGCCTGATTCCAGTAATGCATGTCAGTGAAATTGGATTCAAAAAACCATTTCTGTATGGGAGACAATTTGATTTCTCCCGTTACCATTCCCTGATATGCTTCACGTGTCTTCTCCCTTACCTTTATTGCCAGTTTCCTTATGGTAGGATGTCGAAACAAATCAGTGATCTCAATTTTCAGGTTATGCTTATTCAGACATGCTACAATTTGAATCGCCTTTATAGAGTCACCACCAAGAGAGAAGAAATTCTCCTCAACCCCTACCTTGCTCAGGCCCAGTGCTTCCGTCCATGCTTCCACAAGCACTTGTTCCATCCAGGTTTCAGGCTCTTTATACTCCGTACGCGTCTCCAGTAAATCCAGAGGTGCGGGAAGTACCTTTTTATCTATTTTCCCGCTCCATAAAAGAGGTATATTCTCAATAAAAATATAAAATGAAGGAAGCATGTAATCAGGAAGCTTCTGCTGTAAAAACTCCCTTAATTCATCTGCTGTTGTGTTGCCTGACGAAACAATATACGCACAGAGGTACGGACTTCCCTTATCCTCTCTTGCTATTACCGCTGCCTCACTGACAAGTTCATGCTGAAGGAGTACTGACTCAATCTCCCCAAGCTCGATTCTGTAGCCCCGGATTTTCACCTGATGGTCGATTCTCCCCATAAATTCAAGGTTTCCATCCTTATTCCATCTGGCCAGATCTCCTGTAAGATAAATTTTTTCGTTCTCAATATATGGATTATTTATAAATTTTTCATCGGTCAGCTCTTTACGATTTAAATATCCTCTTGCCAGCCCTGCCCCTCCAAGGCAGAGTTCTCCGGCAATATCTGCAGGAAGCAGGCAATGTTCTCTATTCAAAATATATGCCCTGATATTCCTGAGGGGCTTTCCTATGGGAACGCTTTTTTCACTCAATACCTCATTCACACCAAATCCTGTGGCATACACGGTAGATTCTGTTGGCCCGTACAGGTTTTCGAGACGGCAGCCTTTTAACAGGCTATGGAATTTTTCCACAGTTGCCGGAGGCAATGCCTCTCCCGCGGCGAAAACATATTTCAGGCTGCCTAATTTGGAGATATCCCTGCTGTCCAGTGCATTGAGGAATCCATTGAGCATTGAAGGAACAAAGTTTATGTGTGTGATTCCGTTTTTGGAAACTGCTTCTACAATACTTTTAGGGTCCTTTTCCGCATCCTTTTCAAGAATCACCAGTTTACCTCCGCTAAAGAACCATCCGAACAGTTCCGCAACCGACACATCAAAAGTATAGGTAGTTTTAAGAAGGAATGAGTCATACTCAGTAAGAGGATACTCCTGCTGAAGTGCCAGCAAAATGTTCACGACGCTCCTGTGTTCAACCATGACACCCTTGGGTACTCCCGTTGAACCTGATGTATATATCACATAGGCCAGATTTCCGGAGTTGTTTACGGATTCCAAATTTGATGAATCCTCTGAATAAGACTTCTCATCTTCCAGATTTACAATTTTAAGCTTATGGGTATTCAGGCTGATACCCGTTTCTATAAAATTCATATATCGGCTCTGCGCCAATATCAGAGTTATTCCGCTGTCCTTCAAAAT
The DNA here is from genome assembly GCA_023412275.1 of Bacillota bacterium. GTDB lineage: Bacteria > Bacillota > Clostridia > Acetivibrionales > DSM-1351 > Ruminiclostridium. The sequence continues at coordinate 14,809 of JAEYNY010000068.1, forward strand.
AAACTCTGTTCTTTCTCTGGGATAGTCTGGACTGATAGGCACATAGGCACCTCCAGCCTTGAGAATTCCCAGTATGCCTATTACCATCTCAAAAGACCTGTCTGCCACAATTCCTACAAGGCTGTCGGGTTTGACTCCCTGCCCGCGCAGTGTCCGAGCAAGCCGGTTTGCTCTCTCATTCAACTCACCATAGGTGAGACTTTTATACATATAAACAAGTGACGGAAGATTTTTTGTCTTTTCAACAGAGGCCTCAAAAAGCTGATGAATGGTTTTATCCTCAGCGTGTCCAGATGTATCTTTATTAAAACCGTATAAAAGTTCAGATTTTTCATCTTCTGATAACATCTCCATTTCACAAACGGCTTTATCCGGTTCTTTCAACCCGTCCTCTATCAGATGCATCAAATGATTTATAAACTGAAGGATTTCCTCCCCGCTATAGACAGCAGTCTGGTAATCGATCTCCAAAAGTATCTGCCCGGTGCTTTCTCTGTCACTGATGTGCATGGCAATAGTGTTTGTCTCATACCCGTTGAAATGCCATTCCTGTGAGACGTTAAATACACTGTTCTGGTACGAAAGAATAACATCAAAGAGTGTTTCTTCCATCTTGTACTTTTGTCGCAAATCCTGTAGCAAAAGGTCATAGGGATACCTTTGATGCCTTAAAATGGCCGCAAGCTTCAGGGATGCCGATTTAAGCGCATCTATCCAAGTGTTGCTTCCCGGGATATTCAGTCTGAATGGGATTGTATTGACAAACATCCCGGCAGTATTCTTGTCTGCAGCATTAGTTCTGTTATGAAGAACCGTACCAATCACAATGTCTTTTAATGAGGATATTTTTGATCGATATACATAAAGAGCGGTCAAAAAGAATACATATACCGAGATGTTGTTAGCTCTGCAAAAGTATTGAACTGAAGCCGTCAATTCACTAGGGATAAGATAGGTTTTTCTTGATGCCTCAATATTCCTGTAGTCCCCGGTTTCCCTGACTGTCCATGTCTGGGGTGGAGCAGTCTCAAATTCCTTATTCCAAAATTCCTTGTCATGCTCGAATCTTTTGGATTTATGGTATTCTGCTTCTGACGCAATATATTTTGCATAGGAAGGTTTTATTGAGTCAGGCAATTCCCCTCCCGACTTTAAAAGTGAATAATACTCTATAACCTGGTTTACAAAAAGTGACATTCCCCATGCATCGGTAATCAGATGGTGTACTTTCAGGTACAAAATGTTTTCGCCGTCCGGAAGCTTGAGTACCGCAAAGTAGAATAGATCTGAATCCAGAAGGCAAAATGCACTTTTAGTATTGTTCTCCACCCACGCCCTTACATCGTTCTCGCTTTCATCACTGCTGAAATCCACTGTTTCCAACTGATACTCCCGGTATGGAGAAACCAGCTGCATGATTTCACCGTTTATATCCGCCATTCTCAAGCGTATTCCATCGTTCTGCTCAATTACCTTATTTATAGCACTTTGAAGAAATCCTAGTTCAAGCTCCTTCCCCAGCATTACCGACTGTGCGATATTACAGACTCCAGTTCCCTTATAAAAGCTCTCTGTAAGCCATATACCCTTTTGAGGGTGCGTAAGCGGATAATATTCACTGATTTTATCCATGGTTTCCACCTTCCTTTCCTTCATCTTTCCAAGCTTCAAACTCATCACAGTCCACCTTGAGAACTGCCCGATGAGGGTTTCCCTGTTCGTCCTTAAAGAAACAAATTTCCAAATCCAAACTCGTAGCAAAATAATGCTCCTGATCCGGCAGTATATTTTCGGGGAAGACCTCTGCCCTGACTCTTTTCAGATAGCTGTAATAACTGATAATCAGCCGTCCATTTTCATCAGCAATTGAAAAAATCTCATTTGAGAAATCTCTGTTTTTATATGTACCGGCAAGAATGCCGTAACTTTTTTTATCTATCATCTGTACTCCGGGCATCTTAGGACTTTCATATTCCTTTCCGGACAATATTGCCACCAACCCTTTTACAAGTGTATCAATCGCTACGAAATCGTTATTTGCCAGTACAATAATCACGGTCCTTCCGTTGGAAGACCGCCATACCTTTGATTTGAATCCGTATGTTATTCCGTTGTGATAGGCAGACTCCTCAGTCAGGTACCATCCGTAGCCATAACGAAGTGCCTCGTCACTTACGTAAGGAGTAAGCATATCCTCAACTGATTTTTTGGATATCACAATTTCTTCATCAAGTGCCTTATTCCACTTATATAGATCCTCAACAGTTGAGTACAGGCAGCCGCAGGCAAAAAACAGCGACATATCGAAAAAATCAGCGTTACTCAGGCCGTCCTCGGAAAGGCTGTAGCCGGATGCCCGGTGCTTTAGGACGCGCTCCACATGATCGAAACCTGTATTTGTCATACCTGCTTTTTCGAATAAATTTTTTATTAGATAATTTTCGTAAGAAAGACCTGAGACTTTTTCAATGATACGACCCAGTATAATATAGCCTGAATTGCTGTAGTCAAACCGTTCTCCCGGCTCAAACTCCAGGGGCTGCCTACCCAGTTTATCCACAAGCATTTCGACAGGTATTCCTGTACGTACGGATTTCATTATACTTGGAATATTTACAATGTCCGGTATCCCAGAAGTATTCGTAAGCAAATGATGAAGGGTAATCCTATCTCCATTTGGAAAATCAGGAATATATTTTTCCAGGGGATCACTAACGGACAAAGCTCCCTGCTCCTGCAGACAAAGTATCGCCGCCGAAGTAAACTGCTTTGTAACGGAAGCAATACGGAACACTGTTGATGGAGTGTTATGAACATCATGCTCATAATCGGCCATTCCATATCCTTTACACAATACGATCTCGTCCTTAGTGGAAACTAGGACAGAACCGATAAAATGCCTGTATTGGGAAAATTTCTTCAAATAATTGTCCAACGTTTTTTTGATATCACTCTTTACATCCATATCTCCATTCCTCCCACCTTAAGCTTATTGATTCTTCATAAAATTCATTGTTGTTAAAAGTAACAGCACAATTACTGTTATAAGCAGCAATGTAATATATGGAGTTTTAATGGTAAATCTGTAAAGTCTACGCCGAATCCTTTTTCCTACCTTCACTTTATCCCTCGTCTTCCTAGCGGTATACCGTTTTATTTAACAAGTTCTTCATAAAACTGATATTCCAGCTGCAAAATTTTTTCGGACCTTTCAACACCCCTGTAAAAAACATCCCAATCATACATATAGAAGAACAGGTACTTTGCCACATCCACTCTTAGAAACTCCCACAGCTCCTCAATCTCACACGCCACTCTAGACAGATGATGGTTGTCGGAAAACACCCTTTTGAATCTGTAACATTCAACTCTCTTGAAATTTATGACAGTATTCAAACATTCAACCAGGCTTTTAACATTAATTTTCAAAAGCTTTTCATTAAGAACTGTCCTTCTGTAATGCTCAAGAAATTTTTCCAAATGCCTTAATCCTTCGAAAATGCTCTCTTTCCTTACAGAAAAGTCCTCCAATAATTGACTTTGCAGTTTTTTTTCACCATCAGAATTCGTCCTCAGGGCTATAAATGAGTAATATGAGAATCTGTCCGGGGTCTTGAAATTCTCCTGATACCCCTTTACCGCAAGAGACACATCACTATAAGCTATCTTCCTCTTTTTATAGGACAGGTTTTCCCTGGATTTATGCTCTATTATGTAAAACAGTTCTTCCTTTTTGTCATATCCATAAATAAGAAGTGTATGCGGAGTGTGATGTTTCATGTAGGTATCGGTTCTTAGCGGTTCGTAAAAACTGTCTACCCATAGGATTACAGGCTGGTTTTGACTTATGTCCGTCTGTATCCTGTCAATAATATCAGGACAACTTTCTTTCATCTCCACTTCCAATTTCAGATGGTCAATCAGCTGTTCGTCGCTCAATACAGGGATATATTTTACTCCTATGCCGGATTCAATTTTCTCCGGCTCTGAATCATAAACAATAATGTCATTGAATAATATGCTGTTGAGATCACTTCTGAAATAATTAACTACAGGGAAAAGTGAATTATAAAAGCAGCTCTTGAAATATATGTCATTAAATGGTTCTATATTTTCTATCACCTTGCTATTCATATTTCTTCCTGCTCTCCTTCATTTTTTTGCATAATGGTTCTAGTCATTACCTTCGCATATTTTTAAAATTTCTTGGCAAAGTTTTTCTTCTTCATCGGCAATTCCCCTCAGAATAAATGCCAATTTTCTTTTCACTGAAACCATATCATTGATTGTGCCCCTTCCGGCCTTGATCAATATGCTTCGGATTTCATACCAATCCCATGCCAGCTTCTCAAACCTTTTTCTGACTGGAATCAAATCCTTTAATTGAAAGCTTTCAGCAATGTAATAAATAAAACGTCCATATTTAAAACGGTTTGAGCCAATACTGAACAGGTTGAAAAACAGCGGAATAATAGACTCAAATTTATACCCATTAATTTCATTCTCTATATTAAGGCTGCATTCTACTTCGTCGGCAAACTGGCGGATGGAGTTAAAGCAGTCACTCCCATCATCCTTCTTCCTGCTTGTCCAAAGTAAAGACTCCCTGATTACTTCCTGCCAGTGAAAAATCCCCCGGTTTTCGGCTTCAAATACCAGGCCCACATAGTTGGCACCGCTTTTTGACAGGATATCCAGTGAAATTGTATTCAGATTGTTTGACAGGTATGGGTCGATATAGAACACTTCTTTTTTGGCATCATCATATCCGGTTGCAAGAATAAAATGGTTTTGATGCTGAACTTGATATGTATGTGCCTGTGGAATCCAGAAAGCATCAATATTAATAACCATCGGACGGCCCTCATGGATCTCCTGCAATATTAATTCCCATGGATTTTCCTCATTTTCATACCAAACACCCGTTATTCCATGGTATTTCTCAATACTTGTCCAGTAATGATCAGCCCCCTCGAAAATCCTTTCTCCAAGAAGATCATTACTGTCTCCCGGAGGCTGGTACTCGAAGTCCCAGCACCTTTCAAACATCAGCATATATTCTCTGCCGAGCCAGACGGCTGTTGAAGCTAATAAGTCCTCAAGGCAGTTATATCCGCTCCCGTGTAGTGGTTTTATATCTAGCAGCATTTCAGATTACATCCTCCCATTTATATTGTTGAACACAATTTCAGAAGATCCAGTGCAACCCGCTCCTCTTCCTTTGCAATAACGCTAATTTCCTTCGCCGATTCTTCAAGGATATTTCTTTTTGTGTTACGGTCACATTCTGTCATCAAATTTTTTCTTACCCTGTTCCACTTGGTACCCAGCTTTTTAAAGACTTCCGCGTAAGAAATAATATCCACTGCAGCACTCTTTGCAAAAAGGTATTCCAACACTTCTGCAAAATGCCTGCGCCCTGCACCAATCTCCTTCAACTGCAAGAAAACAGGCACCAGTAATGGTATTGGGCAGTCATTGATTTCTGAATCTAAATCCTGCAATTTCCCCAGTTCAATTGAAAATTCACGCATACAATCGAATCCATTATTACCATATGTACTGGTTTCAAGCATCTTTTGTGAAGAGTTGAGGATAATTTTCCTCCAGTCTATTGAAGTTGAAGGTGTATTCACACAAAACGTAATGCATTTTGCATTTCCATATATAAGACATTTTCCGGGAAGGGTGCAGATATCCCTGGTAACATAGGGATCCAAGCACAGGAAATCCGAATTGCCATTATGCCCTATAATAAGGCAGTAATGCGGGGCATGATAAATTTTGTAGGTTTTCGTCCATGGCAGCCAGTAAGCATCCATGAAAATTGCAATGGGATTTCCCGCCATAAGTTCTTCCTGTATCATCAGTTGGTACTCATCAATTGTCTTTTTAAAGTGCCATTGCATCCTAATCCCGTGGAATTTCTCCAAATTGCTGAAATAGTCGTTTTTCCCTGCATCCAGCCGTTTCCCTAGTATTGTATTCAAATTTCTCATTGCCGGATAAAAGGTGAACCCCCAGGACTCCGCATACATCAGCTCAAAGTCCTTTTGGAAGTATATTGCGACTGTGGTCAGTATGTCTTCCAGACAGTTCTGGTAAGCACCATGAACCGGCTTTATTTCTAATCTCATAATAAAAATTCTCCCAATCTGTTACGATGCTGTCAGCTTCTGCATCTCATATTGCTGCTTGAATAATATGTCATAGACCCCGTTTTTTCCGTACAAATCTGTATGATGCCCTTCCTCTACAATCTCGCCATTATCCAGTACAAGAACCCGGTTTGCCGAGAGAATTGAAGAAAGCCTGTGGGCTATTATGATAACTGTCCGGTTCCGGGAGATATTTTCTATAGCCTTATGGATGACCTTCTCCGATTCGTGGTCCAGAGCAGAAGTAGCCTCATCAAAAATGATAATTCCCGGATCTGCAAGAAAGGTTCTGGCTATAGCCAGTCTTTGCTTCTGTCCCCCCGAAAGTTTGATTCCCTTCTCACCAATAATGGTTTCATAGCCCTCCGGCAAACTCTCAATAAACTCAGCTATATATGCCAATTGGCAAGCCTTTCGGATTTCAGCCTCTGTTGCAGTCGGTTTAGCCATAAGTAGATTTTCGCGGATTGAAAGATTGAAAAGGTGATTGTCCTGCATTACAGCGCCTACATGATGATGCAGAAACGAGGGATGAAGCTCTTTAATATCGTTCCCGCTTATGATGACTTTTCCTTCCCGGGCATGGCACAATCCAAGAATCAATTTAGCAAGGGTAGTCTTTCCTGAACCGCTTCTTCCGACAATGGCAATCCGCTCATCAGGTTTGATTTCAAGGGAAAGATTTTTTAGTACATTCTTATTACTTCCGTCGTATGCAAATGTGACGTTTCTGAGCTCTATACCGGGCATGAACTGCTCCGGTCGCAGAGTTCCCCTCTTTATTTCATCCTTCTGAACCAGGACTTCCAGAACTCGGTCCATAGAAGGTATATCATTGTATAAATCTATATCCAGACGGTTGACTTCACTGACTCCGTCGAACAATCCCTGATAATATTTCATAAATACCAAAAGGCTGCCGATAGTTATCTCACCATTCATAATGAGGACACCACCTATGAAATAAAGGCTTACCTTTGTAATAAATACGTCCTTTATAACCCAAAAGGTCCGGCTGATATTAAAAAGCATCTGTACAACGAAGAAGTTTTTCCCGATTTCCTTCCAGTGACGGGTAAAGGTCATGCTGCTCACTTTCTCCGCCGTAAATGTTTTTATTTCCTTCCATCCCTGAATGCAGGAATAGATCCATTTTTCATATTTAACCCATAACACCTTTTGCTTATCATTTGCGTTTTGCACCCTTTTTCCGATCCAATTGGACATTAGAAAGGGAAACGGTACCATAATAAACCCGAACAGGGCCAGTTTCCAGCTGAGGAACAAAAGAACTGCTCCGTTTAATATCGCATATGCCCAGTTGTAGGTATAATCAATAATATGCTGTCCCAAAAACTTCTCAAATGCATTGGTATCGTCGTCAACACGGTTCTTCAGGTCTCCGATGTTGCTGTTGGAGTATTTGTATACATACATTTTTAAATAGTTGTTCCAAATACGGTACCTGATATCAAACAGCAATTTGAAAAAGAATTTGTTTCCCTTAACCCTTTGTATGAACTGCAGCCCGCTAGAAATGATAAAAATCGTAATATATCCGGCACAAATCCATTTTAATAAACTAACCCTTCCTTTGGTCAGCACTTCATCCACCAACAGCTTGTACAAGTAAGGGGCAGTCAGCCCTAGCACAAGCAGGCAGATTTTTAATGTTCCAAGGAGCAACAACTGGTTTTTCATATTTTTCACGATGGGCCTTAGAACCTTCAAAACTTCAATTCTCTTGGCAATTGTACTTTTCATGCAGTCGCACATCCTTCAATCAGATATTGATCCCTAAAAAGCCTGTTATAATGTTCACAAGACTCCAAAAGCTTCTTGTGGGTATCAAAGGATACAATCTCCCCCCCGTGAAGCACAGCCACCCTGTCCGAATCCAGAATAGTAGAAAGCCTATGGGCGATAATAATAGACGTCTTCCCTGTACTTAACTCCTGCCAGGCCTTTTTTACAGCCGTTTCGGCTTCAAAATCCAGTGCAGAGGTCGCTTCATCAAAAACAATAATTTTAGGATTTTTTAAAAATACCCTGGCAATTGCGATTCTTTGCCTTTGTCCTCCGGAAATATTCATTCCTTCACTGCCGATAACAGTATCAAACTTGTCGGGAAGACTTCTTATAAAATCTTCAATGTTTGCCTTTTTACATGCTTCCCACATTTCCTCCTCCGAGCATTTGCGGTTTCCCATCTTGAGATTCTTCCGTATCGTTCCGTCAAATAATATAGATTCCTGATTTACAACGCCAATGCTCCTTCTCAGGGACTTCAAATCGCATTGGGAAATGTCTGTTCCATCTATTTTTATGCACCCTTCCAAGGGTTCGTAAAATCTTTGCAATAAACCCACCATGGTGCTTTTTCCTGCTCCGCTGATGCCTACAAGGGATATTTTTTCTCCTTTTTTGATATGAAGATTAATATTTTTTAATACAGGCAATCCTTTTTCATAGCAAAATGAAACCTTTGTAAACTCTATCTCACCTTTGGATATATTGATTGGGGGCATGTTTTTTCGCGTTTCCTCTATATCCTCATCCAATATATCCAATACTTTCTTAATGGACACCTTATTGTTCTGCCGCATGAAATTTGAATCATTAATAGCCCTTAATAGGTAGTTGAACATTCCGAAATACTCCATGGTTGCTATGAAGCCCGCTATACTCAATTCCTTGTGGGAAATAAGGATGGCGGCGGAAATATAGAGAAACAAATCCGATAGCAGTGTGATTAATGAATTTGCCGTTTGTGATATAAACTCGATATTGCTTGCCTTGACCCTTTGATATGCCATTTTTTTACTGAATTTTACAAACCTTCTGGCCACATTTCTCTCTGCCGCGAACAGCTGGATTTCCCTCATACCCTGCAGCATCTCGTATACCCAGCTAATGTATTTGCCGTATTCCTTACGGTACTGCTCATATATGTTTTTAATTTTATTGCTGAAATACAGTGATAAGTATACCGAAGAGGTTATAACAACCAGCATCAACACTGCCAGCTTGATATTAATAAAGAAGACAATAACAAAAGTTATAATAAGCCTTATGACATTTGAAGCAGTAAATAATACATGCCAGTGCAAAAGTTCCATAACCTTTGGTGGATCATTGTTTATCCGTGCAATCAAGTCTCCGGTTTGTGCATTGCTTAAAAATGATGCCTTTATCCTTAATATCCTATCGAAAAGCTTCTTCCGTATGTCAAAAACGAATTTTGTCACAAGATATGCCCATTCCATATTCAGAATAATCTGAATAGCCTGTTCTCCGATAAAAATAATCGTGTATGCAATAGCCACCATTTTGAACAGCTTCCAGTCACCCTTGTAAAAAACTTTGTCAATCATAAATGCAAAAATGTATGGATATATCAGATATACAAAAGATGCCGCCAGTATGGTCAGAAATAGATTTACAAAACACACGGAATATGGTTTCATAAATCCCAGTATTGTGTTGACGGGTTTTGATTTTATTTTAATCAAATTAAAGTCACCTCCTTATGAACCGCAGTACCTTTTTATGTATTTATCAAGGAGTAAAATATCTTGGTCTTTCCAGAAGGAAGCGGCGGTAAACTGTCAACAAATTGGAATTGAATTCGGGTGTCTGCTCCTAATCCGTTTCGTATATATTCTGTAAAAAAGTTGGTTACATTTTCTTTATAATCACCCTGCATTGCAATGTAGAATATAAAATCCTTTGGTGTTGTCTGCATCACTTTGAAGCCTTCAATACAATCAAACCCTTTTCGGATGAACTTATAAACTCCGCGTTTAAAAAACAGTTCCCCCGGAATGTTTTTACTGTTTTGAATCAGGTCACTGGTACGCCCTCCAAGTAGTTTAATAACCTGAGAAGTTCTGCCGCATTTACAGGTGTAATAATCAACCATGCCCAGATCGTGCGTATTGTACCTTATCAAAGGCATCAGTTTATTATACAGGCTCGTTATTACAATCTCCCCTGCATTTTCCTCTGTATATGCATTGGACGGAAGTTGCTCAACGTACATCAAAGAATCCTGTACATGCATGCTGCCATGGGGGCACTCATACGCAATACACCATGATTCTATGCAGCCGTAATGGTTTATGGTTTTACATCCAAGTATTTTTTCTATATACTCTCTCTGTTCAGGATCCGCAAATTCTCCCATATTTTCAAAAACGGTGATAGTTTTATTCTTATAGCTTAAATATCCCTCTTCAACTAACCTTGCATACTTTTCGATTGCTGAAATAGGACCGGAAATCCATCGAGGCTCCAAGCTGCACATTTTTTCAAAGCATTTCTTCATATTTTGGGGATCATACAGAAAGAAATTCCCAATCTGTTTATATGTTTTCAGGTCATGAAATGAAATATAATTGTCCAGAGTTACTTTCGGGTCATGCTTATACCTCTGTTTCCAGATATTAGCCGTAGCAATAAGCCTTTCATACCTTGTTTTCTGGCACTTGAGCGGAACCCCTGAAGACCCGCTTGTAAATTCCTCTATTTTAATTTCGTTAGTATGGGAAAAATAAGTGTTGTAATTATCTCTTATATCTTTTTTTTGCAATATTGGGAATTTTCTCAGGCTGTTTTCCACATCCCCATTTAATGAAATATTCAACTTTCCCATAAGTTCTCTGTAAAAATCATTATTCTCATTTAGATACCTAAGAAGTTCAGTTAGGTTTTCCCGTTGTTCGGATTTCATCAAAGTATATCCCCTCCCACTTGGATTCAGACATTTTTTTCTGATAGCCTTTTTAAAACATATTCTTTAAGTAGCTTATACTTCGAAACCAGCTTCACCATGGAATCCTGATTTTGAATACTTATTCCGAATGCAATTTCTATATCCCATACAAGTCTCAGCATTTGTAAAGAATCCAGTACGAAATCCCGTACAAGATCTGTTTCATCAGTTATATCTTCTTCCGACACATTCATCAGCAGGTTTTTAATAATCAATTCCTTTAATTTTGCTTCAACAGTATTGTCCATTCTACGTACCTCCTACAGAGTCTATATTTTTATTTCCTGATTTCTTACAATTTTGCCATTGGGGTTCTTTTCCAATCCCGCTACAAAGTGTACTTCTCTGGGAACCTTGTAATCCTCAAGATTTTGCCTGCAATACAGCAACACTTCCCTAAGCTCCGGCACACATTCATCCTCCGCAACCAAATACGCTGTAATTTTCTGACCGAGGAAGCTGTCGCTTTCTCCCCTTACCAGAGCTTCAGTAATTCCCGGACAGCTCCCCAGCACCTTTTCAATTTCCTCGGGATATACATTCTTTCCCGATTGAATAATTAAGTTATCTTTCCTGCCCATCACATACAGAAAACCAGCTTCATCTCTGTAACCGAAATCACCCGTATGTAGTAATTCATCCCGCAGTACCTTTTTTGTCAATTGGGTGTTTTTGTAATATCCCAGCATCACATTGGGGCCTTTGACAACGATTTCACCAATACTTCCGGGGCCTTGGAAATTTCCGACTTCATCAACGATAAAAAGTTCAATATCTTTAATGGCTTTTCCTGACGAGCCTTGCTTTTTCAAAAGCTCCTCACCGTCCAGATAGGTTACTCTCGGAGATGCCTCTGTCAGGCCGTAGGAATAAATCAGGTTTACCCCCGGAAATTTTTCATGGAGCATTTTAATCTCTGAGTACCCTATGCCGGCTCCATAAAAGTTCAAAATTCTCAGCTTTTCAAAAAAACAGCTTTTAAAGTCCCTATGTCTCACCAAGGTAAATAATATGGAAGGAACAGCAAAAAATACGGTAATTTCTTTCTTTTCCATTAGTTGCAGGATTACTGAAGGAGTGGGTAAATCTCCCGTTAAGTACAATGAACACCCATTAAATAATGAAATTAGCATTTCCCCTGTTATACTAGAGGCATGATTTATATTTTTTACCAGAAGCACCCTGTCGTCAGGCGACAACCGCAGATAAGCGGAAATTGCCTTTGCATTGCTGGTAATATTTTTATTGGACAGCATAACGCCTTTTGGTATGCCGGTGGTGCCGGATGAAAAAAGTATCAATGCCAAATCCTCATAATTGCTATCACTTGATTCATATACCTTTTCCTTCAATTGAGGTGCTTCTGGCAGTGTAATACACTCAGTGACACCATCCGTATTGACGATGAATATACTCTGCATTTTTAAACAAACTTCCGGCGTTACTGCGTTATATACACCCTGATATTGCTTTGAACTGATGATAAACTTGATATCATAGAAATTTATTATATTCACCAATTTATTCACACCGGTATTTACATAAACAGGTACAATAATCCCGCCGCATCGATTAACCGCAAAAAATGACAGTATGAATTCGATTGAATTGGCCAGAAGCAGTGCGACATGATCCCCTTTTTTAACACCTTTTGCAGCTAAGTCCTCAGAAAGTTCCAGAATTCTTATATACAATTCGCCGTAGGTCATATCACGTTCATCGCAGCTTACGGCAATTTTGTCACGGTATTTTTCAACGGATTCTTCAAGTAAATCAATAATCATCGTTATACTCCTGACTTTTTAAATAATACGGGGTTATTTTCCCATTGAAATTCCATATATGAGGATATTCGGATAATTGGGAAGCTGTATTTCTGTTACTTCCTTATTTGTATTTAAAGCATGTTCTCTCAAAAACAAATGCCCTTTATTCTCCGATCTTCCGACTATATCTTTCCTGACTTCAATAAGATTTCCTGAGTAAAATACTGATTCCCCGAATAACGGTACTCCTGAGTCGTAACATGTAAAGCCTATGTAAAATTCCTGTTTTTCTCCATCCGAGTATGTTACACTCATTTTCTCCGAAAAGCTTCCCCAGAAAGAGCACCCCACAAGCATAATGCTCTTGTACTTACCCGAAGGAATCTTAATAGTCTGACCGGTGCAGGAGATATTATCATAGGTTTCCTCAAGTATACAGGGAAGACTAAAATGTAATTTGTCCGGGTCTGCCACTTTCAACTCTTCAAAATCAAGGGTGTTGAAGTTGTATGTTTCCGTCATTTCACCGGTACCTTTATTATTCAGATATTCCTTCAACTCGACAAAAACAAAATCTTTAACCTTTTCTTCCGAAGGAGCTTGTTTTGAGGGTAATTTCACCGGGTCTGCCACAATACCTTTCTCTGTGCATTCAAGGATTAAATGTGCCATTTTCTCCTCCAACACTGAGGCCTCCTGGATTTTTTCCGCAATCATTTTGCAGGCCGCCTTATCCGGACTGCCAGTATAGAAGTGCCTGATCATTTGGTATTTCACTAAATGCCAAATGTTGGATATGGTTTTGAAATTTTCATACAATTTATCAAATTTGTTTATATGGTACAGGTCATCAACATACTTTAGTGTACTGGAAAATAAAAATCTGCCCCTGCCAAGGGTTTCAATATTTCTTATGATACCTGCGTTAAGTGGATGATGATGCCCTTTTATCTCCAGAGAGAAATCCATTGTTTCCCTCACGCAGTCAGCTAAATCTCTCATGCTGTCAAATGAATTAATTGAATACCCGTCCCCCAGCATTCGTTTTGCCCTGTCTCCCAAAAGTTTTCGCCAGTTTATATCCTTTGCCTCATTCCCCATGGGTAAAAAAACGGTATATTGCTTATGTCCTTTCAGAAAGTCGTCCAACGGCAATAATACGACCCGTTTAAGGGAATGTATATCTATGCAGTAAATCCCGTTTTCTTCCATTCCTACTACCATCATTAATGTCTCATAGTGGGTATCTTTTTCATACTGATGTGCCCATGGCAGGTAGAAGGAATCCATCATTACTGATATGGGACGATTTTGTTCCAGCTCGGTTTTTATGACATACATAATGTCCTTTCCGACATAGTCCTCGTGCCACAAAACCCTAATACCGTGGAATTCCTCCAAATGCCCCCACATCCACCAATCCTCAATAAATCCCGTGTATATCCTCCCCCCCAATGTTCCCTCAGGGCTTTGCTCCGGGGGAAGGAAATCAAACTTCCAAGCATCAACAAATGCCATTTCATACCTTCGTTTGTAAAAAGTTGATACAGTTGCAATCTCACTTTCAACACAATACATATCCTTTTCCTGCTTCAAGCTAATATCTAGCAGCATAATCAACAGCCTCCATCTTTTTCTTATCATAACGGTCGGGTTTTCTGACCACATACCTGTATTTTTCTTCAGATGCTCCAAATTCCATAAAATTTTTTCTTGCTACATTTAAGGCAACCTCATTGGCGCCATTGCTGTCGTCTGGGTTACACAATTGATAAAAATCATACTCCCATCCGCAGATTTCACACACTTCTTCAGTATTTGGCGGCTCTTCCTCCAGTGTTTTATAGCCACAGCACGGACAATTGTAATTTTGCCTTTTCGCCTTTTCCTTTCTTTGTGTAATTCTTATGTAATAAAAAATAAATGGATGTACAATAAGATACAGTAGTTTAAACCATAAGGATAAGGTCAATTTTTGGGGTAACCTGGCAGTCTCATGCCGGTATGTGGGTTTTACGTTTCTTCCGTAAAAGTTGATAAAAAGCCTCCCTGCCCATGTCTCATAAATGATTTTCAAAAGTATATTTGAAATTGTGCGGTCAGGAGGAATAAAACTCTTCCATGGTGTCATATCAAGATATTTGTAATATTCTTTCTTAAACGGATGCATGTCCAAATAATTCCACGGCTTAGTTCCTGAATAATAACTGTTTGTATAATGAATTATCCACGGCTCCTTGGCTGCCCTGGTCACATTTTCACATACCACTTTCCCTTGTTCGTAAAGCTCACAATGTGAAACCTGCTGATTCCATTGAGAAGGCAGCGGCAGCCAACGGTTACATAATACTGCATTTAGACCGTCCTGATCGGCAAAATAAAATTTTCCTTTATTCTCATGAAGAAACTTGCAGATAATTTTCGAAATATCCTCTTCTCTCCATTTGACCAGATTAATTAGCAGGACTCCGGCATTAAAGTAGCAGTCTTTCCTTTTCATACCCAGTTTTCTTTTATGTGCTACTGCAAACTCACCTGAGTTTTCAATTCCACAATCTTCAACAGCCGCTAAAAAATACTGTGATACATCTACTTTCCATAATTCAGCTATATCTTTTTTTACTACGATGTCACAATCAAGATAAATTACTTTTTCAATTTTCATGTCAAGCAGCTCAGAAACAAATATTCGAAAGTATGTAGCTTCGCTTGCAGAGGGGCTTTCGCCAAATTTAACATAAAAGTCAGGTTGGATAGTTATAAAGGAAATTTTACATCCATATGAAGATGTACATGAACAAAGCAACTCCTTATCACCTTCTGTTATCCCCCCATCAATAACATAAAATTCCAAATTTGTTTTCATGGAAGTATTTTCAAGCAATGAAGTAAGCGTGACCCCTAAATGCTGGACATAGTGACTGTCACATGCAGAAACTATCTTTATTGTTTCCATATTATCCCCCTCACAAGAAGTGGCTTAAAATATTCGTTTGCTATGTCATTTTTTGTTCACCCTGACGTAAATCCGAATTTTAACTATGGCTAATTACCAGTTACTTTTTAAGACCATACTTTTCTTTATATTGTCTATATGCTATGCGTAGCTCCAAAGCTTTCTCCTCAGGTCTGGTAGGGTTAATATGAGCCCATGCACCAGTTTCACCAGCTGCATTAAACTTTTGACTTCGCTCTGACCTCATGGGAGAAAAAAATTCTATATGAAAGTGGGAATGTGCTCCAAAATCCCCGCTGTTTACAGGCCCCTGTTGCATGCACATCATATACGGGAAGGGATAATTGAACAGCATATCGAAACTTCCTGTAATATCCTTTAATATACCTGCTAAATCAGACTTCTCATAATCATTGAAATGTTCCAGATTATTTCTGTGGTTCTTACTGACAATATATACTCCATAACGGCATTCGCTAAAGAATGGTACAAAGGCTGCAAAACTATCATTTTCTAAAATTATTCTATCCTTATTTTTTATTTCGTTTTGTAGCATCTCACATATCAGACAACTATTATGCGTTCTGAAATATTCTTCACAGGATTCAATTTCTACCATTGCCCTTTTGGGTATATAAGAATAGCCGTATATTTGTCCATGAGGATGTGATATGGTAGCCCCTACAAGCTCACCCCGGTTTTCAAATATGTAAATGTACTTTATTCTTTTATCTGCTTTTAAGGCATTAAACCGTTCGATCCACAACCCCACCAACTTCTCCAGGTGATCCATCGGCAATTGGTACAGGCTTGCCGTATGCTGGGGTGAATACAAGATAACTTCACATTTGCCATAGGCTTCCTTACTTCTATTAACTTCATGAACATCATCAAAAGGTAAAGGTTCGTCCGGGAGATTTTGAGACAAGGCGGGAAAGTCATTTTCAAAGCTGTATACATCATAATCCTTGGGTACCTTTCCTGAACTTACACAAAAAGGGCATTGTTCCTTTGATATTACAGGTCTTCCCTGCCGTTTTGGTGCAATTATTACCCAATCTCTTAATAAAGGATTCCACCGTAGTTCTGCCATAATCATTCCTGCCTTTATGTAAATAAATTTAAATTTCAGCCCATGTATATCTCTGCAATCCTCTTAAGACTATCTCTTCCTCAGTCTTGATTCTTGAAACTCCTGCAGCTTTGACAACTTGATCTCTAGCCAAGCCATTTTGGTCTTCTCTTCCAAGTGTTTCAGCTAGTTTAAGGTAAAATTTTATTAAAAGGCTATCTCTATCTTCTGGACATAGACCTGTTGCCTCGTCATAAATTCTGATTGCCTCCAAAAAGCCTTCTGTGTCAACAGTAGCTTTTTCTGAATAAAATCCTTCTCTTCTTGCTCGGGAAGCTGAAGGAATACCTTGAGGAATTCTATATAATGATGGAATACCGGCAGCATATACAAACTTTCCTACTGCCGCATACCTTAACCATGTATACTGATCTTCGGATACTATAACATCTGGGAAAGGATATTTATGCGCTATCTCGGTTTTTACAGCCGTTGCTGAAGTAAGATTGGTGTATCCAGTGATAGTACCTATTTGTATCCATGCATCTTTCCCTTGCACCGGTTTCTCCCTGTGCCCTTCAAGAATTTCAAGTATGGAAGGAGTCAATGCACTCTCTGGAACAGGTTTCTTATTTTCGTCAATCACTTTGAATGTAGAATATACAACTCCGGCTTCGGGGTCTTCCATAAAAATTCTTCTAACAGTTTCTAGTCTTTCAGGGTGGGATATATCATCAGCATCATTGAAGAGGATAATAGGTGAATTATTTTTATATGCCCATTCAATACCCATATTACGGCTTATTCCCGGTCCATCGTTTGTTTCTTTAAATATTAAATGAATCTTTTCCGGTTTAAACTCTTTTATTTTTTTTAAGTATTCTCTGGCCTCAAGGGAAGGAGACAAATCATCCACAATAACAATTTGCCAATTATCGTCAGTCTGACTTAATATTCCATCTACTGCTTGTTCAAGATATTCCCTGCTTTCTTCGTGATTTGAACTCCAATGTGCCATTACAAAGGTTGCAGTTCCTTTTTTATAATCTGTATTCACATTTACCTCCATTATGTATAAAACGACATCTTCATTCGGCTACCTTTTCCGACACCCAGATAGAAATGGCATGGAGAATTACAGTATGTATTGTTTCAATTAGTTCCATATTGTCTGAATTCACAACAATCGGGAAATCTACCATGGAAGACAGCTTTCCACCACCCATCCCGGTTAAACCAATAGTATTCATTCCCAAATCCTTTGCAGTGGTTACCGCTTCCAATATGTTCGGAGAGTTCCCGCTTCCGCTTATGGCAATCAGCAGGTCCGAATCATGGGCTAAGTTTGCAATCTGCATGCTGAATACATTATTATAATTTAAACTTTCAGCCACATTAGTAATAATTGCCATGTTGGAATTTAAGCTGATTACACGTATATGGCAGGTATCCATTACAATTTTTGACATAGCAGCGGCAAACAAATTGGCATTTGAGCCGCTTCCTCCATTTCCGCAAATAAATACACTACATTTTTTTTTCAATGCATCCAGGACATACTTGGCAGAATTTTCAATTTGCACGTCGGATATAGTGTGTAAAGACTTGTTAAAGTCTTCAATCATTGTTGACAGGGTCATTGCAATTACCTCTTTTCTCCCCATTGCTTTTATGCATACAGCAAGTTTTCACTATCCATCAATATTTGGGTTCCACTTGATTCCAAATCAAATTCAAATTCCGTTAAATCACCCAGTTCATTACGCACAGACTCATGCAATTCCGGTTTGCAGAGAAGGAGAAGGAATCCCCCACCACCTGCCCCTGTGATCTTTGCGCCCATAGCCCCTGCCTTAAAAGCTCTTTCTATTAACCCGTTAAGAAAGTTGTTGCTTATTTTGTTTGCAAGCTGGCATTTTAACCTCCAACCTTCCTGCATTAATGCTCCCAGTTTCTCAAAGTCTTCACCCGACAAAATTTTCAAAGCATCATTAACCTGTTCTTTTATTTTCCTCAAAATAGGCCTTGTCTGAGTAATAAGTCTTGTTTGTTCTTCAAGTATGTCTTCTGACCTATGCCCGATTCCTGTATAGAACAACAGTAAATACTTTCGTAAAACCGGTAAGATGTTATATACCGGCTCAACCTTTTGTACCTTTACACTCCCATTGGGTTTAAATACTATTTTGTTCAATCCCCCATAAGCTGCTATATATTGATCTTGCTTTCCGATAGGCTTACCAAGGATATCAATTTCAATCTCGCATGCCTGCTGCGCCAAGGTCTCTTTAGAGACCTTCTTTCCGCAATATGTATAAAATGCATTAAGCAGCCCCACCGTTAAAGTGCTGGAAGACCCTAAACCACTTCCGGTATGAGGAATATCCGATAAAATCACAACTTCGATTCCACCATCAATTCCAGCTTTGCGCATTGTTTCACGTACCAGATCATGTTTTATTTTATCTATGGAATCAACATTCTCTTGTTCAAAATATTTAATGTGTATTAAACGGTCAAAGCTTTTATTAACAATGACATAGATATATTTATTGATAGAGCAGCTAAGGACACAACCTTCTTCCTCCATCCAGAACTGTTTCATATCAGTACCCCCACCAAAAAAACTAATTCTTAGCGGTGTTTTTGTAATAACCAAAACTTCTCCTCCTTCTCAAAATTATGCACCCCCGCAGCAGGGAGCCGAGATACTTTCGTCAACGTATTGTCTGCTAACCACTCAATCCGGGTTTCATAATGACTGACTTACTTTGCATATCCTTTATGGCAGCAGCATATACATCTTCAATATTTCCTGCCGTATTCAAGTACTCAATATAATCACCGATCATATTATGCAAGGTCTTTTTGCATCTCCATCCCAGACCTTCAAGCTTTGTACTGGACGATACGATGTGACGTACATCGCCCACCCTGAACTCTCCGTTTATGATAGGCATTAATTTACTATTCATGTTTTGGGCTACTTCTTTATAAAATTCCAATACATTGGTACTGATACCGCTTCCGACATTGAAGGACTGAAAATCCGCCCTTGAATCTTCCAATACTTTCATATTGGCCTCTACCACATCATCAATATGTATGTAATCTCTTAGCATTTTGCCGTCTTCGAAAATTACCGGTGCCTGGTTGAACATCAGTTGGGTTGTAAAACTTCTAAGTATTCCTGTATACATATTAAAGAAAGACTGCCTTTTTCCCAATACGATAGAATACCTTAAGCAAACTACCGGAATATTAAGCCTTTTGCCAAGATTAAGACCTATCATTTCTTGTGTGTATTTTGACATGGCATATTGTGAATTGGGATTAATAGACGTCTCCACTGCTTTCTTATTTTCCATGGATTTCCCACATATGGGGCAAGTATGTTCCCACTGTCTGTTCATCAGTTGTTGGATAAGCCTTGGCATTGGGTTGACTTCTCCATGTTCTTTGCAAAAGTATTGACCCTCTCCATATACCGCCTGTGATGATGCAATTACTATTTTTTTGATATTCAATCTTTTTTCTGCGATAGCCTCAAACAACATTGCGGTACCGGTGCTATTAACATCAAAAAAAGTACTGTAATCTGGCATATATCCCTGATGTGCAGCCTCATGGAAAACAACTTCAACTCCATCAAGTGCCCGCAATACTATAGACTTGTCGCGTATATCCCCCACGATAACTTCTGCATACTTTGATAAATAGTCGGGTATTTGTCTCCCAGGGTGTTCTGGTTCTTTCATTGTATCTAATATACGTACTTCATAGCCTTTGGCAAGAAGTGCATCTACGATGTGTGAACCTATAAAACCCGCTCCCCCTGTAACTAGAGCTAACATAAAAGTCCTCCCTTATTGATTTTTGGTTTGAATTCATTGCTAAGGATCAACTGAACTGCCGCAGTTAAATCCTTTACTGAATAATCGGGTGTTACCTTTACGTTGTCCCGGTTCTCCCGTCCGTGTGTCAGTAAAATTGTGGTAAGCGAAGATTTTATGCCTGCTTCAATATCGGTAACCCTGTCTCCTATTAGAATGCCATTTTCCATGTCCAACGGAAGTTCGTCAAATGCCTTTCTAATCAAACCATTTTGCGGTTTGCGGCAAGTACAGTTTTCAGAGGAAGTATGCGGACAATAGTATATTTTGCTAATAATTGCACCTTGTCGTAACAAAGTGTCGCACATTCTTTTATGAATTTCCTCCAACGTTTCTTCACTCATAATTTTTTGCCCGATTGCAGACTGATTTGTTACGATTACTACTGCATAGCCTTTATTGTTAAGCTGACTAATTGCAGCTGCAACACCGGGAAGAAAATTAAATTCATCCCAGCACTTTATGTAATCAGGTCTGTCCTCATTGATAACCCCATCCCTGTCCAGAAATACTACAGGCTGGGTGAGCTCTTCCCGCAGCAGCTTTGCCCAACTATGACACAAAAATTCCTGCATGTCTTCAACGTGTTCCGGCATACTGCTTCTAATCTGATACAGCACGTGGGAGTTCTTTGCCAGTGCTCCCGGTACATTCCCTGTAATTGAAACAACACGCAGACCTCTTGTATAGCTGAATTTTGCTGCTTCTATCAAATTTTTGTGTGGAGTCTGGGAAGAAAATATCATAACCAGATCACCCGCCGAAGCATATGCACGTAAATATTCAGTATATGTCTGCTCAAGGCATATATCGTTGGAAACAGCCGTAAAAAAGGACATGTTCTCCGGAAGTGCAATTACTTTAATGCCAAATCCAAGCTTGCTGGCTATTCTTCCTCCTGCATTTTTCATTAAATCATTGGCAAAATGGCAGGCTGTAGCAGCACTTGTACCATTACCAATAACAAATACAGTTTGCCTTCTCTTTGAAATACGCTTAATTTCATCTAAAATAGTATAAAAAACGGATTGCTCAACGGAAGCTGTAAGTTTTGATGCTTTCGTTAGATAAGCTTCAATTGTTTTTACCACTTTAATGCTCCCTTCGTCTATGTACTGGCAGTGATGCCAGACTCAAATTTTAAATTTCAAAACCTTTTTCCCCTGTTGCTTTATATAATTTAAATATTTTCCGGAAGTCTGTAAAAAGCCTGATTTAATTAAACATTCCATATTCTCCAGTTTTTTTGATTCATTTGAATAGAAATTAATCTTTTCTTCCCCCCGTAGCATTTTCGAGTACTCTTCGTGTTCCATTCTTCCAAAAAAGCTGTAATCACGGTCTGCATTCAGCTTGTCTATAAATGCATCTGTAAATTTATAATGTTTTAAAAGGCCATTTACATCTGCGATATGTGCTTTGTTACAAAAATGGGGATTAGAAATCGGTTCAATTTTCCGATCTATGAACATAAGCGGATGCTTAATTAGTAGATACCGGGCTATTTCCTTTCTATTGATTACAAGCTTTCCAAACAGCTTTCTCCGTATCCCTCCGTAATAATATTTCATTCCCTTGTCCGAAAGTACGTTATAGTTGCAAAAGTTGATGTTATGTTTAAAATATTTGTCCTTTTTAATTTGAGAAATATCATAATAACAATATTTATCTACAAGTCGATCTGTATAGTTCACATCTAAAACCCTGCTGTTATTTGAAAACATATCCAGCATATAGGCAACAACTGCGGTATATTCATTTTTGTTAAGATAGTCTAAAAATTGTGCCAGAGAAATCCGATCTGAATAGGGATAGTCAAACAGTTCGTCCACATCCACGCACAGACACCAACAGTTATCAAAGAGGCTCTTTATAATAGCTCTCCTTATTTCACTTTCATACATCATAGAAGGCTTCAGATTTACCTGATAAACGGTAACATTGGCCTTGCCTCTTAAAAACTCTACAGTACCATCGGTAGAATTATCATCGATAAACACAAAATGTTTTACCCCCAGACCATTGTAATGCTCCAGAAATTCTTCTAGATAATCCATTCCGTCTTTGAGAAGGCAAACCACAGCCAGCTCGTTCTTTTCTAAATTAATAACTTTATTCCCGAACACGTGAGGGATATCTCTGTTAAATACAGTCCTGTCAGGGTCTGAGCCGGAACATTGGATGTGCTTTAAAAACTGCCTTTCTCCCGTTTGTACTGAAAGCATCTGTAAGAAACGGGCTCTCATGTTGTACCAGTTGTAATACTCAACCTTGGACTGTGCATTCTCCGCCACAAAGTCCAGCATTCCCTGACTTTGCCCCTTAAGACTTATTGCCTCTTTTAAAGCCCGTATGGAATGTTTTTTTGAATATATAAACGGATAGCATCGTCTGGATGCATCCGATAACTGATTACCAATCACTATTTTCCCCATGGCGGCAGCATAAATAACCCATTTACCGTAGTTGGAATATCCGTAAGGAGCTATGAATGCAGTTCCCTCAGTCAATGCTCTGCAAAACTCCTCTTCATTGCAACATTTAACGGTTTCAATCTTATATTGTGATAATTTCCGCACTAGTTTATCATTCTGTTCCTTATAGAAAATCACCCTGGGCCTGACACAATATTTTTTCATTAACCTTTTTATCCACCTAAAGTGGTTTATCTTACCGTTATATAAAATATTTATATAGTTTTTACTTTCGCAGCTTTTCTCAGGGCAATAGGACTTTATTTTGTTTATATCTGCGGGATGAGCAAGTTCATAAACAGGCTTGTGAATCAATGCCTCTAAGCTACAGGCTATACTGTATTCAGTAGCAAAAACGAAATCTGCCTTTTGGACAGCATCTGTAAGCTTAGTTAAATCATATGAATGCTGTTTCCAAAATTCCAAAGGTACGTCCATGCTGGCAACAAGCTTTGTCTTTGAACTGTCACCGATTCTGCTTCTTATTGAATGGATAATAGGAAGGTTTTTAGGTGTTATTTGTACATGAATTATATCAAAATCAGTGTCTTTGAGATGGCTCATAATTTGGCCTGCCTTGAAAATATGTCCTTGGAAGACATTCAGCCACTGATAGAATCCGACAGCTTCTATTTCTGTTTTTTCAGTATGTGGATCATTATCATTTGTTATAATACAGTATTTTATCTGCTGTATCTTATCCATTTCCATTTTTTATTCCCCCAGATGGCTTTTATATTAAAATCTCTGATTCTGCTTTTCCATTATGCTGCCGGATACCAGCTGCCAGTTCTTATCCTTTTTGTAAAACAAATATGGTGCGTGGTTATAATAATAAATTAAATGTGTAAACCTTCTTTCCGTCGCCCCGAACTGAATAAAATTATTCTGAGCCTGCACCAAAGATACTTCGTTTGCGCCTCCTGCAAAATATGGATTTTCGTGCTGTTCGGGGTCATACTCCCAGCAGCAGACCCTACAGGCTTCATGTGACTCTATTGCCTCTTTTGTAAATGTTTTATAGCCGCAGCACGGGCATGTATACTTTTCAGAGAGTGCGTATTTACGGGAGGCTTCCTTCAATGCACGAGGAATAATGTACCTTACAGGAATAAGAGCTGTACACATCAGCGTTTGCAGGGCAGATCCTATGTTTTCCGCGGGTTTTTCATTTTTGATGGAATAAAACCGGACTGTAAGCCTTGAGAAAAGTCTCAGATATGCGTAAATCAGGGGAAAAAGCAAAGAGTATGTCAGCTTAAATAATTGGGAATCAGCTAATTTATCTGAAAAGTAACTCTTGTCTATCATAAAATAATCTCTGATTTTCTTCTTATACAGGTAGAAACCCCTTCCAATGGGGGTCTTCCCCAAGAATTTCCCAAGTACATCTATAATAGTAATGTTTGGAGCAGCACCATTCCAGGGAGTTAGGCGAAGATATCTTTGATATTCCTTCTTTAATGGGTGACAATATTTATAATGCCATGGCTTAACCTGCTTGGTATAGTGAATAATCATGGGGTTGAGAGCTGCCTTCATCACGTCAGACCTGTCAATTCTATTTCTTTGTAAAAGATCCAGAATATCCGCCTGTTGGTTCCACTCCATCGGTAATTTCAGCCATCGATCTTTGAAAACAGCATTGAGGCCATCCTGATCCGCAAAGTGTATTTTTTCTCTGTTATCGATCAAAAAGTTTCTTATTGTCTCAGTGGTATTGTCAGCACGCCATTTGTCCAGATTAATTAATAAAACCACGGCATTAAAATATTTTCCTTTTCGTGGAATACCAATGCATTTTTTCACCGTGGTTGCGAAGTCTCCGCCAATATCAATGCCAACATCCTCAACTGCCGCCACAGAGTATTCTGAAATATCATTTTCCCATAGCTTACAGATATCACCCTTAATGACCATATCACAATCGAGGTATATGACTTTTCTGACCGAGTCATCAACAATTTCAGGAATAAAAATTCGGAAATAGGTAGCATAGCCGAAGTATGATTGTGTTTTAAAATCCTGATACAGTTCAGGTTTAAGTTCTAAAAACCTAATTCGTGAGCCATACTTTTCAACACAAGCACGCAGACATTCCTTATTCCGAGTACTGATGCCTCCATCTATCACAAAAAAATCCACATTTTCTCTTGACTCTGTATTCTCCAAAAGAGATGTTATCATTACTCCAAGATGCTGGGCATAATTATTATCACAAGCTGAAACTATATTAATAATATCCACAATTAATCACCTAACCTGACTTTTCTGGACTGAAATCCATTCAACACCGAACATAATCAGGTGTTTTTGTTAAACAAATTATATAAGTAATATTGGAAAAATGTAACATATATCTTTTATATACCCCCCCAGAAATATCATATTTTGAGGTACCTTTGACAATTTTAGACTAAATATTATAACTTATAAATTTCCATGATTTCAAAATTAATAAACATATGCTATATTATGTGTATATTAGTAATTATTAGTATTTTTAGAAGGAGTCTAAACTTCCTGATATGTGTAAAATAAAAATTGCAATACTTGACGACGATAAAGACTGGATTGAGTCCATCAAATTGTATTTAAATAGTTGTGAAGATATATCCATTGTAGGAACCGCCGAAAACCGCCAGGATTTAATTGAATTATTGCGTGAGAGAAAAGATATTGACATGGTACTTCTAGACATAATTTTAAATGAAAACAAATACGATGGAATTTACATAGCAGCTGAAATTTTGCATCTCTTTGAAAACTTAAAAATAATTATGCTTACGTGCCTGAATGAAGAAAAGTCAATAATCGATTCCTTTACTGCAGGTGCAAAAAATTATGTGCTTAAAACCGATTATCAGCAAATCCCCCATACCATCAGAACTGTTTTTAATCGGAGCTGTCCAACTGAAATACTTGCCAAAAGCTTTGCAAAACAGCAAGAAGAGAAGATGCTGGATATTTTAACTAAGTCTGAAAGAGAAATCTTAACTTTAATACAAGAAGGTTATACTCAGTCAAAAATTGCAAAAATTCTATATAAATCGCAAGGAACTCTGCGATGTCAAGTCAATAAAATAATTAAAAAATTTGGGGTAACCAGTAGTAAGGAAGCCGTTGAAAAAATTACTATGAGAGGTTTTTACAGAAACAAAACTTAAAGAGGCATAAACTGTGTTTATCGTATATTCAGTAATGTTGGTGTTTGGTCTTATATTTCTGAGTTTCAATCCAAGAGATAGTAAGTATCGATGGATATGCTTTGCCTTGTTTACTTGTGTTATTGGTGGACTGTTAGCTCACTATGTAAACCGGACTTTTGGTAGCACTATGCTGCCGAAAGAATATTATAAATCCTCAAGCGTGAAATATTTACCTCTCTACCTCCTTGATACCTATTCATATTATTTCTTTCCATATTCCTTTTTAATGTTTAGTATGACCTACGCCCTGTCCACGAAAACATTTTTTTTAAAGCATAAAAACAAAATTTATCTTATATTTTTGATGCCTATCATACTTTTTTACTTCATCTTTGATGTATACCCCGAGGTAAATCCCAATTTCATAATTATTGTAGTATGGGCTGGCATTTATATAACATTATCCAATTCATTCCTTATTTATTCCTATATAAAATCCGATTTTAAAAAAGAATCTCTTATTGTTTGCATCGCTCTCATTCCGGGAACATCCGTAACAATCTATACAGATTATATTCTGGTATTGCACAAGAACTTCTCAATCTGGAATTATCATGATTTCATTGCTTTCGTTTTAGTACTTATTGCTATAATTTTAGCTATAAAATATGGAATTATGGGAATAAAAATTAAAATTGAAAAAAAGGATATTGAAACTTCAATGAAACCTGCTTATCCGGGAATCAGTATAATTAATCATTCATTGAAAAGTGAGATTTCTAAGATCTCTATGTGTGCAGATTCAATACAAAAAAACAACATCACCCAGAATGATATTATAGAAAAAAGCGTTATAATTATTAAAAATTCACTTTCTCATTTATCGAATTTGATGAATAAAACAATGAAAAACACAATGGATATTATAATAAGTGAAAAAATGGCATCTCTTAAAGATATAATTGATTCTGCAATCAATTTAAATGAAATTGATATGAAACAAGCTAGAATCAATATTATCAGAGATTACGACAACAACACCCATCTTCTTTGCGATGAAACGCATTTAATAGAAGTAATAAATAATATATTAAGAAACTCCATTGAGGCTATTGGCAAAAACGGTGAAATAAGAGTTGCAATGGGGACTAATAAAAAATATTTTTTCATAAAAATCAAGGACACGGGAATGGGAATACCCTCGAATAAAATTCCAAGTGTATTTTTGCCATACTTTACCACAAAGAATAAGGATTCAAATTTTGGTCTTGGCCTTTCTTACTGCTATAATGTAATGAAAAAGCATAACGGTTTCATAGAAATATCTAGCAAAGTAGGACATGGAACCTCCGTGTACCTATATTTCCCAATCCATAGGCAAAAACATATAGGCAAATAATATTTCTACATTATATTTTCTTGACAACATCGCTTCTTGTAATATATCTTAATAGTTAAAGTCGTCAGGCATTTATGATTGGAGGCACTATAATGCAACATGAACATCTTTCATGGCTTCATAAATATTTATTGGAAACATACCAAGCGCCCATACTTGAAAATTTTCTTCAGCTTGAAATAGTTGAGCTAGCTGAAGGAAGATTTACATGTAAGACAAAAATTATTGATAAGCATTGTAATATCTATGGTTTTGTTCATGGAGGTACACTGGCTTCATTATCTGATATAGTCATGGGAGTTTCCTGCATTACACTTAAAAAGCGGGTTGTAACCATAGATATGAACAACAGCTATATTAAAAATTCACCTGTTGGTTGTAGCCTTACTGCGGTAGGTGAGGTCATAAGCAACGGTAAAACCATTATGAGGGCTTCTGGTCAGATATTCAACGAACAACAGCAACTTCTCGTACGGTCACAGGCATCATACTTTGTAACAGGTGATTTTTGTGAAAATGACTACCCTGTATTAAAAAAAATGCCTCTATGATTTAAAATCATGAGACATTTTTCTGATGGAAGAACAAACTATATTTTATAGGAGGGTTTTGCTGATGAAAACTAAATCAAACTGCGACTGCTGCATCAATTACATATACGATGAAGAATACGGCTCTTATTACTGTCAGGTAAATCTGGACGAAGATGAAATGCTAAGATTTATGACAAAATCCTTTAACAGCTGCCCATACTTTCAATTTAATGATGAATATAAAACCATAAGAAAGCAGATGTAAACCTTCTACGGTTTTCCTGTGGTCAGAATGTTTTTAGCTCTGTCCACATCTTCCTGTGAAGGGGAAGGCACTCCCTCCAGAGGGTATTCTACGTTTAGCTTCTCCCATTTGACCTTTCCCATTGAGTGGTACGGAAGAACCTCTATTTTCTCTATATTTTTAAATCCCTTTAAATAATTGTATGCTGATAGCAAATCCTCTTCATCGTCGGTATAACCCGGAACAAGGACGTACCTTATCCAGACTGGTTTTCCAATTTCGCCAAGATAGCTTGTAAACAGCTTTATGCGCTCATTTTCCACACCCGTCAAATCCAAGTGCTTCTTTGCGTTTGCCTGCTTTAAGTCCAGAAGTACAAGGTCTGTGTACTCAAGTGTTTCCTTTACATCTTCAACATTGACGTAACCGGAAGTGTCCACAGCAGTATGTATCCCTGCTTCACGGCACAATTTAAACAGTTCCTTTACAAATTCATGCTGTATTAAGGGCTCTCCTCCGCTGACTGTTATTCCTCCATGTGAGGCTTCTATAAAGTTTCTGTATTTAAGCACCTCCTTCATTACCTCCTGAGGTGTATACAGTTTTGCCCCCTCCGAGCTCCATGCATCCCTGTTATGGCAGTATTTGCATCTCAGCGGACAGCCTTTGAGAAATACTATAAACCTAATTCCGGGACCATCTACAGTCCCAAAGGTTTCAAATGAATGTACTCTTCCTTTGATTTCCATCAGAATTACCTCCTTAAAACTTGCAACCCCCGTATAAAAATTAAATCCGGGGCAGATTCCGTGGAAATTGCTTTGGCAAGGCTATCTCTCGGAACCTGTCCGGCTGAAACTATATGTTTTCGTGTATAGTTCTGTTAATTACATCAAGCTGCTGTTCTCTTGTCAATTTTACAAAGTTTACCGCATAACCAGAAACTCTTATTGTAAGCTGAGGATACTTTTCAGGATGCTCCATTGCATCAATCAACATTTCCCTTTCAAATACATTTATATTAATGTGGTGTCCGCCTTCCTTAAAGTAGGAGTCTAGCATTGAGGTAAGGTTACTTATCCTTGTTTCTTCCTCCCTTCCCAGTGCTTTTGGAATTATGGAAAATGTATATGATATGCCATCCTGTGCAAACTGGTAAGGCAGCTTTGAAATGGATTGAAGAACGGCAAGTGCCCCGTTTAAGTCCCTTCCGTGCATTGGGTTTGCACCCGGTCCAAAAGGTTCTCCTGCTTTTCTTCCGTCAGGTGTATTACCTGTCTTCGCTCCGTATACAACATTTGATGTTATAGTAAGTACTGAAAGAGTAGGAACAGAATGCCTGTAAGTCCTCTGTTTCTCTAACTTTTCCATAAAACGTTTCACCAACATTACTGCTATATTGTCTACACGGTTGTCATTGTTTCCAAACTTTGGATAATCTCCTTCTATTTCATAGTCTGTAGCAAGTCCATCTTCATTTCTTATTACCTTTACCTTTGCATACTTTATAGCACTCAAGGAATCTGCAACTACGGACAATCCTGCTATTCCGCAAGCCATGGTTCTTAATATATCCTTGTCATGCAAAGACATCTGTAGTCTTTCATAAGCGTACTTGTCGTGCATATAGTGTATAATATTCAGAGTGTTAATGTAAAGCTTTGCAACCCATGTAAGTACTGCATCGAATCTCTTCATTACATCATCATAATCCAGATATTCTGTCTCAACTGCCTGCATTATAGGCCCTACCTGAACTCCTGATTTTTCGTCACGCCCTCCGTTAATTGCATACAACAAAGCTTTTGCCATATTGCAGCGGGCTCCGAAGAACTGCATCTGCTTTCCTATTCTCATAGCAGAAACACAACATGCGATTCCGTAATCATCGCCCCAATAATACCTCATTATGTCATCGCTTTCATATTGGATAGAGCTTGTATTAATGGAAACGTATGAGCAGTATTTTTTAAACCCTTCTGGAAGATGTACCGACCATAGCACAGTCAAATTAGGTTCAGGTGCATGTCCCAGATTAAACAATGTATGCAACATTCTAAAGGAATTCTTTGTTACCAGTGTGCGTCCGTCTAAGCCCATTCCTCCGATACTCTCGGTTACCCAAGTAGGGTCGCCAGAAAACAGTTTTTCGTATTCCGGGGTTCTTAGAAATCTGACTAACCTAAGTTTCATAACAAAGTGGTCCACAAGCTCCTGAGCCTCTTCCTCAGTAAGTGTACCCTCCTTCATATCCCTTTCTATATAAATATCAAGAAATGTTGAAACTCTACCGAGGCTCATAGCAGCACCGTTCTGCTCCTTTACTGCTCCCAGGAAACCAAAATACAGCCATTGGAATGCTTCCTGTGCGGTTTCTGCAGGCCTTGAAATATCAAAGCCATACATTTCTGCCATTTGTTTTAAGTACTCAAGGGCTTTTATCTGACTTTTTGTTTCTTCTCTCTCCTGAATTGTCTCACTGTCCATATAATCCATTTCGAGACTTGTAAGTTGCTTCTGTTTATCGTTAATAAGTCTGTCAACCCCGTACAGTGCAACTCTTCTGTAATCTCCGATTATTCTTCCTCTACCGTATGCATCAGGTAGCCCGGTTATGATACCGGCTTTTTTTGCCCTCATCATTTCAGGAGTATATACATCGTACACTCCGTCATTATGGGTTTTTCTATACTCGGTAAAAAGCTTAACAACGCTTTCATCAATCTTTTTGCCGTAAGCCTCACCGCCCTTTACCACC
Source organism: Bacillota bacterium (assembly GCA_023412275.1). Classification (GTDB taxonomy): domain Bacteria; phylum Bacillota; class Clostridia; order Acetivibrionales; family DSM-1351; genus Ruminiclostridium. The sequence continues at coordinate 45,985 of JAEYNY010000068.1, forward strand.
ATCCTGATGCCGCCAAATGGCATTATACCCCTTTTCAAAGGTTGGTCAGTCTGCAAGCCTACTATTTTCTCCAGATCTTTATCTATATATCCGGGGTCATGAGAAGTCATTGTTGATATTATTTTAGTATCGACATCCAGGACTCCTCCATTCTTCCTTTCCTCCTCCAGTTTGTCACTAACTTTTTTCCAGAGTTTTTGTGTCCTTTCCGTTGGACCCCTTAAAAAGGAATCATCCCCTTCATATGGTGTATGATTATTAATAATAAAATCCCTTACATCTATTTCCTCGGACCAATTTCCGTTTTTGAAATATCTCCATGCATCCATTGTAAACACCTCTTTTTATATTGTGTTAATATATTTATACCCAAGATAAGAAGAGAAAACCAACAAAATTACTGGGAATTTATAACACGGATATTTAGAGGGTTTATATGATGGCAGAACTTTAACCCAAACGATTTCCATATTTCTTAAAAGTCAGTTCCCGCGCTTTATGTATATGATTTTTATGAACATCAATCCTTTGTGGAACAATATTTCTCGTACTTATCAAACCGTGTGCTGAAGAAAACCCAGAGCCACTTTCTAAGTTTACAATAATACATTTTATGCCTTCAGACCTTAAATAAGAGTATATTTCTAATATGTTTTTATTATCTAATCCATTTGAAAAAATTAATGTCTCCCATTTTTCTTGTAAAAAGAAAACCTTAACTATCGAATGTATTAAAGCTATTAAAAAGGCTACCCCCGCAAATACAAATATAAATTCCATAAAGTATTTTCCTTTCTTATTAACTATTTTTGTATTAGTAAAAGTTTAACATCTATTAAAGTTTATGTAAAAGTATTAGTCTTGTTAACTTTATTAATAAAAAAGACGAGTATCGCTTACTACTTTTTAAGTAGTTTAGCTACACTCGTCTTTAAATGCCGTTTCAGCATTAAATGTACTGTTTTTTTATTATTTGCTCATTTTTCCGTTTTAACTTATATCGGACTAATGTCGAATCTTATATTTTAGACTAAAAGCCATGATACATTGAATATGCAAGGTGGAAAATGGTTTCCTCATCTCTTACGTTTGTATTATCGCTCATATATGCTTGAACACCGCATACATCGAAATACTGATAGGAAACACCTGAATCGTACATTTCGCCACCCACTCCCGAAGGCAAACCGATTGAAACGTCAAATCTGCCTGAAGAATCAGTTACATCTGTACCGGTTCTAACAGCACATGAAGGTGTGTTATTACTATCCCAATAGGGATTGTAATACATTCCTGTAACTCCCACTCCTGCAACCGCATAAGTCACATTTGTAGTAGGATCTTTTACAGTAGCATAACCGGAAACTGTTAATGTTCCTGTACCTGTCCTGAAATGAGTTCCATAGCCGGGATATGTAACCACATGATTCAAACCTTCTGTTCCGTTTAAATCTGTAATTGTAATAGTGTCTGCTCTTAATATGGGAGTTAGTGTTAATGTATAGTTTTGAATGTCTGCATCATTATATTCTTCCATAGTTTTTGCGTTGCTGACTCTTATATAATATGTTCCGGTGCCAACAGAAAAATTATTTCCATTTGGGGATACCATCTGCATAGCAAACCCTGATGTTGCAGCATTTCGATATACTTGAACAGAACAAGTATTTGCTGAAGCAGTAGTGGCAGTAATCTGCAATTTGTCATAAATTCTGCTACTAGGTACTGTAATGGCATACCAATCATTATCTATTGGTGAACTCAAGTTTCTTGCGTTAACATACGCTCCACCAGTTCCATATGTAAATGCAAGCGCCTGACTTGCTTGCTCATCTATTTCATAGTTATCACAAGCACTGCTTACTGAATAATCTAAGGTAAATGCTTCACTTACACTTCCGCCGTTTGAAGAATGAACATATAAATAATATGTAGATGTTGCATCCCCTGAGGTTATATATCCCAGTGCTTCCGGCAATGTTCCGCTGGTTCCGTTAATCTGAGTAAAATACTCAGAGCCACACAGAATATTTCCTTGTGAATCCAGTAAATATAAATCATAATCCAAATCCGGGTTTGCAGGAGTTGTCAACTGTGCTTGAAGGTATATTCCGGGCTGCAAATTTAATGAATATAACTCTGCATCACTGGTAGCAGTTAAATAGCCACTTACTGTTCCTGCAACTACTGTTGATTGAGCTGTTACGGCTGACTCAGCAGTTGCTACTTTCGCTGTCCCTGTCTCATTTTGCAGTTGTGCCTTCTTAACACTTGAAATATCAACTTTCTTCTCCAGCTTTTCGGGCTTCTCCGAATTTTTGGCTGAAATCAATTTTGTAACCTGTACAGCTTCCTGGCTTTTTATTTCTTTATTTGGTGCATACTCAACATGCATTTTTGTATCTGTTTTTTCTGCTGCAAGTACGTTCATTGGACAAATAATAGCTAAAGTCATTGAAGCAACCATCATCAATGATAGCAATTTCTTTTTATTAAATTTCATATAAAATCTCTCCCTTGTTGTATAGTTAGTCGTCCGACATCCTGAAGTTATCAAGGAAAACCCTTTACTTAGCAAATATTCTCTCTAAAAAAGCAGTACAGTTAGGCTGATTATCAGCAGTACAGTACCCTCCTTTCATTGTAAGACTTACGTCATGGCCTGAACACTGTACTTCCTGATTTTACCAACTGCTTCACTTATCGTCAATATATACCAATTATGTAATTTATTTATAAGTTGGCTCTTTATCTCCATACATGACAAAAAGGTATCTTATATCAAATACATGATATAAGATACCTTTTAAAGATTAAGCAAAATTATTTACTGTCTTTTAGCTTTTCCATTATAAATTTCTCTGCAAAGTCTTTACTGAATGGGAGAACAATCCTTTCTGATCCTGAAACAAGCACTGTCTGTTTTTTGCCATCCTTATCCTCGGTAATAATCTTTGCAGTTTTAGCACTTATTGTATGCTCCTGCCCCATAAGCTTGAGAGTAGCTGTACCGTTGTCTACCTTAAAGCTTGGAAGATTAAAATATATTACCACTCCAATTGCTATGACCGCAATAAGTATGCCAAGCTTCAGCAGACTTTTTGCTACCTTTGCAATAATAAGTATAATAAGAATAACTACAATAACCGGAACCAAGAAAGATGCATTTAAAATACCAAGTCCCTTTAAAATTTCCATTATTTATTTCTCCTCCATAACGTAAAAATCAAAAACCTTTTATTACTTCTACCAATACCTGTTATTTTCCTTCTTTGATAAATTTCTGATATTTCAGCGGCTGCCCGTTCTCCCAAGGCCTATAATTATTGGCAAAGTCCACTCTGGATTTAAAAGTAGGATGGTCATAGGTCCAAAGCATATAAACAATACCCGGTTCAGGCATGGTGAGACTTTGCTTGTGAAGCTTGACAGTTGCCGTTGCAGTAGCAAAATTATTCTTTGTAAGCTCCAGTTCAAAACGGTCTGCCTCAGTCTCCATACTCCTGGAATATGCATTTGTTATTGGTGCAGTAAAGAACATCATCAGATTTATAAGTAGTATTATAAGCGGAAAAGCCGCTATATCCGATACCTTGCTGAAGCCAAGTCTTCCTTTTGTTTTTCTAAGTATATACCCCATCATTCTATATATAAGGTACAAAATTAAAATACTTCCCAAGCCCCCGAAAACGATTGATTTCCAGACATGCCCCATAAGGTAATGCCCCATTTCATGGGCTGTAACTCCCAATACTTCATCTGTGTCCAGATAATTTATTGTAGTGTCCCAGAGAACAATTCTTTTTGTATTAAATACCCCAGTCATATAGGCATTCATCTGGTTTGTTTCTTTGCTTTTATCCACCTGATAAACCTGACAGTCACCTATTGGTGTTTTATGCAGCAAATCCTCGATTTTCAAAGACAGATGACTGTCTTCAACGGGCTTATACTGATTGAATATTGGGTCAATTACCACAGGCTGTATATACGAAACTATAAACAAATACGGAATTGATATTAATGCTATGTAAAGCCACCAACGTTTTGGAGACTTTTTGATTATAAGAAACGGAACCCATATAATTGCCCCGGTTAAAACAGTATTTACAATGAAATTTTTGATTGTATCTATTAGCCATTGAACAAAATTCTGGTTTGACAGGCCATATTGATGCATTCTAAAATAACCCGTATATATATCCAGAGGCAAATAAATTAGGGTCTCAATAATTGAATAAGCAATGAAATACAGAATAATTATTGAAATCCAACGGCGTGCTCTCCCGGCTGCCCAGTTTCTAATGTGAATTGATAGCTTTGAAAATATAAAAAAAGCAGGCACTGCAAAGCTGAGAAAAAGTCTTATCAGCCATGTGGTTACCTTACTTTTCTGAAAATCAAAAGCCGCCTGTGTGGGCATTGTGACCTGAACAGTGTCAGGTACAGCTATTTGCCCGCTTTGGGGGTATGTTCTTATTATATGGTTGTAATTTACTATTTCGGATACTGTTACAGCTGCCGCAAATATTACAAACAAGCTGATAAATACTATTATTATCTTGCGAAAATCCTTGGTCAATGCAATCAACCTCCAATTAACTATTAGGAATATGTCCACCTGTTAATTATATGATTGTACCACGCATTTTAATGTATTAACTCAGCTTTTTTAATACATTTTCCCATTGGCAATAACCTTCACTATGTTCAGTTCACTGTCACATATAACACAATCTGCATCTTTTCCCACTTGTAGAGTACCTTTTTTATCATCTATTTTCAGCCTCTGAGCAGCATTTTTTGTTATAATGCCTATTGCTGTTTCCACAGGAATTCCCCTGTCCTTAATAGCTGTGCGAACTTCATCAAAAAGTATCTTGCAGCTTACGGTCTCAGAGGAAACCACGTTGCCGTTTTCGTCAAAGGTAGGTACACTCCCGTAGGCATCTGAACTGATTGTTATTCCTGTAAAATCAAGCTTATTATCCAGAATAGTCCTTAATGCATCATAGGTAGCAATACATTCCGGGTCACTGCTGGTTGGGATAAAACCCGCTGTCAAATCGATATTGCCACCTTGCTTTAAATATTCCAAAGCCTTGTTAAAAAGCCCTATTGTACGGTTAACATGTGTAGGTAGAATGTGCTGTTTAGGTATTAAAGTTTCATTGGAAAGCCTGAACATATACTCCATTGCACTTTCACCCAGTCCAAGATGGAAATGCACCAGTCCCGCTTTCCCTGAAATAATGGCACCGTTTCTGGTTTGGGCTGCAATTCTGCTTATTTCATCAAAAGACGGTTCAAATGCTCTACTGTCGGCAAGACAAATTTCACCTACACCGATAACCTTATCTACAAAAACCATGTCGCTTTGTACGCTTCCTGTTAAAGTTATAACCGGAACCTGATATGAACCCGTATATATATAAGTTGAAAGGCCATCCAACTCCAGTTGACGCGCTTTTGCATAAAGGTTGGGCATATTTCTGGTAACACCGTCTGCTCCAAGAACCCCTACGACTGTTGTTATACCGTATTTGAGAATATCTTCGGCCTTTGCTTCCTCAGTTCTTGTAGTAAATCCACCTTCACCGCCTCCGCCTGTTATATGGACGTGAAGGTCGATAAAACCCGGAAACACCATTTTGCCGTCACAGTTAACTATCTCAATACCTTTAAAACCTGTAGGGTTTATATTATCTTCAATTAAAGCCACCTTGTCAAAGCAGAACAATATGTCTTTCTTACCCAGATATTCCGGAGAATATACAGTTGCATCCTTTAACAGCTTGAACATATGTGCCTCCAACGATTTTTAAGAATTTACACTTATTATCTATAGTATCTTACTTAAAAATTCCTTTGTTCTGTCATCTTTAGGGTTAGTGAAAATTTCATTAGGTGGAGCATCTTCCTTGATTTTGCCCTCGTCCATGAATAGTACTCTGGTTCCAACTTCTTTTGCAAAGCCCATTTCATGAGTAACAACCACCATTGTCATTCCCTCTGCTGCCAACTCTCTCATTACCTCCAGAACTTCTCCTACCATTTCTGGGTCAAGGGCTGAAGTAGGCTCATCAAATAGCATTACATCCGGGGACATTGCAAGAGCACGGACAATAGCTATACGTTGTTTCTGGCCTCCTGAAAGTTGTGCAGGATAGTTATTTGCCTTTTCCTCTAATCCTATACGCTTTAAAAGAGACATAGCATTGTCTTTTGCCTGCTCAGGAGTCTGATTTTTTAGTTTTATAGGCCCAAGAGTTATATTATCAATTATAGACAAATGTGGAAATAAATTAAAATTCTGAAATACCATTCCCATCTTCTGCCTCTGTTTGTTTACATCGTTGTTCTTATCAGTTATATTTATGCCTTCAAAAATTATTTCACCGCCGGTGGGCTGTTCCAATAAGTTCAAGCACCTGAGAAAAGTACTCTTACCGGAACCGCTGGGGCCGATTACAACCACTACCTCGCCCTTTTCAATTGTTACGTCTATACCCTGTAAAACATGAAGGCTACCAAATGTCTTATGCAGATTCTTTACATTAATCACTTGTCCTCATCCTCCTTTCAGCAAATCCCAGTAGTCTTGTAAGACCAAAGGTCAATAGGAAATAAATAAGTGCTGTAATGGCTAATGGCTCAAAAGGCCTGTAAATTGCACCCTGTATAATATTTGTATTTCTCATAAGTTCACTTATACTGATAACAGACAGTACGGAAGATTCCTTAATAACAACAACAAATTCATTTCCCAAAGCAGGAAGTATATTCCTTAGGGCCTGTGGCAATACAATATATCTCATTGCCTGTCCCTGAGTAAAACCAATAGACCTTGCTGCCTCCATCTGTCCTTTGTCCACTGCCTGAATCCCTGCACGGATTATCTCAGCTACATATGCACCGCTGTTTACAGACATGGCTATAACACCGGGTATAAATCTCTCCATTTCTAATCCGAATATATGAAATTCCGGCAATGAAATCAGATAGAAGAACAGTGTTATCTGAACAAGAAGAGGTGTTCCCCTTATAAACTCTATATAGGATGAAGCAACTGCCTTTAAAACCTTGTTATGGGATATCTTCATCAGAGCAATACCTGTACCAATAATAACACCAAGTATTACGGTAAGAATTGCAATTACTATCGTATTTGCGGTACCGCTTACAAAGTAGTACCAATATTCACTTAAAAAACTGAAATCCAAGCTAAAACCTCCCTATTATAAAAATTCTCCTAAAACAAAACACAGGGGTGCCCGTGGACATCCCCTTTGCTTTGGCCTTCTTATAATGTCATATCAATTATTTTGCTGTTACGTTCTTTTCATTTGCTTCTTGAACAAACTTATCTATTGAACCGTCCTTCATAAGTCTGTCAAGAGTTTTGTTTATCTGCTCTACAAGGTTTTCATTACCTTTTTTAACTGCTATAGCAGATCCGCCTGTATCATCCTTTACAGGAACATTTGTAAGTGCCAAATCGTTGTTGTTCTTTACATAACCGTTTGCTACAGGAAGTTCAACAACCAATGCATCTATCTTTTTATTTTTTAATTCCATAACCAAATCAGGGATTTTGCCTAAGGAAACAAGGTTTGCACCCTTAATTTGTTCTTGTACTATTTTCTCTTGTGTAGTTCCAAGCTGTGCACCAACTTTTTTATCTTTTAAATCAGCAACGGTTTTGTATTTGTCTTTGTCCTCAGCCCTTACCATTACACCCTGCTTTGCTTCATAATAAATCTTTGAAAAATCAACTGATTTTTTTCTCTTTTCGTCAGGATTCATACCGGCTATTACAATGTCCACTTTGTTTGTGTTAAGTGATGACAATAGTCCGTTGAAATCAGCATCCACAATCTGGAGCTGTACACCCATGTCTTTTGCAATCTCCTCAGCAATAGAAATATCGATACCTACTATAGTATCTTTTCCATCTACCAGCATGTGATATTCATACGGTGCGTAATCTCCGCTTGTACCTATAACCAGTTTGCCGGATTTTTCAATTCTCTTCATTGTTGCTCCGCTGCCGCAGCCTGCAATAGATATTCCGATAGCGGCAACAACAATCAAGCAAAATATCTTCTTTAACATTCCTTTCATCATTTTGAAATCCCCCTATTATTTTTCTAATAAATAAACATTTGATATGTACAATTATAAAATATTATGTATAAAAATTCAATATAATGCATAAATATTTTGCTATATTATATCCTTTTTCGACACTTCCAAAAAAATCCACTCTCCAATATATAATTTCAGGAAATATTTGATTTACAGATATTGGGTGAGACACCGTTACAGAGCCCCTATACGTGATAATCGCCTTAATCTCAAAAAATGTAACAGTAATGAAATTTTCATTTTAACAGTAAAATTAATATAATGAACTAATGCGGTACTATATTTTTCCAATTAGAATATAGTAATAAAAAAATCAGAGGTGGATTGTATAATGCTTAAAAGACTTTTATTGCTTGGCACACTAATGATTGCCATACTATTTGAAAGTACAGCTGTTTTAGGTGCAGCCGATGCAAAAAACAAAAATCAGTATCCCGGAGTATCACAGTCGGCAGTGAAAATTGATACCACGGTACTTGATAAAACACTCGATACTCAAAAAAAACAGCAGGAAGCCCAGAAGAAAAAAGAAGAAGCTGCTGCCAAGGAAAAATTACAAAAAAAGGTAGCCCAGTTGCAAAAAGATATTACTTCCAATACATACTTGAAATACATTAAGCAGCTTGGTTATTATAAAAAGGCTTCTAAAAGTGATGAAAGATTAAATATCAGAAATGCACTTCTTTTATTCCAAAGCAATCATAATATGAGTGTTACAGGTGTATACGATACGGCAACAAAGAATATGCTTGTACAAAGGCTATCCAGTAACAAGTTTGTTTATCTTGACAAGGTTACAAAAGCCCCTACTAATGGAAGATGGATTGCTGTAAACAAGACCACGAGAGTTTTAACATTATATGAAGGTATAAAGGTATTGAAAAAATATGCCGTTGCAGTGGGCAATCCCGCAACCTTTACAAAATCAGGTAAATTTATTGTAACCAGTAAACTTATAGACCCCGATTGGGGAGGCGGAGGATTTGCAGACCCGGTAAAAGGCGGAACCCCTCAAAATCCTTTAGGAACTCGTTGGATGGGGATAAACAGAACAGACGGTTCCTATGGAATACATGGCACCAATTCATTTTATTCCATTGGAAGATACATATCTCACGGCTGTATGAGAATGTCAAATCACTGTGTGGAAGAACTGTATCCTCTTGTTCCTATGAAAGCACCTGTCTGGGTAGGTACACAGACTGAGTTAAAGAATTGGAGTATTACTCAACCCCTGTTCAAACAGCAGGTCTCGTAGAAAATTTTTATTATTGAATTTTAAGTAGTATTGTGATAAAATACACAGTACAAATACAAATGTCATTGAATGGTGGACACCTTATTGTTTTATTCGACTCACCCTCCATTCAATATCCTTTCAATAATATGAAAATCTACGAATAGGAGGCATAAAGGATGTCTAAGCTAAAAGTTGGTATAATCGGTGGTACTGGAATGGTCGGACAAAGATTTATTTCACTTCTTGAAAACCATCCCTGGTTCGAAATTGTTTCCATTGCTGCCAGTGAAAAATCTTCCGGAAAGAGATACGAAGAAGCAGTAGGTAATAGATGGAAGATGTCTACACCTATGCCTGAAAACGTTAAAAATATTGTAGTTAAAAACGCAACAGAACAAGTTAAAGAAATTTGTGATGAAGTGGATTTCGTTTTCTGTGCAGTTGATATGAAAAAGGATGAGATTAAGAAGCTTGAGGAAGAATATGCTAAAAATGAAACTCCTGTAGTTTCCAACAATTCGGCACACAGGTGGACCCCTGACGTACCTATGCTTATACCTGAAATCAATGCAGATCATGTAAAGGCAATAGATGCTCAGAGAAAAAGGCTAGGAACAAAATACGGATTCATTGCCGTTAAGCCAAACTGTTCAATCCAAAGCTATGTTCCTGCTCTTACTCCTCTATTGAAGTACGGTATTAAAAATGTTGTTGCAACTACTTACCAGGCAATCTCCGGTGCAGGCAAGAATTTCACTGACTGGCCTGAAATGCTTGATAACGTAATACCTTATATCGGTGGAGAAGAAGAAAAAAGCGAACAGGAACCTTTGAAAATCTGGGGTAAAGTTGAGAACGGAGAAATCGTAAAGACTTCATCACCTCTTATAACTACACAGTGCATAAGAGTTCCTGTAACTGACGGTCATCTTGCTGCAGTGTTTGTTTCTTTTGAAAACAAACCTTCAAAAGAAGAGATACTTGAGTTATGGAAAAACTTCAAGGGTGAACCTCAACTGTTGGATTTACCAAGTGCACCAAAGCAGTTTATAAAGTATTTTGAAGAAGACAACAGACCCCAAACCAAATTGGACAGAGATGCTGAAAATGGAATGGGTATAACTGCTGGAAGACTTCGTGAAGACACTCTTTATGATTACAAATTCGTTTGTCTCTCACACAATACTGTCCGTGGTGCTGCAGGCGGTGGTGTACTAATGGCAGAGTACCTAAAGTCCCAAGGATATATTCATGCAAAATAAGTAATATTACCTATTTTTCTTACAATTAGTTAAATAATTTAGTGTTATATGCCGATAAATGAGCTAGGTGAACAACCTAGCTTTTTTGTTATGTTCAAATTTTTACCATAAATGTTAATGTTCAATTTTCTACAGGCAAAGGAGATCAAAATGGGCATAAAATCAGACTATGCAGGCCAATATTTGTCCGGTCAGAATGAAACGATTATTTACGAAGGTGACAGAGTATCCTCAGTTATTTTAATGCTTCAGGGGAAGCTGGATGTTTTACTGTCACCCTTTGATACAGCACCAAATAATGAAGGCTACACAGCCGATAACAGCTGCCGTCTTTTTACCTTGGAGCAGAATACTTTTCTATGCGCTAATGACATTTTGAAAAGCGGAAAAAACTCCTTTAGTTTAAGATCCCAGCAAGCATGTAATTTATACTGTTTTCCGGCTTCATCTGCAAATGGTATCAGAGATATAATGAATACTCAAAAGGATTATTCAACATATATTGTCTCTTCACTGGCAACGCTCATTGACCTGAGCTATGATTCATATCAAAAGCTGCTCCCAATATGCAGAAGTCTGGATATATTATTAAAAAACCTATCTGTATATTATTGGGCTATAAAGGATAAATACTACTTTAAATATTCTCCTGAGATAGAGAACCTGGAGTACTACAAAAACGCTTATCAGGAAGCAAGAGATAACGGAGTACGTTTCTTCCCTGTTGACACAGATTCCTTATCAAATACATATATATGTGAGAATTGTGGAGACACCGAGAATGAAATAGATGATGCAGGTTTTGAGTATTTTTCAAAGCTACTTAACGTTCCTCTTGAGCAAAGAAAGGGCTTTTTCAACAGTGAAAGCTATGTTTGCGAATACCATATAGAAAAGGGTTCTGATCTTATGGAATCCCTTGTAGGTGAAATTAAAAGCAAACTATCCCAATTATACAATAATATAAACTGTCTCTGTACTGCTCCTGTAAACCTTATGTCTTCTTACGCAAGAATAGCGGTAGATTCAAAGGATGATAAGGAAGCAGTACTGACTCTTTATGGGATTATGGAACAATCAGCCGCAGTTATTGCAAATTGTATTGCCAGACTTCAGAATGAGTTTGACTGTTTCAACTCCATAACTATTTCAAAAATTAGTGAAATGGTTGAAGCCGTTAAGGAAAAGGCATCCATTAATCGTATACCTCAGAATGATGATGGTACATATTCAGGAAATGAGCTTCCGAAGGAACTTGAAAACAGTCTTGATAAGATTTTGACCATATGTGGCTGCACTATGGATTTCAAGGACAGTTTTAATAAGCGGCTTAGTCATTTCAGAGCTTTAAAGGATAAATCCTCCAGTGACTCTGAAGCAAGGGAGCTTCGTTCTTCACTTACAGCTGATTTCTTTGCTGTTTATGAAACAGCTTTCAAAAAAGCTCAGGAAATCGGCCAGTACCCAAAAATTTTAAGCATGTTCTTAAATTTTGGTTATATGGATGAACGTCTTGTGACAAAAGAACAGGCTATTGCTTTATATAGACTTTGTGACAAGGAATATGCAAAATCAAAATTCAATATATATAATTCAACAAAGTGGCTTCAGGAAATTTATAATAACCGCAAGGAACCTTCTATCAATGATTTCGGACAAGATTACTACGATGTTTTCAGAGATATGAAGAAAAGGAAAATTGTTACAGACCTTGATAAGCCGGCATATGAAAAGGACTTTAATGCCAAGGTAAGTTTTGAAATAAATAACATGTTAAAAACAAATCAGAAAGTGTGCCATGGTCACATGAGCAGCTACTTTCCTATTTTGCACAAAGATATTATCACTCGTGATCTTGAGAAATCAGTTGTGACTCCACATAAGATTACAGATGCGATTATGAATATCCTCGATACCGATTTTTCAGTATTCTACAGAGAAATCTGGTATAAAAATGAAAAGAAGAATATTGAAAAAGAACCGATAATGAAAGAGATTCTTCCTGACATTATAATAGTGCCTACCTTCGGTTCCCGTGCGTCCATGTGGCAGGAAATTACGGGAAGAGGCAGAAATACACCCGGCAGATTCATATTCCCTGCATTTACGGATGAAAACATATACGATATGGTACTGAGACTTATTGGTACCTTCAGATGGGAACTGTGCAGAACCATGATGGGTGTTGCATGGAACGATATAACTGAAAAATCTTTGACTTCAGAGTACACTGATTACATTCAGTTCTTTAAGAAAAACCATGACCTTTCCGAAGAAGCCAAGGAAAAAATCAAGGTACAGATACAGAAAAACAGGAACATGATGAAGGATATTTTCACAAGTGATTATGATGTCTGGATAAATTATGAATCAAAAGGTATCCTCAGGCTGAACAAAATAGCAAGATCAATTTTATTCAGGCATTGTCCTCTCCCTAAAGAACAAAGGACAAATCTTGCAAAGCAGCCTGCATTCTCAGACCTGTGTATGCAGTTAAATACCACCAGAGCAAAGACAGCCAAGTCCCTTGCAAGCAAGTACAATAAATTATTCAAGAACGGCCCTATGGACGAGGATATGGAAGCAAATCTGATTTTCTACAGAGATCTTTAAAATTAATTAATATAAAAATAAAAAATATCAATGAGAGCTTCAACGTAGGCTACTCATTGATATTTTTTTATACTTCATAATCTTCTACAATACTGCAATACATTCTATCTCAATTAAGACATCCTTTGGAAGTCTTGCAACCTCTACACATGATCTTGCAGGGTAATTGTCCGTAAAGAATTTTTTATATACTTCGTTTATTACTGCAAAGTCATTCATGTCTTTTATGAAGACAGTAGTTTTTACAACGTTACCCAGACCTGCACCGGCTCCTTTCAGAACTTCTGCAAGGTTTTTGATTGCCTGCTCTGCCTGTTGGGCCGCACCTCCGGCAACTACATTGCCACTGGCCGGATCTACAGGAATTGCTCCCGAGGTATATATAACATTTCCGCATTTAACCGCTTGTGAGTAGGGTCCTATGGCCGCAGGTGCCTTATCAGTTGAAATAATCTCCAAATTCATTTTTAATCACTCCTTAATGTTTTATATCTCTTCAATCTGCTTATCCATTTTTACATGCTTAAAGTGCCTCTTGTTTGTGGCATAATCGTCAACAATCTGCCCGTTGCCAATCAGCATATATTTGTAGCTTAACAAACCGTCCAGGCCTACAGGGCCTCTGGCATGAAGCTTGCTTGTACTTATTCCTACCTCAGCACCAAAACCGTATTTGAAGCCGTCGCTAAATCTTGTGGAAGCATTCCAGAAAACATTTCCGGAATCAACAAGATTCATAAATTTAACTGCTGTTGTTTTATCCTTTGTCACTATGCTGTCAGTATGCCCTGAGCCATAAGTATTGATATGCTTTATAGCTTCATCCACACCGGAAACAATCTTTATGGATATAATGTAATCAAGATACTCTGTTGCCCAGTCTTGGTCGCTGGCAGGCTTAACTTCTATGATTTTAGCTGTTTCTTCATCTCCGAATATTTCAACATTCTTTTTATCAAGTTCAGCCTTTAATCCCGGTAGAAATTCCTTTGCTACTGCCCTGTCAACCAAAAGGGTTTCTGTTGCATTACAAACTGCAACATACTGAGTTTTTGAATCTACTGTGATTTTCTTTGCCATTTCCAAGTCTGCACTTCCATCCACGTATATGTGGCAAATACCATCTGCGTGACCCATTACCGGTATTCTTGAATTATCCATTATATATCGTACAAACTCATTCGAGCCTCTTGGAATTACCAGGTCAATATATTCATCCATTTTCAACATTTCATTTACATCGTCCCTGCTTTCAAGAAGGCTTATCCAGCCTTTGGGCAGTCCGGCTGCTACTGTAGCTTCTTCTATAACATCTGTCAGAACCCGGTTTGTTTCTTTTGCTTCAGAACCGCCTTTAAGGAGAACACAGTTTCCGCTTTTAAGGCAGAGGGTTGATATCTGCACAAGTGCGTCGGGCCTTGATTCAAATATGATACCTATAACACCTATTGGGCAGGTAACTTTAAACAGCTCAAGGTCATCGTCCAGCATATTTGAAAACAGAGTTTTACCTACAGGTTCTTCAAGGGCCTTGAGACTTTTAATTCCTTCAACTACATCATTTAATTTCTTCTCATCAAATTTAAGTCTTTTTAGAAGCGGTGAAGCCAGATTCTCCTTTTCGCTTCTTTCAAGGTCATTCTGATTTGCTTCTATGATTCTTTTACTATTTGCAAGTAGTGCATCAGCTATCTTCAACAGTGCATTGTTCTTAACTTCTCCGCTAAGTGCAGCCATTTTTACAGATGCCTCACCGGCATTTTCACATAATTGTCTTATGTCCATTTTTACCTCCTAAATATCCCATTTCATTGATTTTTCAACCGCTTTCTTCCACTTTAAGTATAGACTGTCAAAGTAATTTTTATTTCCTAAAGGCATGTATGTCTTGTCAAGATTCCATGCTTTTTCAATCTCTTCCTTGGATGTCCAGATTCCAACGCCGAGTCCTGCCAAAAATGCTGAACCAAGTGCTGTTGTTTCCCTTATTACAGGCCTTTGGACAGGTATATTCAGTATATCTGCCTGAAACTGCATAAGAAATTCACTTGCGCTTGCACCCCCGTCTACTTTGAGTGCATTTAACTCTATTCCCGAATCCAGTTCCATTGCTTCCAATACATCCCTGCTCTGATATGCTATGGACTCCAGAGTGGCCCTAATAATATGCTTTTTGTTTGTACCTCTGGTTATCCCAAGAATCGTACCACGTGCATACATATCCCAATATGGAGCTCCTAATCCCGTAAATGCAGGAACAACATACACTCCGCCGGTGTCTGGAACTTTTTCCGCCTCAACATCACTTTCATGTGCGGTTTTTATGATCCCAAGTTCATCTCTTAACCATTGAATAGCTGCCCCGGCATTGAATACACTACCTTCAAGTGCATATTCAACCTGATTATCTATGCCCCATGCAATAGTAGTAAGAAGATTGTTTTTTGAATTAACCGGTGTTTTGCCGGTATTCATTAATATGAAACAACCCGTACCATATGTATTTTTGGCATCACCCTTTTTAAAGCAGGCTTGCCCGAAAAGGGAGGCATGCTGGTCTCCGGCTATTCCAGAAATAGGGATTTTTGCTCCTAAAATTTTTTCGTTAGAGTATGCACATACCCCGGATGATGAAACTACCTCAGGCAACATACAAGCCGGTATTTCCAGTTCTTCCAGCAGTTCTTCATCCCATTTTAAATCATTTATATTATAAAGCATGGTTCTGGAGGCATTTGAATAATCGGTGATATGACTTTTACCTCCGGTTAAATTCCAGATAAGCCAGGAATCAATGGTTCCGGCAAGGAGTTCTCCTCTTTGGGCCTTTTCCTTTGCCCCCTCTACCTGATCCAGAATCCATTTTATTTTGGTTCCCGAAAAATATGCATCTATTACCAGCCCGGTTTTGCTTTTAATTTTATCTCTCAAACCAGCCATCTTTAAACTGTCACAAATTTCAGAACTCCTCCTGCACTGCCATACAATGGCTCTATGCACAGGTTTTCCTGTGTTTTTGTCCCATACAACTACAGTTTCCCTCTGGTTTGTGATACCGATGCAAGCTATTGCTTCAGGACTTATTCCGGCCATCTTTATTGCTCCCGTTATAGCAGTCATCTGGTCTCTGAAAATATCTTCAGCATCATGTTCAACCCAGCCGGGCTGAGGATAATACTGTTGCAACGGCACACTTTTTATTCCGGCTATATTACCGTTCAAGCTGTCAAATACTACTGCTCTGGAGCTGGTAGTCCCCTGGTCAAGGGATAAAATGTATCTCTTCTGCATAAATCCCGTCCCCTTTGTATATCACAAAGTTGCTCTATTTTCGTATTAGTTAAAAACATTATATCATATTTCTACACTCTGGAAATTATCATCTCACAAACGTAAACAACGGCAATTGCACACACAGCTACCTTTAACAGACTTTTTTCAAAGTAGGCCAGTATAACTGCAACTCCTAGTCCTATAACAGCTGACAAAAAATGCCCTGTGGATGTAAGTATATCAGGAAATATCATAGCTCCCAAAACTGCATAAGGTACATATCCCAGAAATGCAGTTATAAACCGGGACTTTATTTTATTTTTGAATACAGCCATGGGAACTACTCTTGGAATATATGTAACCAATGCCATAAGAAGTACTGCAATCAAAGTATTAGTCATTTGCCGTATCCTCCATTGGAAAAAGCTTTGCACCTATTGTACATGCAATAAACGTAGCTATAATTATTCTCCATCCCCCTGATACAGCAGAAAAGACAGGTGCCCATTTTATAAGAGAACTTATAAATATAGCACAGCCTGACACAATCAGAGCAGCTTTCGACTTCTTTGCCGCCGGAATTACAAGTGCAATAAACATTGCATATAAAGCAATACCCATTGAATTCTGCAAAGATTCGGGGAGTATGGTACACACTATTGCTCCTGCTGCAGTACCTGCCGCCCACCCGATATATGGCAGTACTTCAAGTCCTGTCATAAAGGAAAAGGTTATGTCCTTTTTCTGCATGGCGGCTACTGTAAAGGTTTCATCGGTGATTCCGAAAGACATTATCCAACGCTTGTACCCCGGTATACCCTCAACGATTTTCTGTGATAGGGACAGTGACATAAGCATGTATCTGATATTTATAACAAAAGTAGTAATCGTAATTTCAGCAAGTCCTGCTCCTGCTATAATCAGGTTTGTCCCTGCAAACTGTCCCGCCGAAGTGAGGTTTGTCATTGATATTAATATCACTATCCAAACAGGTATTCCTCCCTTTACAGCCATAAGCCCGAAGGTAAAAGATACAGGAAAATACCCCAAGGCTATAGGAAGGCTTTGTTTTGAACCGTCAATGAAATCGTGTAACGCAGTGTGTTTGCTATGTAATACTTTCTCTTGCTTAGTTAACATTTCTAATATCCTTTTTTCCATTTTCTTGTGAATTAACAACAAGTAGTATTATAACATAGAAAGTGATGTTAACTCATCAAAAAACTCTTACCCCGATTCATAGGTAAGAGTTTTAAGGCCTATTCAATATAAAAACTATGATATATTCCTTAGCTTCAATTCATTTTGAATGATTTCTAATATACCTCCAAAGGTAGTAAATTTTCCGTTGGCAATTTCCTCTTGAGGAATTGTAATATTGAACTGACTCTTTGCATCAAAGTATATGTATAGTAAATCTCTTGCAGATAACCGTATTTCTTCTCCTAAAAGATTTTTAGAATAATAATCTTTGTCCAATTTAGTAAAATCAATATCAAATCTTTTTATAAAAATTTTTATAAGCTCTTCTTGTATATTATCTGACAGTAAATTATCCATAGTAAGTTTCTCCTTTATACTATCTGTACATCCGCATACCCGGTAAGTTTTTCAATTGATTTGTCTGCCATATAGTTGGAATCATCTACATTTAGTACATTAAGTACAGGTATTTTATTTTCAGTAAAATTTGTTTTCTTTTCATCAATAAACTTATAGTCTAGTGAAATATATGACAGTATTTTCTCCTCATCTGCTCTTGCCCAATCAAATTGTGTGTTAGCAACATTGAAGAAATCAACATCAAATCCAAGTTTATATTTTATAGAATTTGCATATATATCAAATCCTTCAGGCTTATAATCTTCATATAGTAAACTGGCAATAACAACGTCGGGTAAAACTGCATGAGATATTTCAAAGGCAAGTAACCCGAATTTGTTGGTAAACGTCTTGTTAAATGGCATTATACCACCGGGTACTCCGATAATTATAATGTCAGGCTCTTCTGTCTCTTCAATTTTTTTAATAAACCTGTTGAACATTAATACTTTATTAACTTCAGAAATGCCACTACTAAACATAAATAAAGGAAAAGAGTGGAATCCCATCATCTCACAGTATGATCTGCTACCTACCTGACTTATTTTATATCCTGATTTTTGAATTTTTTCCCTTAGTGTCATCTGTATTTCGAATTTGTTTGTTCTTTCAGCTATTCCAGTTACTAAAATAATAGGTGTGTCTATTTCCTCAATACTTTCGTTCTCAAAGTGATTATCTCCTGACAATATATTCTGTGTTCCGTAAAAATATTTAAAATATACCCCCTCATAATTACAAAGGGAAACTATTTCTTCAACAGTTTGTTCCTCGAGTTGTAATAAGCATATTATGTTCTTTTTTGACTTTATGGCTAGTTTAATTTTATTAAATATATATTTTTCAAAATTAAAAGGTAGATATGATTCAACAATCATTATGGTATCGCATAAGTCCAGCGATTTTTCAAAATCTGAGGATACCGGGATGCCTATATCCGGTCCATGATCTGCCATACCAGCATCTTTTCCTGTAAAACCCCATCCATTTGGAGATACAAGGCAAGATATTTCATATTCGGTAAGCAAAGACCTGTGCCTTATTACCGGAGTAAATTCCATATTGTACGGATAAATCAAAAGTCTTTCATTTTTCCCCATATTAACTCCCCCCCATTATTACAGTTTTCACTCCGCCATATCGAAAGTGTAAATTTCTTCGTCTAATTCAGCCCCAAATTCTCTTAAAGTACAAATATCCTTTAACAAGCTATCAGCCGAGTTTCTTACATAACTACATCTTGTAAGTTTTTTTTCCATTGACAAATTATCATTTTCATCTGCTGCTGCTGCACATAATTTGCAAAACAAAAGGGCCCAACAGTTTATACACTTCTTTTCACTTATTTTTCCAACATTAAGCAAAGATCTTATTCTATCAACATAAAAACCATCATTTATATTCCCTATTTTCATTTGCGGCGATGATTCACTAACCCTTTCACAGGGGTAAAAATTACCGTCAACATCCATAAACAGCCTTTGAACCCCGGGTATACATGGTCCACCATGATGAATTTTATCAGGTAACTCCGGTATCATTTTCAATCGTCTGTAACTATCTTTTCTTTCGGTGTAATACCGCGATAGTAGTTTTGATGTATATTTCTCGTCCAGATAACCAAGCTTTGATAAAAATATCTTAAAATATTCATATTGAGTTTCAGAAATATAATTTTCAGATACTTTTATGTTATCTTTTCTGTATAAATCAGATATTTCTGAAGCAATAACAGTTGCTTCTTTTACTGTTTTAAAATCAGTAAAAAAATTATTTACACAACTGAAATCATTCTGAGGATCTAATACGGCATTAAAGGACACATTTTTTCGCAAATAATCAGGAAATTTTTCTTTCATCATTTCCAGATTTTCCATTACTTTTGCAAAAGTCCCTCTATCATCATATCCATAAACCCTGTTCTTGTTATGCACCTCAGAAGGACCATCAAGACTAATTAGCACATGTAAATCATGCTTTTGAAAATAATCTACAATCTCTTCAGTTAAAAGGGTTGCATTTGTTGTCAAGTTTAAGAAAATAGTTTTTCCCTCTGCTCTTTCTTTAAAGTACTCAATACAATTTTTTATGAATTCAAATTCAAGCAGTGGCTCACCACCATAGAATGCTAGGGAGCTATTCTCATTATCCTTAGAATGTTCTATATAAAAATCAATTCCCTTCTTGGCTGTCTCTAGAGTCATTTTCTCATTTGAATGAACCCTATTTTCATAATTTCCGGAGTAAACACAATATTTGCACCTAAGATTACATTGCTTCGTTATCTGCAGTGTAATCATTCTAACTTTATTATTGAGTCGGCTTAAAATTGTATCATTTAAAGGATGGGACATTTCCTTTGGCCTTTTTTCTGATAAGAAACCTAAATCACACAAATGATTTATTGATTCCATAACATGGGTATTAAATTCCGGAGTATTACTGTTATTATCACCTTTTTGACAGTAATCAAGAATCATATACTGTTCTTCCGATAAACTAAGAATCACGTTCTTATTAACATCATACAAGTAACACCCTCCAGGAGTTTTAAACGGGTGTATGAAAGAATCCAAAACTATCACTTCCTTCTTATTAATTAAAATTAACCGGAATATCTATATTCCGGTTAATTTTTAGTATCATTACTAATAAATTACACACTCTTACCCGTTAAATATCCATAGTTATAAAGGGTATTATCCGCATTGTTTGAATTAGATGTATAAATATTAGCCATAGATGAAGTATTGTTCCCACAGACTGCATAATTACAACTACAAGAGGAGCAATTAGAACATCCACAAGCGTATGCTTCTATTGTTTCCATATTATTATGTATTTTCTTTCCTAACTTTTTCATATTTTCACCTCGCTTTCGTATTACTGACTTTATTTAAACTCATTAAGCTTTACCGCGGATAAACCTTGTGAGTTCAAATCATGTTTAAACAGCACCGTTCATAATAAGAAAATCATCATAATTATCGAATTGGTGTATGCTACCGTTATCAACTAGTAAAATTCTATCCACTTTGGTCAATATGTCAGGCTTGTGGCTAATTATTAAAACCGTTTTGTCATCAAAATCCCGGGTCAAAAGTTGGTTCAAATATATCTCAGATTCCACATCATAATTTGCCGTGGCCTCATCAAGTACAAGTATTTTTGCCTCCCTTACAAATGCCCTTGCTACGGCTATTTTCTGCCTTTGTCCACCTGACAGTTTAGAACCGTTTCTGCCTACCCCACTTTTGTACTTTAAGGGCATGTCCTTTATGAACTCATATGCACCACTTCGCTTTGCGGCCCTTTTTATTTTTGCTTCATCTTTTTTTAATCCGATAGATATGTTATTTTCAATTGAGGTGTCAAAAAGATATAAATCCTGACTAACTACTGATATCAAATTTCTATAATCCTTTAGGTTAATACTGCTTACATCTACTCCGTCTAGTTCAATTTCCCCATTGCCAGGCTTATAAAACCTCAACAGCAGGTTAATAAATGTGCTCTTTCCTGAGCCGTTTGCCCCTATAATGGCTATCTTTTCTCCCGGATTTATTTCAAGATTAATATTGTTTAGAATTTGTTCATCTTCTCTATATGAAAAGCTAACATTACTAAACTTTATCTTACCTTTGATTTTGCTTGCATCCAACCTTACAAGGTTTTTAGTCTTTTCTTCCGTTTCTGTTTCCATATCAATAAATTCGAAATATCTTTTTGCAGAAGGAATTATATTAGAAAAATTATATCCAATATTCAATATTGCTGATATTGGACCAATAACATAAGCACTATATGTTAAAAAAGCAAACAAGCCTCCAATGGTAACACCATTCTGGAAAACAATATATGCTCCAAGTATGTATAACATACAATTAATCCCCTGAAACACTATACTTTCAGAGTACTCATTAAACTTGTCTAAAAAAGCAAATTTTATATTCATTTTGACAATACTTTTTTGTTTTTTTATAAATTCACCTATTTTTATCCTGTCAATCCCCAATAGTTTTATTTCTTTAATACCGGTTATGGTATCTCCGTACCAGGATGAGTATTCCCTGTTATACTCCAGAAACTCCTTAAACATGGATTTTCTCTTTTTTGCAAGAAATTTTACTGTAAAAAATCTAAATGGAACTACCAAAATTACTACTATAGTTAGTTTCCAGTCAATCAGCAATAACCCAACCAGGCCTCCAATAATTCTAAATATCTGGGATATTATTACAAAAGTACCCTTATCGCATATCCTTGATATGTTTCCAACATCCATACCGATGTTACCCATGATTTCAGAAAAATTTGTACTATTAAAGTATTGCAGTTTAAGCTTCAAAAGATGTTTAAATGCTGACTTTTGTAATGAATACTGGAACATAGAATTTAAATAAGAAAAATATTTCGTTTCAAGCAAACCGAATGCTTGGTCAATTAAAACCAAGAAAAAAGTAAAAAGAGAATATTTAACCACTATTCCGAAATTACTTTTAAGTAGTCCGTTATCCATAACTTGCTTGCTGAGTAAGGGAAAAAGCATATTGATACAGGCAGAAACAATAATACATACAAAAATAATACTGATTTTTTTAACATATGGCCTAAAAAGTTTTAAAATTCTTTTAAGAATGACATTGGTATCTTTAGAAAATAACATTTTGACCTCTTAGGTAATTTACTTTATTTCTTAATTATGGAATATTTTGCTTCCTACTCCATGGTATATCTACATACATAATTTGTCAAATATTAATTGATCGAATTATTGATAATTTATTATATTTTTGGTACTATTTGTATAAAAGAAGTGAGGTTATATAAATGAAATTAAAACTTAATCAGCCACCAATAAATTGTTATTTACATCATGCCTATCCCTTAACTGTTGCAATGTCCCACAAAGATTTTAATTCATGGTTTTTTAGTAATTATATACAATTGCAAATTGATGTAAAGTATTATTTTCTAAATTTCTTTACATACCCAATATGCGGAAACTCCATTTTAAGTCCAATAATAGATTATAAAATTTTAGATTTAGAATTCATATTTAAAACAAATATAAATATAATTGATTTTATAAAAAACAGTTTAAATCTCGGATATTATGTAATGACTTATACTGATGAGTTTTTTATACCCTATAGAGTGTCATACACGAAAAAACACTTTAGACATGAGATTATGATTTACGGTTATGATTTAAATAATAGTCTGTTTTATGTAATAGGTTATAATGATACGGGTACTTATTATCCGACATGTGTTAGTTTTTCTGAATTTGAAAACAGTTTCTTAAATTCTATTAAAAAAACCAATGATATAATATTAATGAAAGCCAAAGATAGTGAATCATATCGTCCATCCTATGAATTTGATATGGAAAACGTTAAAAATCTATTATCTGACTATCTGTTTTCTAAAAATACATCCTTTAATTACAGGACATTAGGAAATCCGAATGATTTAGTATACGGAATTTCAATATATGATCAACTGATAAAATATTATGAGAATATCCTTATAAATGGTTCTGAAGAAGGTGACATCAGACATTTTCATTTACTTTATGAACATAAAAAAACTATGGTTTCCCGCCTTGAATACTTTATTGAAAAGAAATACATTGATAACAATAGCACTAATTTAATTACTAGCTTTTATGAGTTAGAAAATGAAGCTAGAAATAATAGAAATATATTAATCAAATATAATATTACTAAAAACAAGAATAAATTAAATACTATAATTGATTCATTACATAAAATGTATAAAGATGAAAAGAAGACAATAGAAGTTTTATTAGAAGCCATAAATAAATAATCATGCTTTGGCTTTAGCTATTATTTTCCTTATTATAGATATTATTACTAAAACTACAGGAATAAAAAACCCTTCTGTAAAGGAAACCACAGGCCAAGTTTCACTGTCCCATCTTATTTGATATGGAACGCTTTTATATATAAATTGTGAAAAAACAGCTATAATTAACCCAATAGGAATAACTATTTTTCTATAATCCGTAAGCTTCAATATCTGAGACATACCTTTAACCCCCAAGTAGATGAAAAAAAATGTACTAATAAAATTAGTGGTTAGCCAAACAGCTACTACAATGCCTTCAATTCTTTGAATTATAGTACCTACCTCGACCTCAGTACTAAGAACAAAGAGAGGGTATCGTAAATTTGCTGTTATAGTGCCGCCCAGTACCAAAATACACATCAGTACTCCTAAAAAGGCTATAAACATCCCTAATAAGTATCCATAAACAGTGGAACGATTAGCCTTTTTTACGTCACTAAAATGAGAGAGAGGAACCATATTCAGAATAATCATAGGCCAGGCAGATAAGCTCAGTAGTGGTATAGTTCCTTTCATAGCAGGGGATATTCCATTTTCTAAAATTGGTAAAAGGTTTTTTATATCTATATTAGGGGTGACCAGTAAAAGGGTAAATAAATATAAAGGAAACAGGATGTAAAAGTAGATCGTTACGGCTCTAAACATGGTTTCCAAGCCATATAGTAATGCAATTACTAAAGTGACTACAAATAATATGTTAACCGGATATGCCGATATTTCGGGAGTATATGTTGTTGTTATTAAGTCACCCACATACCAGATTATCTGAGTACCGATTACAAGTGCTGAAAAAACATAGATTATGGACATAATATTCCCAAGCCATTTTCCAAGCAATAAGCTAAATACTTCGATTAGTGTTTTCTCAGGGTATAATGCTCTTAAATAATTGTTAATCCATATAGATAACAAACCGATAATAGTTGCAAAAATCGCAGAAAGCCATGCGTCATTTCCTGCTATAATTGCAGTACCTGAAGAAAGAAAAAGTGGACTGGCACCAAAAACAAAACCCGAGGTTGTTATCATAAACTGCTTATTTGATATCTTAATTTTCTCGTTCATTTGCTCATCTCCAACAGGGCGGTGTTAAGTAAGTTCTTTAATATATCAGAAAACGGAGAAAATGCCCATGCAATCCAATCAGAAGGAGTTGATATTTTAACACTAAGGCTTTTTAAAATTACAAGAATAACACCTAAGGCAAGTAATATACAAAAGGCCCATAAGTCTCTATAACTTTTACTCTTAATAATTTGAGGGATTTCACTAAAGCACAATATAGTACTAAATGCTAAAACTAATATAATAACTACAATAGCCATATTAATTCCCCTCCTTCGCAAAGATTGACTTAGTAGTTTCCCCTAACCCGTTTATTTTACTTTTAACAGTAACACTAACGGGAAGGTTTACGAATTCGTTATTCCAATCCTTCTTTATTTTTTTCCATAGCTTTGGATAAGCTCTGTGTATGTCTTCTCCAAATCCAAAAATATCAGTTTGCAAATTTTCTTGAGTATTCTTAATTGAATGCTCACAATTCTTTTTTATTTTTTCTTCTATAAGACTATTCAATTTTTCCATATTTTTTTCTGTTGATACATCATATTTTTTTCCTACCTCTGCAGCAATATTTACAGTTAATTTTATTGAAACATTAACAGCCGGTTTACCCTTTAGTATATAAGCCTTTGTTTTTGATTTAGCTTCAATAACTTCAAAGGTTATTTTGTTTTTTTCATCAAGTTCTACAAAGCCAACGGTATTCTTTACATTCCCCGTAATATAATTAAAACCCTTACTATCATTCTCCGTCAGATATCCCACAAACTTATCCTTTTTAAATGCACATAAACCGAAAAACTTTAATTTACTAGTAACACTTTTCTTTAAAATATCAATAGAATCTGACTTATCTTCTTCTTGAACAATCTCTACAGCTGATAAAACAGGATTTACACCATCTGAAACCAATTTACCCGTGAGTTCCATTATTTTAACAGCTTTTGTAGGTGCCCATGCTTTTTCAGAGGCTTTTATTGAATTATACATTTCCATTCCGGATACAGATTCCAGTGAAGTTAAACATTTAAGAACTTCATTGGCAGTAGCTCCTTTTGCTACAGCAAAATAAAAATCAGTGCGAAACTCATGGTCCCGAAGAAAGAAATCCAATAACCCTTCAATCCCTTCCTTTGCAATCTCTTCACTTAATACAACCATTCTCAAGTGAGAATTATATATTTTCCTTGGAGAAATTGTTGTAATACGCCTTATTATCTCAAATAAGTCTTTTCCTCTTTCTGTGTAAAGAAATACGGGTGATTCATTGGCTGATTTCTTTGATGCAATTGCTTTAGGATTAAGTATTTGATAGGTTACAAAATACTCATCATCTACCTTATCTATTCCTATGGAAATTGATATAGCAAGTGTATTAATTTCTTTACTACCCAAGCAGCCACTTAAAATAAGGCTTGCGGATATGATAAATGATAACAATATTTTTTTACATTTAATATTTATCATCTGAACTCCGGTTCTTCTTTTTGATCAGTAGTTACAGGATTTTTTGGATCTACCCTTGGAGATTGATCATTACTGATTTCAACGGGCCTATATTTGTTGTTCCAAATAGGATACCTAAAAATTGTATCTTTTATTCCATTTTTTGTTGTTGTAGCGATAGGTGCCATATAAGGAACTCCTATAGATTTTAGTTTAGATAAATGCAGAATTAAAATTATTAATCCCATAAAAACACCATACAATCCAAATATAGCGGAAAGTATCATTAGTGCAAATCGTATTATTCGTATACAATTAGACATTGTATAATTTGGTATTGCAAAGCTTGATATTGCGGTGATTGAAACAATTATGACAATAACAGCGGATATAAATCCTGCATCTACAGCGGCCTGACCTAAAACCAGTGCCCCAACAATGGATATTGCGGGGCCTATAACCCGGGGCATCCTTACCCCCGCTTCTCTCAATATCTCAAATGTAATTTCCATGAATAAGGCTTCAACAAAGGCAGGAAAGGGTACTCCTTCACGTTGGGCTGCAATACTAATCAATAATTGAGTAGGAATCATTTCTTGATGGAATGTAGCTAGTGCAATATAACCCGCCGGAACAATAAGTGTAAGAAAAAATGCTATATACCTTATGGTTCTAATTACAGAGGCAACCAAATATGGATAATAGTAGTCCTCGCTTGATTGAAGAAAATCAGTAAACAGAGCAGGAGCAGTCAGCACATATGCAGTTCCATTCACCAGAATAGCTACTCTTCCCTCAAGTATGGCAGCTGAAACAGCATCAGGTTTTTCAGAACTTAAGAATTGAGGAAAAATAGAATACCTGTCATCTTTTATCAATTCTTCAATGTAACTGCTATCTAAAATAGCATCTATATTTATAGAGTTAAGTCTTCTTCTTATCTCATCAACAATTTCTTTTTTTGCAATTTTATCAAAGTACATAATAACTATTTTGGTTTTTGTTATATTTCCCTTAGATAGCTCCTCAACCCTCAAGGATTTGTTTTTTATTCTATTTCTTAGCAATGAAACATTGACATTTATATTTTCAACAAAACACTCCTTAGGGCCCCTAATGACATTCTGTGATGTTGGTTCTGAAACAGTTCTGCCTTCTACAGAAAATGTATCTATTGAAAAGAATTTGTTATATCCGTCAACGAAAAATATAGTTTCCCCTGATAGTAAATTAGATATTAAAACATTAAAGTCTGTGCCTTCTTCTAATTTTCTAAATCCAAAAAGAGCATTTTTAAATAAGTTGAAATAGCCTTCCGGTGTGCAATCTTTTAATTTATCTTTTGCCTTTAGAACATTCGTTATTTCTGAAGATAGACTATTTATGGTATCCGTATCCACAAGATTTTCAATATAAATACTTACATAGCATAAGTTTTCATTAGTGTTGTCTTTAAAAAAATTAATTGAAAGATCACTGGAATTTCCTAATTCATTTCTTATCTTCTCTATATACTGATTTATATCTTTACTTAAAATTTCAGGTGTAGAAATGTTGGATATATGTGTTTTTTTCTTAAATAAGTTTCCGAACGACTTCATATTGCACTCCAATCCAATCATTTAATGTATTGTTAATTAGTGTTACAAACACTTATTTTTTTATTCGTAATGGATTACTGTGCAATAAAACAAAAACCGCCTTACTGGGCGGTTACTCTATTGAAAATACTTCTTTTTTATTTTTCAGCATATTTAGCTTTTAGAATCGGTATTATTGTAGCCACTATTAAGACTATCAATATTATAAATGCCATTGTGTTAGAGGCAACAAATCCACTTGGTCCAGCACCCTTTATAACCCCCGTAACTTGCAGTATTATGCCTATAAGTCCTATTATAGACCCTCCAGCAACCAATCCAGAAGATAAGCTTATACCATTTGAAACCCTTGCATCTTTTTCTTGTTCTGATTTGCTGGCTTTTTCAACAAAATATCTAACTAATGCACCTATTAAAATTATAGAGGTTGTAGATATCGGCAAATAGAAGCCAATTGCTACTGTCATTACAGAAAGCCTCAACAAGAATAAAACAACTCCCATAACAGCACCAACTATGACCATAACCCATGGCAATTTGCCTGACATTATACCGGCTGTTAAGGTTGCCATTAAATTAGCTTGGGGCAATGCAAAAGCAACATTATCACCGGTCATTACTAATTGATTGGAAAGTAATAATATAGTTCCAATAACTACAGCAGTACCAACTACACCGGCAATAGTAAAGTATTTCTGCATTTCATTTTTACTGCCCCCAATTAAAAAAGTAACTTTTTGTGATTGGGTATAACCACCGGCCATTGCTATAGCGGTAACTATAAATGTACCAAATAAGAGTAAGGACCTGTTATTACCGGTGTTTTTCCATCCCAATACCACGAATAGTAATGTAACAATAACTATAGAAGCTATCGTCATACCCGATACAGGTAAGTTAGAAGTTCCTATGGTACCTGTTAATCGACCTGCAACTATGACAAATAGCAATGATAAGAATAATGACAAGATAGATGCAGTTATTGCCATTAATATATTACCCTTTGATATTATAAATCCACCTATAAACCCTACTACAATACCACCTATTAGTATCAGACTTTCAATGGATGAAGACTCACCACTTTTAGAAGACTTTGCATTAAGAGTTTCTTTTATAGATGAAATTATTGTAGGTATAAGCTTTAAAGCACCAATTAATCCACCCGAAAGCATCATACCGGCACCCATGTATTTTACATAGCTGCCTGCAATGTGTTTTACTTGCATACTGTTAATAGCAACGTCAGGGTTATTCCATACATTTGCACCCGCTTTGCCAAGTCCGGCGAAATAACCGATTAAAGGCGTAATCCCGAAGTTAGATAATATTGAGCCTGCAAACATAGCTACCGAAACGTCCATCCCAACAATAAAACCTATACCTAACAATAGAGGGTTTACTTCTATTTCAAATTTCCACTTATAGAAGGTTTCATTTACATAGCTGATAACGTTGTTGGCTACATTCAAAAACGAACTTGTTACAACAGTTATTATGCCGCCGATGCCAAACCCAATGCCCATAAACTTCATTGATTCCCCGGCACCTTCTGAGGCAACAAGAGTTTCTGATATAGCCAGTGACTCAGGGTACATTAATTTACCGTGTTCTTCAACAATTAAGTAATTGTGAACAAGTGCAGCTGTTCCTACACCAAATAATACTCCTCCCGCACTAACAATAAAACCTTCCAGGAAAGTAATCTTAAAGCCTATTAATAGAACTGCGGGTAAAACAAATATAACACCACTAGCGACAGATTCCCCACCACTTGACATTCCTTGAACTAAGTTTTTGGCAAGAATACCTTTATGCTTTGCAAAAACTGCTATAAATGCTGAACCTATTATAGAACCGGGTATACCGGCAGCAACTGTAAGTCCGGATTTCATCCCTGAATAGGCAGTAGATGCCGTGAATAAAACAGCTAAAATAATACCGATTATTAATACAGCAAAATTTCCACCTGATTTAGTACCATCGGAAACATACGGTACATAGTCTTTTCCGTTTACGCCGCCATAAGCATCTTTAGATAACTTTTTATCCATAGTATATACCTCTATTATTTTATATTCTTTAGTACTTCCAACAAATATTCCCACATTCTCTGAACAGAAGAAATACTCATGTGTTCATTAGGAGTGTGAACGTCATATATATTCGGTCCAAAAGAAATTGCATCAAATTGCTCAAGTTTTTCAGCAAATATTCCACACTCAAGGCCAGCATGTATTGCCGTTATTTGAGGCTTCTTTTTGTACATTTTTTCATATACATTTTCAAAAACTGTTCTTATTTTTGAATCAGGATTATATGACCATTCAGGATAATCTGATTCGGTAACAACACTTCCACCATTTAGTTTAGCTGTTGCAACAAGTCTATTAGTTAATTCATTCTTTAAACTTCTTACTGAACTTCTGATTGAACTTATGAATTCTATACTATCTTTTAAAGTCGTAATTACCCCAAGGTTCAAGGAGCTTTCCACTAAACCCTTAATATCCATGCTCATGGAAGTTACTCCATTTATCAGCAGGTACAAATAGTTAACTGCATTAATAGTTGATTCTTTTGAAAGCATTTCTTTGGGATGGTCAGGTAAAACTTCAAATTCTACTCTTACATCCGGGTCTGCTGTTCTTAGTTCCGTTTTAAACATTTTTTCACATTCAGATATTTTTTTCTCAACTAAGGCTTTATCATCAGCGCTTACTAAAATAACAGCATCTGACTCTCGTGGAATTGCATTGTGTTTTGAACCTCCGTTTAATGAACTAAGTCTAAAATCAACCTCAGATAAAATAGACATAAGTATACGACCCATTAGTTTATTGGAGTTTCCTCTTTCTTTATCTATCTCCATTCCGGAGTGGCCACCCTTCAGGGCCCTTATTTTTACCAAATATGGAACAAGGTTTGCAGCTGTGGCTTCCCATACTGCCGGAATTGTTGTTTTAGCTGTACATCCACCTGCACAGCTCACTAATAGAGTACCCTCTTCTTCTGAATCTATGTTAATCAGTATTCTTCCTTTTAAATTTTCAGGCTCCAGTGCTATGGCACCATCCATTCCTGTTTCTTCTGAAGTGGTGACAAGCAGTTCTATTGGTGGATGTTGATATTCATCAGAAGCCAAAATTGCTAATCCCATGGCAACTGCAATTCCGTTGTCCGCACCTAAAGTTGTATCCGTAGCATATACCATGTCATCAATTATTCTTAACTTTAGTGGGTCTTTGGTAAAATCATGCTCTATATCTTTATTTTTTTCACATACTATATCCATATGCCCTTGTAAAACAACAGCAGGACTTTTCTCCAATCCCGGTGTTGCCTTCTTTCTTATAACGACATTTAATGCTGAGTCCTGAACATATTCCAACTGGTGTTCTTTTGCAAATGCTACCAAATAATCGCTGACCTCTTTTTCATTTCCTGACCCTCTTGGTATTTGTGTAAGCTTTTCAAAGTATTTAAATACCTCAACAGGTTGTAAGTTTTTAAGTACGTCTGTCATTATAGTTACCTCACCTTTCTTATTTTGCATTTTTCACCAATTTTTTATACCATTATTATACTCAATATTATTAAACTTTGAGACTTGAAATTTTAATATAGGCAATATTCTTTCCATGTATGGCAGAATTAACTCTTTATTTTTGGATTGAATTATTTGGTATATTTTTTACAAAGTTCAGATGAGGTCAATGGTTGCAGATATTACTTATATTCCTACAGACGAGGGTCGGCTCTATTTGGCTGTCATTCTTTGTGTCTAATTTATCAGGGAAAGGCCATTTTTAGTCTTTACAATTCAGTAAGTGTTAAGAAAAACGTAAGATAAAAGTTAAAAATTAAAAGAACTGTCTCTCTATAATTTAAATTAAAAATATACTAAATAGAAAAGGAAGATTTTTATGAACAAGCTGAAGGTATTCTCATCCAGTCACCCTGTTTCACTATCTATAATAGTTATTGCATTGGCAATTTTTATTAGCAATATTGATGTTCCTTTCGGCGGCTTATATGGGTCTTATCTGTGCGGCATTTTCGTTCAGGGAAACATATGTCTGCTTCTCTTACTACTAATTAGATTAACCGGAATAAACGGCGAAACTTTTTTCAGCCCACCGATCAACCGCAAAAGTCTTTTTCTTGTCTGGCCACTTGTACTATTTATTTTGCTGAATTTATTTGATCTGTTTAGTGGCGCCCTGAAGATCGATGTTTCTAAACCAGTCCTGATTGTTTTATACACACTTGTATATATTTCAACCGGCTTCTTTGAGGAAATATTATGCCGAGGCTTTATTCTAAACCTGCTTCTAAATCAATGGGGAGAAAAAAGGAAAGGGGTTTATTTATCCGTTATCATTTCCAATGCTCTTTTCGCTCTCGGACATATAAATGTTTTTTTGACCGGTCGAATGGATTTATGGTCCACAATAGCCCAGATTTTCTACGCTTTCTTTATCGGAGTCTGCTTTGCTGCGTGCTATTTACGGATTCAGTCAATTTGGCCTGTAATTATCCTTCACTCCATGTTCGATATGTCAGGTGAACTGCGTGAACTTACAATAGTTGGCGCAACCCATCCATATATTACATCGAGCCCGATTGGTGCTCTTATGAGTATCGCACTGTTATCCGTAGTATTCTTCTACGGGCTTTTCATACTTCGGAAAATTGACAGAGTTGTGGTTGCTAATATTTCAGCAAAAAATACATAAACGGTAAAAATACCTTTACAATAATTATGGAGTTTATTCCAATATATGTTATAATTTTACAGAGTAAAAATACCGTATTGTAATGGAGTGTTTTAAAGTGAACGAATACAACATACTCGTGGTAGATGACGAGCCTGATATTATTGAATTGATCGAAATTTATTTAAAAAATGAAGGCTATACAGTGTATAAAGCCGCAAATGGGAATTCCTGTATCTCCATGCTTCTCGTACATCATGATATTCATCTGGTTATTTTAGATATCATGATGCCCGGGATGGATGGCATGGAGGTCTGCAGACAAATCCGTGAGACATGTAACATACCAGTCATTATCCTCAGCGCCAAATCACAGGACATGGACAAAGTTATGGGTCTGACTATTGGTGCTGACGATTATATCTGTAAGCCGTTTAACCCCATAGAGCTCATGGCGAGAGTACGGTCTCAACTTCGAAGATATTTTTTATTGAACCAACCAATTGCCGTTGAGCAGAATTCACACATTATTGCAGTTAAAGACATTACTATCAATAGGGGAAATCATACCATAACTAAAAATGGCATCAAAGTAAATCTCACTCCCAAAGAATATGAAATTTTGTTATTACTTGCCTCAAATGCCGGAAAAGTCTTTAGTGCGGAAGAAATCTTTTTAAGGATCTGGCAGGAGAAATATTTTAATTCCAACAACACTGTCATGGTGCATATGTGGAGACTTCGGGAAAAAATCGAAGACGACCCGAAAAATCCTCGATTAATTGAAACGGTGTGGGGGGTTGGTTATAAAATTGAAAAGTAAGATTACAAAAATAGGTAATAAATTAATATTAACACTTTTTTTAAGTGCTTTTACAGCAATCGCTTTTATTGCTATCTTATGCGGAATTTTGATTGCACTTTCCAATAATAAGGTATTCGCCATATTTTTCTTTAATCATATACTTTTGTTTTTTTTCGGATTTATTGCAATATTTATCATCGTGCTTGTCATTGTATTCTATATGCTTACGGCAAAAAGAATTAATTATCTGGAGCAGATAACCCAAGGAATAGAAGTACTAGGACAAGGAAAATTTGAACTACAGATACCGGTGAAAGGCTCAGACGAATTTAGTACACTGGCGTCTGAAATCAACAATATGTCACGTAAATTAAAAAGTTTGATCGACCAGGTAAAAGAAAACGAACTGGCTAAAAACGAACTCATTACCGATATTTCACATGATTTGAGAACTCCTCTGACCTCAATTCTTGGCTTTTTGCAGCTGATGGTAAACAATTCATGGGACGATTGGAAGACATACCAGCATTATGCTGATATTGCCTATTCAAAATGTGAAAACTTAAAAAAAAGAATTGATGATCTTTTTGAATACTCAAAGTTAACCAGCTCAAAAATGAAAATCAACAGACTTATAATAAATTTGTCGGAGTTACTAGAGCAGGTTGTACTGGGGTTTATTCCCGTTTTCATTGAAAATGGAATTAAATACTGCCTTTCACTACCTAAACAAAAAGTTATTTTGTCTGCAGACCCTTTACTATTTGCAAGGATGCTGGAAAACATCATAAACAACGCGGTTATTTATGGCAATGAGGGTAAGCGGATTGAAATTGCCTTAACTAAAGTAAATCGTGAAGCTGTCATTACAATCGCAAACTATGGAAATCCGATACCCGACAATGAATTGTCAAATATATTTGAGAAATTCTTCCGTGGAGATAAGTCCAGAACTAGCCAGGGAACCGGACTTGGTTTAGCAATAACAAAATCAATCGCTGAGAAACACAACGGCACAATATCTGCATTTAGCACTAGTGACAAAACTACTTTTGAGCTGAGATTTCAAGTATAACTATACTTTCAGAAAGCTCATAATAATAGTATGGATATAACGAAAAGGCAATGCCATTAAATTTTTTTTACTGAATACATGTGAAAATTTTTCGAGATTATTAAAGATTTTTTGGCATTTATTAACATATATGTAACAAATATATAAAATAATGCTAAAATTATGTATAACCAAAATATATTTCTTTTCAACAATTGTAATTATTCAAAAAATCATTCTTGCAAGACACCTCATTTAGAATCGATACAACTTTATTACTTAGAAATAATTATTCCTTTAAACTGATATCTGATAAAACAAGCAGAAAGGCTTTTATTATAAAAAATTTAATACATGGGGGAATTTTAAATGAACTTTTTGGGTACATGGATGCTGCGATTTGCTTTTACATGTGGTCTTATATCATTCCTGCTCATTGCCTTTAAACAAGAAAAAGAAGAAACTAAAAATCTTGGAGTCCTGACAGGTATAGTTGCAAGTTTTGGAGTTCTGATATCTTCATTTCTTTTGTTTTATTCACTTGTAAGTGGAAATTATTCAGTTGAATATGTATATCACAGTACAGATAAATCACTTCCAATAATATATAAAATTTCGGCATTCTGGTCGGGCAGTTCAGGTTCAATGCTTTTTTGGACTTCTGTATTGGCCGTTCTTCTTATAATTGTCTATTTTAGAAATAAAAAAGAAAGTTCAACGAAAACTATAAGTGGTGTTTTACTATTTGTTATGACACTTTTTATGTTTGTTGTAACATTTATAAAAAACCCATTTAAACTAGTGTCAGAACAAAGTGATGGATTTGGTCTTAATCCTTCGCTCCAAAGTCTAGGTATGGTCTTTCACCCACCTGTTATAATTATCGCTTTTTCTTTTTTCTTCATAGCTTTTGGATATCAATTGTTTGACATCAGAAAAAACACTGAAGATCATGTAAACATTACATGGAAATGGGCTATGTGGGGTTGGATACTTCTTACCTTTGGAATTGTTACCGGTGGCATATGGGCATATACTGAGCTTGGATGGGGAGGATACTGGGCATGGGATCCAATAGAGAATTCATCTCTGGTTAATTGGCTGTTTGCAACGACTTTTCTACATGGCTTGCGAAGAAAAGGTAATAACAATAAAAGAATGAATTTTGTTTTGATATTTTTAACTGTTTTTACTATACTTGTTGGAACATACATCGCAAGAAGCGGTCTATTAAATTCGGTACATGCTTACAGCAGCCGTGGTGTCACAGTGGTTTTCGGTGTGGTACTATTGGTACTCGTACTGCTTTTTATATTTTATTACTTCAAAATTAAAAGATTACATCCCAAAGATACGACAAATGAATCTGGTGAAACAGCAACTAAAAAAACATTTCTGAACATAATTAAGCCTAGCAATCTGTTTTCTACACTAAGTATTATAACTGCTATTTTAATTTTCGGAGGCACCACTTTCCCCTTGTATGGAGGACTCTTTCTCAAAGATGCATCGGCTACCCCCGTAAGTTTCTATGAGTATGTTTTTGGGATATTTGGTATACTGGTGCTTTTATTTCTTGCAATTAATCCAAGCTTATATTCAAGGAAAATTCTTTTGATTCCCGGGGCCATATGTGGCTTAACAGTTTTAGGTCTAATGCTATTTCTTACTGATTATGGCTTCCTAACAAAATTATCTCTATCAGTTTGTGTAATGCTGGCAATAAATTTAATTATAGAACTTGTATTTAATTATAATAAGCTCCTTTCAAATCCGAAACGTGTGGCAGTTTTATTCCTTCATGCTCCACTAATAATATTGGCAGTAGGATTTGCAGGATCTATGGGTATGCTTTTGAATTCTGATATAACTATTGAAAAAGGCAGTACCAAGGTTGTGGGAGAATATGAAGTGAAATACAGAAACCTCTATTGGAAAGAAGAACCAGGAAAAACTACAGCTGTTTCCGTTATAGGCGTTAGTGGTCCTAAGGGAAAATTCCAATTGAAACCCGAACTTTCATATTATCAGAAAATGAAAACATCTCACTCCAGAGCAGTAATAAAATCAGGGTTGAAAGAAGATTTGTACATAATTTTTGAAGGTATAGACGAGAAAGATAATATTTCTCTAAAAGTTAAGGTGGTAAAGTGGGTTAGCCTTGTATGGATAGGAAGTATTTTATTGGTCATATGCACAATTTTGTATTATGTTTCTGAAAATAAAAAAACAAAAATAGTAATAAAAAATATTTTAGAACAGGAGGTTTGAAAATGACTAAGGTATCAAAACTATCTCACAAGATTATTGTTGTTATGTTAATAACAGCGATTTTAATGGTTACTCAGGTTTCAGTTGTATTGTCGGGAAGTGTTGATCTTACAAAGTCAGAGTTTAACTTTGACAAAATCGTTTTTACCAAACATCAGCCATATACAGGTGTTGAAAACCATATGATTGATGGAAACTTTGGGTTTACTGCAGTAAAAGGCGGTGGATTGTATATTCTGAATAACGCTTTTTCAGGTAACCCGACTGTAACCGATGTTTTGCAGAATTCTGTCTGCAAAAACGGACGTTACGCAGGAAAGAAGCTTACAGGCGGAGCCTTCTATTCCTTTGATCTGAGCTACGATGCAAAACAGATTGTATTTGCCTATACTGATGCACAAAATTCATACCAAGTTTGGAATGAAAACACTACCTACCATATTTTCAAAGTAAATGTGGATGGGACAAATCTTACACAGCTAACTGACGGAAGTGTAAATGATTTTGATCCTCGATGGCTTCCGGATGGAAGGATTGTATTTATTTCAGAAAGAAGAGGCGGATATGGACGGTGCCATCAGCGTATAGTCCCCACCTTTAATCTCCATACAATGAATGCTGACGGGAGCAACATCAGGTGCATAAGTTACCATGAAACTAATGAATGGAGTCCTTGTGTGGATAATAACGGTATGATTGTATACACTCGTTGGGACTACGTGGACAGAGGTGCCACTCATCCTCATTCTGCATGGATAACCACTCCGGATGGCCTTGATGCGAGAGCTATTACATTAAATTACCCAAATTCGGGCGCCGAATGGTGGAAAAATGTCCCTATGATGCAGAATTCGTTAAGGGCGATACCAAATTCGAATAAATATGTTGCAACAGCCGCTCCTCATCATGCGCAAAACTATGGACCCCTTATTGTAATTGATCCAGACGTTGAAGATGATGATAATCTTTCCACGATTACAAAGATTACACCTGATGCATTGTATCCAGAAACCGAAACTGGCACTACAACCGATCAGAAATATGGAACTCCATATCCTTTAAGCGAAGACTATTTTCTGTGTATCTATGATCCAAATGCCAACAGTGATGGCGCAAATAAGCGATATGGCATATATGCAATAGATACAAAAGGAAACAAAACAATGCTATATAACGATCCTAATATTTCCTGCTACAGTCCAATACCATTGAGACCACGTACCGTACCCAATAGCATTCCGGGCTCTGCCATACCAACGGGACAAGCTCCAGATGGAGTTGTATCTATAATGAATATTTATGATACACTGCTTCCATTCCCGTCGGGGACAAAGATTAAAGAACTGCGTATATGGCAGGTCTATCCAAAGACTACACCACTGGCAACAGACCCAATAGTAAGTTATGAAGGAACTGAAAGTTCATGGTCTGGAAGAAATACCAGGGGACTCTTAGGTTCAGTACCGGTTGAAGAAGATGGAAGTGCATCCTTCTATTTGGCACCCGGAAAACCCGTCTTTTTCCAGGCCATTGATCAAGATGGAACTGCCGTTCAGACTATGAGATCTGATACCTTCCTTGTTCCGGGACAAAACCGGCTGTTATGTCAGGGCTGCCACGAACCTGCCCGAAAGGCAGCAGAGAATCCTGAAAGTGTTCCCCTTGCATTAAGGAGGGCTCCTTCAACAATTACACCTGATGCATCAGAAGGAGCAAGACCAATGAGTTTTCCGAGGCTTATTCAGCCTATCTTGGATAAAAAATGTATCTCATGTCACAATGGTTCTCAGGTGCCTGACCTTAGAAAGGGAAACATAGATTCCCAGACAAAATGGTTTAGTTCATATAAAAATTTGAAGCCTTATGTTGCACTATTTGATGTAATGTATGCGGGTGCTAACTGGGATCATGTATACCCACGAACTGAGCCGGGCAAGTTTGGTTCTAGGGCATCAAAGCTATATCAAAAGCTGAAGACAGGGCATGGTAATCTTACCCAAAGTGAGCTTCACGCATTTACAATTTGGATGGATTCAGGAATTGCTCCATTCTTCGGAGACTACAAGAATACAGATGCACAGTTAAGAGGAGAGCAGGTCGAGCCATCTCTGAATTAAATACATTGGCTAAAAATAATAATGGATGGGAGTGTTAAAAATGAATCGGGTTACAAATAAAAAACTAATTCCCATGATTCTTTGCATAGCAATAGTCATTACTATAGTAAGCTTCCTTTTCCCGGAAAGTAATATTGGTTATTCAGCTGATAATTCATATTTTTCACCTTTTGATACTGCATATTCTCCAGATGGCAGCTTGATTGCGGTATCGGATTCAACTAAAGCACAGATGGAAATATTGAAGGCATCCGATGGTGAAGTTCAAAAGGTTATACAATTGGATGGACAGCCTAAAGCCCTTGCATGGAACGGAAATCTAAATATATATGTTTGTGAGTACGGAGCAGGAACTGTTGCCGAAGTAAATCCGGCTTCAGGAGAAGTAACAAGAAGATTTTCAACAGGTTCGAAACCTCTTGGAGTAAAAGTAGTAGACGATAAACTTGTTGTATCTGATTATGGCTTAAAAAAAGTATCTGTTGTTGATTTGTCCTCCGGTGATGTTGAAAAAGATATTACCGTGAAAGA
The DNA here is from genome assembly GCA_023412275.1 of Bacillota bacterium. GTDB lineage: Bacteria > Bacillota > Clostridia > Acetivibrionales > DSM-1351 > Ruminiclostridium. The sequence goes on from JAEYNY010000068.1 coordinate 85,605, forward strand.
TTATCCATACTTGATGGATAGTACTGTCGACGGCAAATATGCAATAGTCGGACACGCATTGCCATCAGGAAATGCCTCTGAAGCCAAGTATGCTGCATCAGTTACCTTTATTGACATGAACACCTATAGTGAAGTTGCAAATATAGCTCTTCCGCAGGGTTCATCAAATGTAAGGGGAATTAAATGTTCGCCCGATGGCAAGTGGGCGTATGTTCTTCATACATTTGGAAAGACCTCCCTCCCTACTACCCAAATTACTAGAGGGTGGACAATGACAAATGCTGTTACAATAATTGATATTGCAAATAAAAACATATATACCACATTCTTATTGGATAGAATGATGGAAGGGGCAGCAGACCCATGGGGACTGGCAATATCAGCAGACAGTAAAACCATGTGGGTCAGTGTGTCAGGAACTCATCAGGTGCTTAGAGTTGATTTGAATGGTCTTCATCAGCTTTTGACCGGGAATTTGAACGGCGGTGACAGTTCTCAAATTGATTCAAACTCTTATTATAAGATAGTAAACAGGAATAGTGGAAAAGCAGTTGATGTACCAAACGGTAATTCTGCAAACAACACTCAGTTGGTACAATGGGATGATGTTGGCAATAATAATCAGCAGTATAAGTTAGTCGCTGATGCTGATGGATATTATACCATTGTCAACAGAGGAACAAACAAAGCACTGGACAATGCAGGTGCTACCACCGATAATTCAGCCGTAGTTGAATGGGATGTGACTTCTTCCAATAATCAGAAATGGAAAATAATTGATACGGGAGACGGTTACTGCAAGCTTCAAGTAAAATCCAGCCAGAAATATATGGATGTAAGTGGTGCTTCGGTTTCTAGCAATGCCGGTATAGTAACAAACAGCACAAGCACAAGCTTAAGCCAACAATGGAAAATATCAAAAGCTGGTACTGGAACTTCGTCAAGCAATTATTCCTTATTATTCCGTTCAAAATCAGGTTTTGACAAACCATATTCAGATATCTGGTTACAAATCAAAGCCGATCCTGCGAAAAAAAGTGATCTTAAATACGATCTTGGAGCCTTATGGGGAGCAGGTCTGCTAAAAGAGATAGAGCTACCCGGCCAAGGACCAAGGGGTATATCATTATCACCGGATGGTAAAACGGTAGCCGTAGGTGCATATTTTGCAGGAGAAGTATATCTTATAGATACCTTCGGAAGTGTATTGAAAAGCACTGCGAAACTCGGTATTCAACCCCAAGAAAGTCAGGTTAGAAGTGGTGAACGCATATTCTACGATGCATCAACTACCACACAAAAATGGCTCAGCTGTGCTTCCTGCCATCCTGATGGCAGAGCTGACGGACTTAATTGGGATATGCCTAATGACGGTATCGGCAACACTAAAAACACTAAATCAATGTTATATGTTTTTGATACACCTCCTGCTATGTGGCGTGGAGTAAGGGATGACGCTCATGTTGGAATAAAAGCAGGTTTCAAATACATAAAGTTTAAAGAACCAACCCAGCAAGAACTTGATGATGTAGCAGCATACATCAAGAGTCTCTCCGAAGAGCCTGACCCATACTCAAATAAGGGCACAATGACAGCAGATGCTGCTGCCGGGAAAGCAATTTTTGAAAGTCCGGAAGCAAAATGCTCATACTGCCATTCAGGACCGCAGTTTACTGATTTGAAAGCTCACGATGTTGGTACAAAAGATATCCTTGATCCTGATGGAATGTATTATACCCCACCACTTAAGGAGTTGTGGAGAACTGCTCCGTATCTGCATGATGGTTCTGCTGCAACAATCCATGATGTACTGACAACGAAGAATCCAAATGACAGACATGGAAGTACATCACAGCTTACTGCTGAGCAACTCTCCCAGTTGGAGGCATACATACTTGAGATAGGTAGTAATCCTGCTCAAACATTACAAAAAGGTGATGTAAATGGAGATGGAGATGTTAATGCAATTGATTTGGCCTATATGAAAAAATACTTGATGGGAGAAATTAATTTGCCTGATGAACAGCTAAAAGCTGCTGATGTTGATGATAATGGAGAAATAAATGCAATTGATTTTGCTATTTTGAAACAAGTAGTACTTGGGCTTATAGCTAGTTTATAAATATTGTATCAATCAAGGGGCTGTTGCAAAACAGAAAGTTTGAGTTTTACCACCTGTACTCCCGTATAAAATTGTATCAATGCTTGCTTCCAAGATATTTGCAAATGTTTCTAGCGGCTCATCATAGGATATTTTACCGTCGCTCACATTCATCGTCCGTGATTCATGGTTTCGCTAAAACCTACTTCATGATATGCTCCGGTAAAATATCCGTCTTCGCCTATAAACATCTGCAAATATCTTTAACCAAGCTTTCATTGATACAATTAATACTTGCGCACAGGTTAATAAGAAACTAATTTGCCACAACCCTCTCCTTATTTTTCACAGACTGCTA
>JAEYNY010000118.1 GCA_023412275.1 Bacillota bacterium
TAAATCCCTTATCAATGATAATTTATAAATGGTGCTTTAGTCAATCTCGCTATTAGGTAAAAAAAATATTCAATTATTACTTTTGTCACTTATTCTCCTGCAATGTCTTCCGTTTATCAATTTACAGATTTTTTTTAGAATAAATTTATTAGAAGCCTATATTTTAAGGCATTTGAATATGTTATAGCTGTGTATTGTATACAAAAACTGTAGAAAGCTTCTAATAGTGTTCCAATTTCCCTTTACAGGATAGTTTTATACCGGCCTTAAACTGTATTTTTACCGTATACAGGTGTATTTCCCGTAAAATTAACTTTAATATGTACTTTTATAATATTATAATGTATAAATTAAATATAAGGATTTTGGAACAGGTAAGGAGTATAACCATATGGAGTTATGGAACAAGTATCAATCTACAATTAAAAAGATTCTTTTGATTTTGCTTATTTTTGCAGTGATTTATCTGTCTATATCGTACCTTTTGCCATTTTTCGCGCCATTTGTTATAGCTATAATCGTTTCCTATATAAATGAACCGGTTATCAAGCTGCTCCAAAGATTTAAGATATCAAGAAAGGCTGCAGCCGCCATATCCCTGTTATTTACAATGTCAGTACTTGGACTTGGGCTAACCGTAGGAATACTAAAAATATATAATGAATTAATTGTTTTACAAGACAACCTTACAACATATTCCAGCGATATATCCGTTAAAATTAATGGTTTAATTGACAAAGCAACATTATTTTACAACGGGCTTCCGGATCAGGTAACCAGCACCATAACCAAAAATCTTGTATCCTTTTCGGAAAAAATCGGATTTATGATAACTTCAGTTATTCAGTACGTAATAAATACCGTATCCTCTATTCCAAGGCTGACAGTTTTTGTTATTGTAACAATTCTAGGTACATATTTTATAAGCAGCGACAAAAAAAGTATTTCATCATTTTTCTACAGACAGCTTCCCTTTTCATGGAGAAAAAATATAGTCAGCTTGAAAAAGGATACTTTTAAGGCACTTCTGGGTTACTTTAAAGCTATTCTTATACTTATGGGTTTCACATTTATAGAAGTAAGCATAGGCTTGTTTATTTTGAAAGTAAATTATGCATTTCTTATAGCCTTGGTAGTGGGTATATCAGATGCAATTCCTATCATGGGTACAGGAGTAGTTATGGTTCCTTGGATTTTGTGGACCGTAATATCGGGAGATATGCCTCTTGCCCTTGGTCTAAGTATAATCTATGTTCTCGGTATACTTATAAGGCAGATAATGGAGCCCAAAATAGTGGGCAGTCAGATAGGCTTGCATCCATTGGTAACCCTCCTTGCAATGTATATAGGTTTAAAGTTTTTCGGAATAATAGGAATGTTTGTGGGCCCCATAAGCATTATAATAGTAAAAAAATTACAGGATTCCGGTGTAATGCGGCTATGGAATGATTAATTTCAAATTGACAGCTTCCCAATTACAACTCTGTCATTTCCGCCGTAATCCTTTAGCACTTGTATATCAGAAAAGGATCCTTGCATCAGTGCAGAAACCTTTTTCCCTTGATTATACCCGATTTCAAAGACCAGCCAACCAAGCTTATTAAGATATTCCGGGGCTTTGGCAATAATTTTTTTATAAAAATCAAGTCCGTCTGCACCGCCGTCCAGTGCTAATTCGGGCTCATAACTGCGGACTTCCTTCTGAAGACCCAGTATTGTTTCTGTTTCTATATATGGCGGATTACTGACTATAAAATCAAATTTGTAATTGCCTTTAAGTGCTTCAAATAAGTCTCCGCAAAAAAACTCCACTCTGTTTTGAACTCCATTCAGCTCACTGTTGGCTTTTGCAACCTTAATTGCTTCCCCTGATATATCACAAGCCACAACACTACTCTCAGGGCAAAAATGGGCTATGCTCACAGCTATACAGCCGGAGCCTGTACACATGTCCAAGACATTTAACCTGCCATAATTACCATCGTTCTGCCTTTGATGTACCTGTTTTTTTGCCAGTTCAATAACCTTTTCCACTAAAATTTCCGTGTCCTGTCTTGGTATAAGCACCGCGGGAGTTACCATAAACCTTAATGACATGAATTCCGTATCCCCTACGATATATTGCAGAGGGATATTCTTAGTGCGTTGAGCCAACATATGGTCGAGTTTTGCTTTTTCATCAGGGCTCAATTCTCTGTCGCCGTGAGCATAAAGGTATGCCTTCCCGCAGTTAAGTACCTGACAAAGCATGACCCCGGCTTCTTGCACCGGGGTCTCAATATTTGCATTTTTTAATTTATCTTCCGCGTAATGTGAGAATTCATTTATATTCATATTTCACCGTTATATTCTTTAGTCTTTGCCCCAGTCATCGCTGATTTCGCTGCTTGGAATAACTTCATTGAAAGCAGCTATTGCAACTTCAATCTGACTGTCATCAGGCTCTCTGGTGGTAAACTTCTGGAACATAAGCCCGGGAGCACTGAACACCTTGAACAGCCAGTTGTCATGTCTCACCGCAAATTTTATAAGTTCCAGTGATACTCCTGCTATAACAGGCACAAGAAGAATTCTGATTGCAGCATTTAAAAATACATTATGCCATCCTGTAAAGGAAAATATTAAAATACTTATTATCATTATGGTAAAGAATAATGATGTACCGCATCTTGGATGCTTTGTAGTATATTTTCTTACATTTTCAACAGTAAGCTCATCACCGTGTTCGTAGCAGTGTATTGTCTTATGTTCTGCACCGTGGTATTCCCACACCCTTTTCATATCTTTCAGAAGTGAAACAAGGGCCAGGTACCCTATAAATATCCCTACTCTAAAGGCTCCTTCTATGAGGTTCTTAATTACAACTCCTTTTACAGGTAAAAACCCTGCTATCAGATTTGGAAGCAATATAAATAGCCCCACACTTAAAAAAATGGATAGTACTACTGAAAAATATATGGCTATATCTGTTATCTTGTCTCCGAATTTTCGTTCAAGAAATTGCTCGAATTTAGAAGGCTCATTACTTTTATCATCATCTTCAAGGTCTATAAATTCTGCAGAATACATAAGAGCCTTAACTCCTATTACCATCTGGGAAAATAAATTTACAGCACCTCTTACTATTGGAATCTTGGACAGCTTACCTTTTGGCTTCTGCGGATGTTTTTCAACAATTATCTCTCCATCCGGCTTCCTAATCGCCGTTGCCCTGTACTCCGGCCCTATCATGAGAAGGCCTTCAAGTAGGGCTTGACCACCAATCGTCGTTTTTTTCATTTTTCCTCCTATATTAAAAAACAGAGTTGGTAAAACCACCGTATACACAGACTTATCTCTATAAAGACTTAACCCTTAAAAAAGATTATAACTCGAATATTATTAAATGAAAAGATTAATAGCAATTTGTTTACAGATATGAAACAAAAGACCGGGAAAAACTATTCCCAGTCTTTATAATACCTTCATTATGCGTTATCAACAATACCGTATTTCTTCTTAAACTTATCAACACGTCCACCAACATCAATGAGCTTCTGTCTACCTGTAAAGAACGGATGACACTTTGAACAAATTTCAACGTGGAGGGCTTTCTTTGTTGAACCAGTTGTAAAAGTCTCGCCGCAAGCACACTTTACTACTGCTTCAGAATATTCTGGATGAATTCCTTCTTTCATTGCTTTTCACCTTCTTTCAAAACATAATTGCAATGTCCTCAATGAACAGCATTATTATTATATATTCAACGTACAATAAAATGTACTTAGTTGCTTATTAAAGAGGCAAGTGATATTTTAACATAAAATCAAATGCACCGCAATACCTTTTTTGGCACTTATAATAAGTACCATATATTGAACTGCTATCTATCCTGAGAATTCTTATCTAAAAAAGAGATATTTATACTCTTTACAAAGTCTTCGTTTGTTCTGGTCTGCATAAGTTTATTGATTAATATCTCAGTAACCTCTGCTGTTCCCATATTACTCATAGCCTTTCTTATAGCCCAGACACTTTCAAGCTCTTTTTGGCTGAGAAGAAGCTCTTCACGTCTGGTCCCTGACTTATTAATGTCGATTGCAGGGAATATTCTCTTTTCAGATAACTTTCTATCAAGATGTAGTTCCATGTTACCTGTACCTTTGAATTCTTCAAAGATAACATCATCCATTCTACTTCCTGTTTCAATAAGTGCAGTTGCCATTATTGTTAAACTGCCACCATGTTCTATATTTCTTGCCGCTCCGAAAAATCTCTTAGGCTTATGAAGTGCACCGGGATCCAAACCACCTGACAACGTTCTTCCTGTTGGAGGTATAGTAAGGTTATATGCCCTTGCCAATCTTGTTATACTATCCAGTAGAATAACAACATCTTTCTTTTGTTCTACAAGACGCTGAGCTCTCTCAAGCACCATTTCCGCAACCTTTATATGATGTTCCGGAACCTCGTCAAAGGTTGAATAAATTACCTCTCCCTTAATAGAACGCTGCATGTCGGTTACTTCTTCAGGTCTTTCGTCAATAAGCAGTACTATTAGCTCTGCTTCAGGGTAGTTAATTGTAATTGCATTTGCAATTTTTTTCAAAAGTATTGTTTTACCCGCTTTTGGAGGAGATACAATCATTCCCCTCTGACCTTTTCCAATTGGAGCTATAAGATCTATAAGCCTTGTTGAAAATTCTCTAGGTGCAGTTTCAAGAGTAATTCTGTTATCAGGATATATAGGTGTTAAGTACTCAAACGCAACTCTCTTAGACGCAACGTCAGGAGTGTCTCCGTTAATTGACTGTACATACAATAACGCCTGGAATTTTTCGCCCTCTTTGGGAATTCTGCCTTTTCCCCTTAGCTTATCACCGGTTTTAAGACCAAAACGTCTTATTTGTGAAGGTGATACGTAAACATCTTTAGGGCCGGACAAATAGTTTTCACTTCTTAAAAAACCATAACCATCCGGTAATACTTCAAGAACTCCTTCTACAGGATCATCACTTTCTATTTTTTCACTACCTTGCGGTTGTTGAGGCTGAGGTGAAATAACCTGAGGCTGGGATGGTGTCGGTTGCTGAGGCTGAACCTGCTGTGGTTGCTGATTTAATGGCAAACGCTGCGGTTCCGATGAGATATCAGACTTGCCGTTTGTGTTTGTATACGGTCTGATTTGCCTGTGCTGTTGTCTATTATCCTGCCTTGTTGAAGGCTGATCATCCTTTTTGTATATCTGAGGTTTCGAATCCTTTTCAACTTTCCCTTGTATCTTTTCATCAGAAACGTTTTTGGGCTGCTCTATAGTTTGCTCCGGCTTTAATCTGCTGTTTTTCCTATGTGTTATGTTATCTGCCGAATTGTTTTCTTTGTCTTGTACTGAAACTTCTGATATGTTTGATAATACTTTATTTTCAGTAATCGGGGGTTCGCTAGAAGGTTGCACATCCTTTTTCCGTCCTCTGCTATGAGGCTTTTTATCGATAATTTTTGTTTCCAGATGCTTTAATGTGTCTGACAATCTGTCTGGTTTTTCACTTTGTTCTGATACGGAATTTGGATTTATACCCTGATTATCCTGACCTGTAACATTAGTAAGTAAATCTGATACACCGGTATTCTCCGGCTTGTCCATTGATTTCGATGCCTTGCTCGGCCTTCCTCTCCGGGATTTTCTTAAGACAGGAACCTCCTCTAATGCTTCTTTGGACCTTTCTTCGCTTGCTTGAGTTTCTATTGTATTCGCAGCTGGTTCAGCCTTTTTAATTTCTTCAGAAACAACTTCTTCCACAATATCATCAGATTTAAGTTTTTTGGAGTTTTCACTAAGCAGTTCTACAAACTCACTCTTCTTATATTTGGATATATTTTTCATCCCCAGCATTTTTGCAATATATCTCAAATCTTCTAACGTTTTTGACTGTAAATTAATTTGGTCCATAATTCACCACCTTATAAAATCTTTTACTACTATTTAGACCATTAAAAAGTAAGGAAAATATTTTCACGAAAATCTTTATAGAAAATCAAACTACTTCTTCCGTTTTCTAGAGGAGAATTTTTGAATATCCCACAAAAATCATTATATCAAAAGTGTAAATACATGTCAATGTTATTAAAATTTACTGACATGGAAAATAGTCTCAGCCCCGCTATGTAGATATATTAACCTGTGGGTTTTCACTCTTGACCTTAAGGAAATAAAATTCACCCTTACGTAATTATTGCCATTATGTAAGTTTTAATTCATATTACCTCTATATCTTTAAATATTGCCCTGTATAAGCCTTTTCGGGATTAGTTTACGTAATATAAAAGTCATGAAATATTAACAATCGTCATATTGTTATTTTATTAATCAGAAATTTTAAAATGATAGACATAATATTTCATATAAATACTATACATATTTTATTTCGGTTATTGCACCTGTCTGCTTTGTTATCTGTATTTCAAACATCACATTATGTATACAGAATTTTCTGTTGTATTAATTTTGCTAGTTGAATGTTATAATTATCCAAGTTATATGATCTAATTTTAATATATGTTAAGGAAGATGAAAAATGAATTTAGGAGAAGTTTGCATAGAAACAAATGATGTTGTGAAAATTTCTGATTTCTACAGAGACATATTAGGTATTTCTTCGGATTGTAAGGATGAAGTTCATCAATTTATAATTACAGAAGGTACTACTTTGAGTGTTTACAATAATGGGAAAACAAAGAATAACCAAAATGAAAATATAAGCTTAGCTTTTACTGTTGATGATGTAGATGAAGAATATAAAAGATTACTGAATTTAGGAATACATATTATTGATACTCCACAATTACAGCCATGGGGAGCAAAAAATATGCATTTTTGCGATCCCGACGGCAATCACATATATTTTAGGAGTTTGCCAAAGGGAATTTAACCAGAGTGTGTTTGGTATAACCTTTCTTTGGACATGAAAAAACCCTCCAAAATGTAATTTTGAAGGGTTTGGAGCTGGCGGACGGAATCGAACCCCCGACCTGCTGATTACAAGTCAGCTGCTCTACCTGCTGAGCTACACCAGCATTTTTTTGTATCAAAGCAGTGGTTTATGCTCTTGAC
>JAEYNY010000123.1 GCA_023412275.1 Bacillota bacterium
TAATCAGTATGGATGATATTGATATTTCCCAATATGTATCACCCATGCTTACTACTATGCACATTCCTATTGAAGAAATCGGAAAAATGACTGCTAAAATATTAATTGACCGCATTAGGAACGGACACACACTACCTCTTAAGATTTCACTGCCCTTTTATCTGGTAAAGAGAGAAAGCTGTGCGATACGCAAACGATTATAATAAATATAATGGAGAGTCCTTATGACCTCCGTCATCGTTGCTTTGGTGTACGCTCAGCCACTATCAGCACCGCTTCTCCCTTCGAGTCATGTAAAATATAAAATTAATGATCAACTGCGAAAACACAATATTGATACTAAACGCAACGATTATTGATACTAAAAGTGTAATCACATTTGCAGTATGATTGGCAACCAGAAAATCTTTGTTTGTTATTGCAACAGCCATTAATATAGGAAAAAAAATCATATAATTAAGAAAACCGCTTCTGGTTATTTTCTCTCTGGATTTATATATGAAAAAGGGCGAAAATATGCAAAGCAGTAAATTTATAATAATGGCTGGCATAATATCAAATATTACGGCTGCCATAAAAACACTTAACATTAATATAATGACTAGCAAATTAGAACTGATTTTGTCATTTTCCTTAAAATGCTCAGGCACCTTCTTGGGTATGATCTTCATCCTTTTTCCATTCATTAAGTCTTCTGTGTAGATGCAGTTTGCATACTTTAAATTTCCGGTTTCACTTAAAACTTTATACGCTTCCATCGATACCTCGCTGGAGATATGATACATAACTACACCCAAGGACTGCGATATTCCTGACAAACGATTATATTCACCTTCCTCAGAACTAAAGAAATCAGTATATTTGGCAGTCACTCCCGGCAGATAGGTTGGTCCAATCATAGGAGATGTACTTACGGTAATTCCTGATATATATTTTATTTTGTATTTTTCACATACATGATCAAGCCATACAGGGAACTTCGCCGGCGAATCCAACGATTTTATAATGAGATCATAGCTGTATAATGATACTATTTCATCTAAATCCGTCTCAGACCAGATCTTTTTGTTAATGGGAATGACTTCTACTTCAGGATTAATGTCACCTAGTCTTTGTTTTACTACTTCTACCTTTAATTTTCCGATATCATTTTGTTCATATAGTAATTGCCGGTTAAGATTACTTTTCTCTATAGTATCAAAATCAACAATTACGATTCTGCTCACCCCAAGCACTGCCAGATTCCAGGCAACATGTGTCCCAATACCGCCGCAGCCTAGAATCAGGACCGTTTTAGATGCCAGTTTTTTTTGGACATCTCCCATGTTATGAAAGAAATAATAAGCCTTCGAACGGGAATATATGCTATCCGTATCAACATCGAATGGGACAAAGAGACCTTTTTTTAAAAAATAAGTAAATAACTCATCTCCAAAAACCGCCTGCAGGTACTCCTTCGACTTCCTTTCTCCATTTACTAATTGATCCATTACTGCTTCCTGATTCTCATCAAATACTTTTATCGCATTCGAATCCAAGGAGAAGTATCTGTTTGTTCCAAAGATATACCCTTTGTTGCTTTTTAATACGGGTACATATTTATTCAACATTAATTCTTGCATCTGCATCACCTCAATATGAAATCATAAACTAATATCCCAATTGACAACAAAATCAGCGGTATATATAAAACAGTAAAAAAAACATATAGATAAAATATCATGTGATCTAGCGAGGATTCATCCGATTCTATAAGAATTCCCTTGTATTTTGTCCTTTTCCCTGCTAAGGATTTTCTCTTAGCAAAGATTCCACGAATATTGCTTTTTACATGGTGAAATGCTTTTTTCCTAAGCCCCTTTAAGTTCAATAGTTCTTCTAGCAAAAGGTATCCATCCAACTTAAGAAAGACCAATAAATTAATAACTATAATACTCAAATTTGATATAACAAACAACAATACATAATTATATACTTTCCCTGTCACCACATTAAGAAGAAGTAAACTGATGCCCGATAAAAACACATTCACCAGTATTCCGGCTAAAATCGATAAATTTCTCTTCCATTGTTGTTCCACAAAGGTTATTCCGTTTAGATTGGTATACGCACAGGGCATAAACCAGTAGAGCATAATTCCGATCTCAGGTACGTTAACGTTGAGACACCGGGCAACTACTGCATGTCCTAATTCATGTAGGGAAAGAGAAAAGAGTGTAATGGGTAGCAACATTAGTGTTCCTGGGGTAAATAAGTTATTTTTCATAGCATCAACCATAGATTGAAAATTCGGTATGTTTATTATAATCCCTATCACCAGGAGGGGAATGGATAAAAATATTAAGATAAAACATATCATTTTACAAATCAGTCGTTTTGGGTTAATGATGCGATTGCCATTGAGGAGTGGCTTCTTTAATTTAATCAGATTAAACCTATTCTTAATTTCTCTTCTTTCTATGAATCCTAGCTTTTCAAACTGCTCTATTAGATGTGCTATCTCTGTCACAGAGTATATCTTGCTGTACTTAGATAGATCCTCGAGCGTCTTAATTCCATCCAGATTTTTTAGAACATTATATTCGTTTTTTCCAAGCATATAGGTTTTTGATAATTTTTTATGAAATACCGATATCTTACCATTTGTTTCAAAATATATCTCTAAATCGGGATTAACACAGGGTAACGACATATTTTCACCACCTTTATGATTGCGAATGATAAGGTTTGTCCAAGGAATCTAGACAATGTCTACCTTATTTGTACTACAACACTTACACATTATAAATTGGGAATTATTGTTAGTTTGTGTTGATTTCCGTATCCTATAGTTATATAATATAGAAAATGATTCCAATAAGTCCAGCGGTGTGATGTCAAGTGATAAATGAAATTAAAATCATATATATTTAGTTCATTTTCGAAAAGCGCAGAACACCCACCTAAGCCCTGTCGACCAAGTTTTAAAAATGGGCAGGACGA
>JAEYNY010000125.1 GCA_023412275.1 Bacillota bacterium
CAACTGATGAAGAGGTTAAGGAAGCTGCCAAGGCAGCACATGCCCACCACTTTATAAAGACCCTTCCAGAAGGTTACAACATGATTTTGAATGAAGAGGCTAGCAATGTATCACAAGGTCAGAAACAGTTGCTTACTATCGCCAGAGCTATTTTGTCAGATCCTAAGATTCTGATATTGGATGAAGCAACCAGCTCAGTTGATACCCGTACAGAAGTATTGATACAAAAGGCCATGGAAAACCTCATGAAAGACAGAACAAGCTTTATCATTGCTCACAGACTGTCCACAATCAGAGATGCGGATTTAATTCTGGTTATGAAAGACGGAGATATCGTAGAGCAGGGTAGCCATGAGGAACTCCTTGCAGCAAACGGTTTCTATGCTTCCTTGTACAACAGCCAGTTTGAAACTGCTGAAGCATCATAAAGTAGATAAACTTAAATTAAAAACCTTCCTTTTAGCCGAAAGCATAAAGGAAGGTTTTTTTGTTATAGAGAAACAGTTATTTTATTTTTCTACATTCCAGATAGAAGCGTTTTTCTTCGGCTTCTCCCATGGAGAAGGTTTTCCTTGGCAGTGCTCCATCTAAAATAACAGTTTTGAAAAGATCAGTTTTATTCATTGAAGGCAAATAAATACCCATATTTCCCGGTTGTGACCCGAGCTTTGTTACAACATCCTCACCGTGAATATAATCAATTTTTACTTGAGGGTGTTCTTTCATGTAATAATCCAAAAAGGCCTGAAGCGTGCCTACTTCCAGATTGCTTACAGGATTATCAATGAGGATTTCTCCTAAACCCTCTGAAGTTATGTACTTGAATGCATGTGGTTTTGAGCCGTTATTATCTGAAATGTTTTTGTAGTAAGCAGAAAATTCATTTAAAAGATTTTTTGCATCAACATTAAACAATACCCTGTGAATAGGTTCAAATACCAGACCTTCGTCGTGGACGTTTACAAGCTCCACTAATGCATATCTTGCAGGATGGTTTTGCTGTTCTTCGTAGGAAAGACATGCTTTAACGTTTTCCCAGTGACCTTTTGCCGAGGCAAGAGAATGATTACCGTCACCTACTGCAAATAGCAGTACATATTTTTGATTTTCCAAATCATATTTTTTGCGGAAGTTATTCAAGTCAGCAAGTTGTGACAGTGCCTCTGCAACTGAGGAAAGATCTTCTTCTTCAGACACTCGATAACCTTTTATATGTCCTCCATCCATCATAAGCTCGAAGTCATATAACTTTTCCAGTTTATCAGCTTTTTGAGCCAGAGGTTCAATAACCTTTTTGTCCGGGTCGTCTATAAGAACCATAATATGAGGAAGCTCTATAGGAGCATTCTGACGAATTTTTATACGGGGAGGAAGTCTCTCGATGACTGTACCCTCGGTAGCTCTTATGAAAGTGCAAGAACCCTTTGTATAGTTATAGCATTCAAGATCAAGAGCAACCATAAGCCCCTTTCTCGACTGAGTATGGGAGGTTTTTCTGTCAACAAGGATAAAACAGTCCTCTAGCTCATTTAATGTACCGGATTGTATATAGTTATCCATGTTATTGTTAATTGTATTTATCCTGGTGTTACTGTCACCATCCTCCAAATATACCTCAGGAAAGATTATATTGTAGGTGGAGGGACTACCCTTAGTTATGTCTGCAACTTTTTCCCAGTAACCGCGTTCAGATGTGTATTGATCACATGCAACAACAGCCCATTTTTCAAGTTGACATTTTGAATCAGGAAGCATAATTTTTGGAATTATTAAACCCAATTCTGATAGTGTTTTTTTGTAATTATTCATTATATACCTCACAATTTAGCGAATTAAAGTATTCATGTAAATTCTACATTAATTGCACTTTTTAGTCAATTTAACACATCAACTTCCATAATAAATTTTGGCTTTATTATTATTTAATTTCTTTGAATGATTTAAAAAATATAACAAATAATAATGTGTGTACAAAATTGTTAAATAACAGACCAATTAAAGTGCAGGTGAGCAGAATGTTAAGTATGTACAGCCATGTTTTAGGACTGCCGGTAATAAGTGCAAGCAATGGATTGAAAATAGGAAATCTGAAGGATGTTGTATTTTCCAGAGAAAATAAAGGCGTAATAGCTTTTGTAATGGAAAAGGGAGGTAATCCTGTAAAAGGTAACGTGGTAATGCTGCATGACGTTCTGAGTCTGGGTAATGATGCATTGATAGTTAGTAATTCAGACTGTCTACTCAATTACAGAAAGTTTAAGAAATCCTTTGAAAAAAGCGAGAAAATTGAGTTTCGGGGATTGAAAATATATACCCGGCAAGGAGAGGATATAGGAGTTGTCCAAGATATCCTTTTTGACTACAGAACAGGCAAGGTTGAAGGAGTTCAGGTTTCAGACGGTCTTGTTCAGGACATCCTCAGAGGAAGAAGTATTCTACCTTTTATCGGCAAGGTTGAAATAAGCAATAGTAATATTTTAATTGAAAACGGAGCAGTTGAAGAGATGGTAAGTACAGGCGGAGGCTTAAGAAGCAGGCTTGGACAAAATACTTTAATGTAAAACAGGAGGAGTGGGCTATGTTGAGAAATTTTACAAAAGGTTTGGTAATTGGAGGATTAATTGGTGCATCTATCAGTGTTTTAACAAATCCTGAGGTAGTTGATCCCAGAATGAGACGAAGAATGATGAAGTCAGGAAGAAAAATCATACACCGCTCAAACAATATGCTGGGTGAAATGATTCAGATGTTCAGATGAACAATGTATTAAAAAACGGGTAGATTAGACAGGGGGTCTGCTGTACAATCTGTTTGCAGCAGACCCAAATACCATAAATGGGGTGTACTATGACTAACACAAAAAAAATCATATTTTACATAATATTAATACTATTAGTGATTGGTACAGCAGTATTTGTCTATTTCTATATTGATAAAATTATTAAGATTCTTTTCCCGTTTTTTATGGCTGCTTTGATTGCTTACATCATTTACCCCATGGTTATAAGGTTTGAACGTAAAGGAGTAAAAAGAAGTGTTTCTATAATTTTGATTTATGTATTTATTGCTCTGACTCTGATTTTTTTTGGTGTTTACATTATGCCTGAAGTTCTGAGTAACGGAAAAGAGCTTTTTAAAACCTTACCCAATATAACAAGCAGTTATCGGGAGTATTTTAATAGCTGCATATCCAGAATAAAGGCAAGCAAATGGCCCCCTGAAGTAAAAAATATCATTTTTAATGAAATTAACTATGGTTCCGGATTTCTACAGGTTTATGCTGCAAGGATAATGAAGAAAACACTTTCTGTACTTGCTTCATCAATAGTCATTCTCCTTAACATAGTACTGTCCATGATAATTGCATATTATTTTTTAAAGGATGCAGAAACCTTGAAAAATTCAGCTCTCATGCTTGTTCCGAAGAAAAGGAGAAATGATTTTATTAATACAGGCAGAGAATTAAATGCAATAGCCACTCATTTTATACAGGGACAGCTTACGACGGCACTTATTGTTGGTACTATGGAAACTATCGGACTTTACCTTGTGAGGATAAAATATCCATTTGTCCTGGGACTACTGGGGGGAATTGCAAATATGATTCCATATTTCGGCCCTTTTCTGGGGGCTGTACCTGCAGTTGCGGTAGCTTTGCTCCAATCGCCCTATAAAGCTGCTTTAGCGGCACTTGTGTTTATAATTGTCCAGCAAATTGATAATGCATTTATTTCTCCCAAAATTATTGAAGGAAAACTGGGGCTGCATCCTGTGACAACAATCATTGCAGTACTGGTGGGAGGAGAATTTTTTGGTATAATAGGAATGTTGATAGGAGTGCCTGTGGCGGCAATGTTGAAAGTTATTATTAAAAAGGCAATAGATTTGATAGTATAGAATATATTGATTTAAAACAAAAGATTATTTATTATATAAATAAAAAGAGTGTTGAAACGGAGAAGATATGAAGCTTAAGAGAAAGACCAAATTAACTATAATTGTAGTAATTGCCGGAATATTGATTTTATATGGTATACTTGACAGGATTTTTTCCTTCAATTTAAATCCCAAAACAGTGAATAATGTGGGTATGGTTCTTATGATTGTGGCTTTTGCGTTGCTTTTCAGTGATAACAAAAGAAATAACAGTTCATCACCTGATGAAACAACCGAAGTGACAACCAATGACGAGGACAAAGAAAATCACACTTGACAGTAAAGCTCATATTATATATCATAAATTTAATAATCTTTTTTAAGAAATGATATGGAATAAAGGCTGTGAACAAGAGGAGTATACAGTTTTGTTGATACCCAAAGAGAGAAGCGGTTGGTGAAAAGCTTCGGATCAGGACTGTAGAAGGTAGCTTGGGAGCTCTGCACCGAAATAACAGTAGGCTGCAGCGGGGTTGCGAACGTTAACTCGTCAGAGATCATCAATAAATTTATAGGAATTTGACCTGTAACATTTATTCGTGAATTTTGGTGGTACCGCGAATTAGACTTCGTCCAAATATTGGACGGAGTTTTTTATTGTCTAAGAAAGAATAAATATTTTTGTACAAAAATGAGTATTGGAACGCCCACAGATAAAGGTATATAAGATAAATGTTAAAGTTTCCCTAGACAATAAAAAACTATTAATTTATGCGCGTGCCAGAATTTCCTTAATACATCAATCCGAAGAAAATATTCAGTAGAAGGAAAAGGCACATGCGCAAACAAAAGTGGCTTTGCCACCTTTGTTC
>JAEYNY010000173.1 GCA_023412275.1 Bacillota bacterium
CAGTTAAGGCTGCGGTAGGAATGTATTTTCCATAATCTCCCGCATCATGCCACCCACCCGTTGCAGCAATTTCCCCACCGCGAGGGTCACTTTCCATAGTAGCACCGTTTAAGTGACATGGTGCATGAGAAACACCGGATATTGAATCATTGATTTCCATACCACACCTTTGAAGGTAATAAGACCTCATAGTTGTATAAAACAATTTTCTGTATTTATCCGGTGTAATCTCAAACGGGTATGACTCCTCATCACCTATTCTTATTACATACTCTCCCGGCTCTTCTACAAATGAAAACTCTCCCATATAATTTTTGTCACCGCTGTCTTTATCCATTATTACATTTCCGAGTAATCCTTTGAATACTGTATGGTCGGACAGACGAACAACCTGAAAAATAACTCCTGCCATGTTTTCATTGTTATTTGTAAATAGGAATACCTTCCTTTCAAAAGGAAGGTATCCAACTTGATTTACTTTAATTTTTTTAACCGGCAATTGTAAAATCTTTTGCCCAACTAAAAATGTTTTAACTTTTTTTAAAAGCAATGTAAGCTTGGTTGTCATATAATCACCCTGTTTTATTTCTATTTTAGTCCTACAAGCCCTGTTGCAATTAAAAGGTCATACAGATATCCGCAGATAATTCCGCCAAAGAATATAAGACCAACATATAGAGCAAGAGCACGCTTTCTCATGAATGTTGCAAGACCTGCAATAACCATTGCACTGGTACCAGGGCCTGTGATCATGAAAGCGAGAACAGATCCCCCGCTTGCTCCTCCCTTGATAAACGATTGCACAATAGCAATAGAGGCTTCAGTATTAATATAGATAGGTATACCTATTGCAGATGCCAACGGTACGGCATAAAACTTTTTAGCTCCAAACAAATTAACTATTAAATCAGTAGGAATAAATCTGTTTACAAGGTAGCCTAAGGCAATAAATATAGTAAAGTAAAGTAATATTTGCTTAAAACCTATATCTACTACAGCCTTCCAAACTTTGCCCAACTTAAGCTTACCTATAAGCCCTCTATCAATCACCGGTGCTTGGATATTACTACAACATGTTTGTGCTGTTGCAGTGGTAGTACCGCATCCACATGACTGGACTTCCGGGACAGTATTTGTTCCGCATGAACAACCTTGTGCTGGAGTCGGTTCAGGTGTACTACATGAGCATGTATTCACGTTTACAGTCTCATTTGTAGTACCGCATCCACATGCTGATGCAGGTTTTGTTTTCCCGTCAAAGCGGCTTTGATTCTTTAAAAAATTTGTTTTACGTTCGATAGTACTTGTTACTAAACCTGAACCCAAACCAATAACAATAGATGCAATTGTCAATGCTACTGCAAATTGGAATCCGATTATTCCGGCATTCATAACAAATCCATCAGGACTCATTAACGGCGAAGAAGTCAGGAACGCCATGATAGGGCTCCATGGTAAAGCAGTAGTTACCATTCCCAACAGAACCGCCATAGTTCCACATGCGCAAAGGGGTGTGAGTGCTCCGAAAAGTACAGCTGCAAAAACTGAAATTCTTGTTTTTTTAAGTAGAAAATTGCTTAGCTTGTCGTTATTGACATGTACCGTCATTATTGCAGCTGTGAGTGCGGCTATGAGAAGTGGCAACCAATTGTGAGAATAACTTGTTAGAACCTCTATAACCATGTTCGAAACTAAATCCCCTATCATGGGAAAATATTTTTCCATACCTATTACCTCCATTTTAATCTATATCGCTTTTTTACGATATGGACATGCAAAAATTTTTTATAAACTTAGGTCAGTATTTAACTCTGCTAAAAACTCCTTAATTATTTCAGTATTAAGGAAATAACAAGTCCAGAGATCCCTTTTTTCCCTGTAAAGTATTCCAGCCTTCTCCAATACAACTAAATGTTGAGAGACTGTTGACTGTGCAAGCCCGGTAAGTTTAACTACATCTCCGACACTAATACCGTTTTCAAAATATTCAATCTTATCGCAGCATGTAGAAATTGACTTATTCTTTAAGGATTTTATTATCTGAAAACGGGTTTTATTCCCTAAAGCATTGCAAATAGCTATAACATCCATTAATTATTATATTCACCTCGCTTGCATCGTATTTATACGATGTATAATATCGTATTAATACGATGTTGTCAACAATATTATAGTATAATATAACACAACTGTAATTACTTTCTATATTTGCCATATATCACTTGACTTAAAAATGTATTTTACATATAATTATCGTATATTTACGATATACGATAGAGAGAGGTGGTGATTACATGCCCGATACTAAAAATGATACACAAAAGCGCAAAACGCTAAGCGAGATACTTTTTGGAAAAAAAACTGAGACTCAACAGTGTGGATGCGGTAGCACAACTGTAGCTAACAGCTGCTGCTCTTCAAGCGATGTTGATGTATCTTCAGCAATTGAAGACGCAATTGCTTCACAGGGTTGTGGTTGCGGCAGTAATGAGCAGGTAGAAAGTTGCGGTTGTTCCCCTAAAGTTGATAACGGATGCGGCTGCAAGTAAACATACAAAAGAAAAATACTGCCAATTTTGATAAATCAAAATTGGCAGTATTTTTGTATGCCTAAAGTTATATTATCTCAACAAACATTTCTGCTATTGCCATCCAGTCATGTCTGTCAACAAAATCATTTACTACAGATATGTCAATATCCAAGGATTCTTTATTATTATATATTTTTTGAAAGACATCAATAATGGATTCTTTTATAGGAACATCAAGCTGATACGTATTTCTCACATCTCCATCATTCTTTGAAGTCTTTCCGACTAAAACAGATACAGGTTCTGTACTGACTCTGAAGCTTTCCTTATCAGAAATATAACCGTCATAATTACCATTATCCAGTATAATTGGTTTTTTCCCAAAGGCTACCGACTCCAATACCCAGCTATTTATTTTCATCAGGGAGTTAAGATTAATTAAGCAATCACACTGGAAAATCTCTTGTGAATACTCTTCTTCAGATAATTCCGCTTGTATAAACTTAATATTTTTTTCGTACTGATATTTGTTATATAAATCAGCATAATTTCGGTCAAAAGACTCTTGGTAGAAGAATTTATCATATGAACTATATACTATATTTTTACCAGTATGAATAATCTTAAGTTCTACGTCATCCTTATCCTTGAACAGCTCAGTAAAAGCTTGTAAAATAATTTCCAGATTTGAATATTTATCGGTATACTGATCTGACCAAAGAAATGTAAATTTATCTTTCTTAGCCTTATCCGTTGCCTTTATTTCAATTATTTTTTGTTTATCTATACCTACAGGGATGTAATCTATTAATTTACTCTCATTGTAAAATTCCATATCCCCTGCCCTTCTTGGACAAACTGCATCAACGTATGAGGTGATATCAGAACCAAACTCCTTTTCATGACCGTGATAATTTATCTCATCCCATAATATCCTTGCCCCCATATTTTTTGAAACAGCTTTCAAAAGAATTTTATCAACAATTGAGATAATCTGACTGGCATTTATGCTCATTTCATGCCTTAAAAGCTTGTTAATTATCTCAATTTTTTCATTATTATTAGTATGCATAACGCCGCGGTTTGGATTTATTTCATGGGTTGGGTCAAAATATACATTATATCCGGTTTTAATGCCTTTTTTATGTAGAGCTATTGCAAGATTTATATAATGCCTGTATATGGAGTAATTCTCAAATGCTGATACATAAAAAATAATTTCTTTCGGAAAATAAAACTGCTCTGCCTCTGCAGAATTCACACTAGATAGAATATTGGAATTGTCATCTACCAAAACTACTTTTTTGGCTATTCTACTTATTTCATTATACAAGATATGAAAGAGTCCATAATTAATCTCTTTATATTTTATTGATAATAGTGCCAATTCAAAATGGTTGTCTTTATAATCGGTTTTCATTCCGAACCAATTAAATACTTCTTCCGATTCCATCTTAGGTTCAGGATTAAATATTGCTGAAATCTTATCAGAACTAAACAGTTCACTGATCTCGATTCCGCACAGCAAAACATTATCCGGCAGATGGCTTATAACTGTATTGACATTTTGAATTTCAGATACTACATGACTTCTCTTCTTAATTAACTTTTGCATTTGAATAATTTCAATAGCCTGGGTTTCATACTCTCTGGTAAATAGCTCAACAGTCCAATGCTTGTGCATGCGAAGAAAAATATCATAATTTTTCATCATGGATTCAAACCTTTTAACGCCATTTTCAGTATGAAAAATATGAATACCGTTTGCAGCTTCATTCATTTCAATAATACAACCATTTTGAAATAGCCTGAATCCCAGCTCAACATCTTCTGCACCCCAATTTGCAGAAAATACTTCATCAAATCCGCCTATAGCCTCAAACTCACTCTTAGGTATGCATACACAATTTGTATAAAGATATTGCCAACCGCCCACCATTTTATTACCTGTGCTCTTTTCATAATCCGCATTTAAATGGCGGCTGTCAGAACTATAAGGGAGTTTTAATAAGGATTCGCAATTGTTTTCTACAGCTTCTTCAGTCAACAGGCTGCTGTCAACTTCTCTAAGAAGTCTTCGAAAACCTACTGAAACCAACCTTGGATTATCTTTTGTTGCTTTATAAAAAGATGATATCAGATTGCTCTCCGGTATTATATCACCATCAAGCAAAATTATTTTTTCGCCCTTACTTTCTTTAACACCTTTGTTTCTATTCCGTCCGCGGTTTCCGGTATGCTCCAAATAAATATACTTTATGTTCAAAGAATTTGCATATTTATCTAATAAATCATTAATGGAATTTTCTGAACCGTCATCTACTATAACCACTTCAAATTTGTCTTTTTCATAATCCTGGCAGGATAGTCCCTTTAACACAAGATTAAGCTCAAAGCTTTTGTTGTAAAATGGTATTACGACAGAAAAATCTAATCTCATACAAATAAGTTCCTTCCTTATTAAAGTAGGAGGGGATTAAAAACTCCAATCCCCTCCTCTGTCTTGTTTCTGAAAGTATCCTACTACAAAATACATTTGATATAAATCAACTGACTTTACGAATAAATTCTTTATTGTTACCATATTCTGGTTCGTCCTTTGCCGGTGAAATTTGAGCGACAATTTTGTAAATACAGCCACCTAAAATTGCTCCTGCAATAGGTGCTAAAATATACACAAGTAAAAATCCTCCATTGGCACCCGGAATGGCAATATTTTTCCATCCTGCAAAGTATGAAACTAGCCTTGGTCCAAAATCTCTGGCAGGATTAAGCCCCGCTTGGGAAAAAGGAGCGAACATGATTATTGATATAGAAAGTACGAGACCTATACAGTATGTAAAAGCCCTGAATCCTTTTTTGGAACTGTCAAACTTCTTCTCATCTGTTAATGCAAATATCCCCAGTGCAAGAAACATAGTACCCATCAACTCTGCCACCATACCAATCAGCAATGGGACCTGTGAAAATGCAGCATTTGTCGTTCCATATATGGCAGGATTCGGGAAGTACTCTCCAAACATCATAGCCGACAATTCACTTCCGGGCTGTCCTCTTACAATATTATGTGCAGCTTCAAAACTGATAAGCGTTTTGCTGAATAGTCCGTATAATACTAACCCAGCAAAAACAGCACCTATTAATTGAGCTAAAATATATGGCAATATCTTTTTTGCGGGAAATTTTTTAGGTCTGAAAATAGCCATAGCTATTGTTATAGCAGGATTAAGATGCGCACCACTTATAGAGCCCACCATGTAAATTCCCAGATTAACGGCTATTCCCCAAACAATTGCAACCTGAAACAACCCGAGATGTGCACCACTTATTACATCAACTGCAACGGAACCACAACCGAAAAAAACTAGGATAAACGTACCAAGTATTTCTGCAATAAATTCTTTTCGCATATTAATATCAACTCCTCGGAACTGCCAAGAACAACTTGACAGTGTAAAATAATTTAAAATTTCGCCGTTATAAATGAGTGTATACGACATCTGTTTCTCGGGAAATTTTAAATGCCGGGGGGAAGGTTGAACCAGTAAATAGCAAGCTTAGAGATATTTTCTCATGGCAAGTCTTAGCAGCCCATTTTGATTAAATGTTGGAAAGCCGCCATCTACTGTGCATAATTCACCATTAAAGGCATATATTGTCATAGGGCAACTGCCGGCTGTGGGTGAGCCATATGATGAAACAAGACCTGCATTAGCCAGTTGCTTCAATTCCGATACTAAAGGGTTTGGACAACAGGAATCTTTATCCGCAGGATCACTTCCCTGTAAAATAAAGTAATCATTATTGTTATCAATCATATTTTTAAAGCGTAATTTTAAGGGATCAGATATTGACTTGATTTTCTCTATCTGAGGGAAATAATTAATACTTTCGCCCATACTACTTCCCAACAAAAAAATCGCCCCATACTTTTTATATAATTCCAAGTAGTTTTTAGCAAGTGGGGATTTAAACTCCAATATTAAATAATTATTCTCTCCTATAACCTCTGCAGATTTTTTTGATACTGAAACAGGAATACCCCTTCTTACAATAGTACCATTGGGAAGAAATATACAGCGAAAGGGACCTGTATAAAGCAAACTAACTTCTGCAGTTTCAGGGCTATATTTTATGCTTTCTGCTACTAAACCGGCATCCCTATCAAAAGTATCACAGTCAAACAGCACAGGATCGGTAGTTAACCTTGCATAAAGTTCAGGGTCGGGTTCTGAGACTTCGATTTCGTTTTGATAAACCGGCAACATATATACACTGCTGGTCTTTTCACAAATCCGCATATTCTTGAATATAAAATGATTATCATCATCCAAAACGGCTAGGCAATTGCCTTTGTAGTGTACTGTTCTTCCGCCGTCAAGGCACTTTTCCTCTGGACCCTTCCAGCCTTCCAGAAAATATTCTCCTGTATTGGTTACAGATAAATTAATTCCACGAAGATTATTTGTTTCAAACTCATTAAAAACTTCATAAATACAATCGAGTTGAAAAGTTACCCCCCATTGCTCATATTTACCTTCCTGAACTTTATTAATATCAAATTCCTTTTCTTTAATAACAATTGACATTTTTTTCACTCCTTTAGTTGTCTATTGATTACTCTTATCAAGGCATCTGTCATAGAAAAAACATCTTCTTCTTCGGTGTAATACCCCATAGATATTCTTAATGTACCAAATGCTTCCTTCATGCTTCTACCCATAGCCATAATTATACGCGGCGGAATCTCCATACTGGAATGGCAGGCCGATCCTGATGATATTGCATATCCGAACATGGCCATTTCCGTGACCGTAATACTACCTTTTATTCCAGGTACTGATAATGATAAAATTCCGGGTAATCCATTATCGCTTGAATTGAATATTGCCTGGGGAAAATGCTCCGTAATTTTTCCTTTTACATAATTACAATATGATCTTAACCGTTCTTCTATTTGTTCAAATTTATTAATAGAGATTTCAAGAGCTGAAGCCGCTGCAGCAAAAGCTGCAATATTTTCTGTTCCGGCACGTAGATTTTTCTCCTGCGGTCCGCCAAAAACGAGACTGGTCAATAGCTCCGGTGAACTTGTAATAATTCCTCCGCTTCCTCTGGGAGAACCAAATTTGTGAGAAGAAAAAGTATAAAATATTCCTTTGAAATCATCTATCTCTATAGGAATATGTCCTAAGGTCTGAACTCCATCAATATGTATCAAAACATTTTTACTTCTACAGATTTCAATTATTCTTTTTAAATCCCTTTGCACTACCCCTGTTTCATTGTTTCCGTGAAGTATGCATAAAAGAGAATATTCCTGTGAAAGAGTATTCTCCAAGTCCTTCAGATTAATCTGCCCATGACTGTCAATATTCAGAATATCCACTCTTCTAGGATACTCTTTTTTGGTAAAGTAGCATGATTCGTGGGAGTCCTTTGCAACTAATATTTTCTTATCGGGGTATTTCAAAAGCATGGAATTCAAAATCAGATTATTAGCCTCTGAACCTCCTGAAGTAACAACGATTGTTGCATTTGAAATACCTAGTAAGCTTAAAAATTTTTCTTTGCTTTTATTTAAGACTTCCCTTGCTTTCACCCCTGCGCTATGGTTGGATGAAGGATTTCCAAAAGTAAACATAGATATGTTTTTAAAAACATTAACACTCTCCTCAAATGCAGGAGCACTGGCCGCATAGTCAAAATATCCTTTTGCTTCTTTCAAATTTAACACACCTGCTTTCCTCTCTTTTGAGTAAAACTTCCTTCTGTATACCATGTAAATTTCATCCTGAAATCATTTGAGCATATTTTCTCATGGAATCAAGTATAACGTTCTCACTCCAGAAGCATGCTTTGTGACCTGAAGCCGCTGACAACCTGCAGCCTCCTAGACAAACTGGGAGTAACTTGCACTCTAGGCATTCTTTCCGATTATTGTCTAAATCTTCAAAGACAGGTCTTATCCAAGGTTGAGCATTTTCGTTTAAAGAAATCCGTCCATCCAAGGTTATTTCTCCCACACTCTTTTCTTTTTCAACCATCATGGTATCACACATAAATATAGCTCCGTCAGCACCGATAATATATGTATTTCCGCTACTTCCGGTACACCATGTGTGCATTGGCGATGGTAAAGGCTTAAATATATTTACCATAGAATCCATCGATTTTTCAGGTAATTGACTGAAAACCTTGTTTGCGAAAACTAATTGTGAATTTACACCTTCATCTGGATCTAATATGTCATCAGCAACCTTTTCTACGTCATTTCTTGAGGTTGTAAAGTGGTACACAGGTCTGAAAAATATACTAAACCGATTATCAGTTCCAAAATCCTCAACAAAGTCCTCTAAAAATTCATTCATTGATTCAATGCTGCTCTTTAAAAAGTTTGCTCTGATGTAAAATTTAAAACTTTTCTCCTTTGCGGTGAATTTTTTGATATTTTTCAGGTTTGTATAAATAGCATCAAATGTAGGCTCTCCACTAGTTAATCTTCGCAGACGATCATGACTGTTTTTGCCTCCGTCAACAGTGACCTGAAAAGTTTCTATACCGCATTCCAGGAGCTTTTGGAACAAGTCCCCTGTAAGAAGATAGCCATTTGTGTATATGGAACTGTTTATTTTGAAATTATACTTTTCTTTTAGCCGGTTCAATCTTCCCATAAACTCAATTATCCGTTGGGAAGCCAATAAAGGTTCTCCTCCATACCATGAAAGCTGTACTAAAGTTTGATCTGTACTTTTTGATACCATATTTTCAATATATTTAAGAATTGCATCATATACCCATTCGCTCATAAAAAGATTTCTCTGCCTGTAAATAAAACAATAGGGGCATGTAAAATTACATGCCTCAGCAGGTAATACAATTAACCGTACAAGGTTCTTTGCTTTTCTAAAGCTCTGAGTAATTGACTTGATATCATCTAACTCATTTCTATTTTTTCCCACTATGAAGCCTTGACTTAACAAGTTGTCCATTAATAATCTGTTCTTACATTCCGTTCTACCTGATAAATCAGACCTCATAGTGTTTCTTTCACTGCTGTCTAAAAGAGAAACGGCACCGGTTTTGGTGTTATAAAGTATATACTTTCCATTATCCAGCTTTAGTTCAAAATTGTAATAGCTTTGTTTATAAAGTGATATTTGCCCGCTAATATTTTCACTCACAAAAAACATCCTTCTTTTATAATTGTCTGCTTGAACCACAGCAAGTACAAGCTACTACGCCACCTTCTTTGCAATTGCAACCTTCTCCGATAATTGCAGTTGTCAGTTCAGTAATATCAACCAACTCATCATTTATTATGGTTGTCTCCAGAAATTTTGCTTCCCTCAGATTTTCCATTTCTTTCACCTCCCCTTAACTTAAAATCACTTAATTACTCTTTAGTACCAGCTTTCCTAGCAGGTTTGGATTCATTTCCACAACCATCCCCGGTGACCATTCCAACCACCACTCAGCCACATATGGATAAGGATGTTCTCTTTCATAAAGTACCACATTAAATCTTAAAGCCTTACCGTCTTCCGGTTTCACTCCAAATTCCTTCCACGGAACAGCAACCTGATACGAAATTCCTTCCTCGGTTTCACTTATAGATACAACCGCATCTTCCACATTCCCGAAGAAATCCTTTGATATATCCCTCATATAGAGACGGGTGAGAACTGGTTGTCCCATATTGAAACCTATTCCATATTCCCAGGCGTTGCCATTAGTGTTTTCCATAAGGCAGAAGCGAACCAGATTTTCCTGGTTAAGAATTTTTTTATCAGAATTCAAACCGAGAATCTCTGTCTTCAGATAAAAATATTGTTCATCCCACAAAGTATGCACTTTCCCGGTAAAAATCTGTTTTCCGCTTACAGCTCCCCTCAATTGCTCTTTTCTATTAAGATTTATAATCTTTGCGTTATCCCAAGCTGATGAATCAGACAGCGGTGAAACATTTGTAAACTTACTTGATGCTGACAATAGTACAGTTTGAGGAGAACGCCTTCTAAATGCAGTTATAAGCATTTTCGATGCCGCCGGCCTGCTTCTGAGTCCCGAAAGCAAAACCATTGCCTGCTCTATAACATGCCTTACCAAATCACATTTAACAGTATCCGGAGTTTCAAGTGAGCCATTATTGAGCCATGCGGCATGTGCACATCCTCCTCCGCACAAATTTATAGCCCAGCATTTTTTGCACTCTTCCTTCATACTTACATGCATTTTATTTAAAAGTGAACTTCTCTTTTCATTCCAGGCAGTGTCATCGTCAAATATGTTTCCTACTTTGAATTCGTCAAAACCGATAACGCTTTGACATGAATAAATATCACCATCACTATTAACAACTATTGTATCTCTTAAAGCTGGGCACCTGTATTTAGAAACTATTCCTTTTAGCAGCGTCTGGAAAAACCTCCCCAGTAATTCGTCTCCATCAATACAGGATATATAGTCAACCAACTGTGCATCATCCTGTTCCAAAAGGAACTTTATAAATTTTGAATATTCTTCTTTTACAATATTTACGTTGTCTTTAGTTATTGCAAAAGGATTATCATAGCTTGCTCTTATTGGCTTGATACGAATACGTCTGAATCCCAGGTTATAAAGATGGAGAAAAATCTCAGTTACGTTTGGATTTTGACCGTTTAGTACTGCCGATGCTACAGTAGGCCATTTATTTACACAATCCTTAACATTCTCCTCAATAATTGTATAGGTTCCTTTTCCGTTTGGAAAATGTCTTACTTTATCATGGATATGCGCAGGACCATCAATGCTTATATTTATTTCTCCCATATCTGACAGTTCCCACATTTCACGGGCTTTTTCAGGTTTTAAAAGAGTAGCATTTGTGGCATTAAATCTGCTTGAGAGCCTCTTACCGTTTTTATTTCCCCAATCCTCAAGGTATGCCTTCATTTCCGTTAAAAGCGGTATATTCAAAAGTACTTCGCCAAACAAAGAAAAATTAAACATAAATCTTTTGTTTTTTGACGGAGCGACAAACCTTTCTATTAATCTGTCTAAAATCTTGAATACCTGTTCTTTAGAAACATTCTTATAATAATTCTTGCTGTAGCAATATTCACAGTCCAGATTACAAGCATGTGGTATTGTAAGATTTATTGAACAGACATTAAGTTCATCCTCGGGTATTTCACGGGTAAAGTTTTCGTGACTGAAATAATCTATGTATTTGAGAGTGTTGTACTCTTTAACTGCAGCCTCCATCTCACCTTCACGGACTACTTCTCCCTGAAGAACTTTCAGAGCATACTCGTCCATTTCCATACATCTGGATGTATTTACATCCAAAGCGATATATTTATCTCCGTTTGGGAACACATGCCATCTTGTTCCTGATAAAGAGAATTCATTACTATTACTTTCTTCCTTTTGGGAAGAACAGCTGCAATCACAACTGCAGGTTGAAGACTTAAAACTTAACTGGTTTTCTATATATTCCTCCAGAAATTCCATTGGTACAACTCTTCCTGAAGACACCACACAATCATCCATCATAAGAATTGGAGTAGTATAATTCAAAAATCCTTCTTTGTTTGTCTCATATGATATTTTATTTAATTTGATATCAGGATATTTATTCTTTAGGATTACCAATTGATCATACATGGTAGTACATTTTTCACATTCACTGTTTGGAGAAACTAAAGTTAGTTCCATTTTTCTACCTCCCTTTATATAAAATATTACTTAACTTATTCTATTAAACTAATAATTCCGATTCGTGCCATTTTATCAATAATTGCTTTGACAGTTATTTCTGTTGCATCAGTGTTTTCAGATACCACCATTTGAATTATTTGCTCTACCGTATAGCTGCCGTTACAATATTTATGTATACCAAAAGAATCAATTCTGTCCAAGTCAAGCTTCATATCAAATGCACTTAAAACATTAAAATGCTTGAAATTTAGCAATCTCTCATTCTGGATCGGGACACACAACATATTACCCTTCGTATTTTTGTCTTGAGTTACCACAAACTCAGGATTCCATACCGGATATAAATCCTTTTCTTTAATTTCCGAAGAACTACACATTTTTTTACCCCCTTAAAGTTTTAGTTTTAGTTCGGCATATATTCACTACCAGTGTTTCTAACCTTTTAATATTTCTAAATACCAATTCCATGGTATTCGTATCCAATATTCAACAACTTAGTTTTATCCAGTAAATTTTTAAGGTCAAAAATAACATTTCTTCTTAGTTGATTTTTTGCAGCTATATAATCAATTTCACAGAACTGTTTCCATTCTGTTGCAATAACTATTGCATCAGCATTAGCTATTGCATCATATTCATCTCTTGCAAAATATATATTTTCTTGATCTACAAGACATTTTTTGGCTGAACTAATTGCGACTGGATCAAAAACTTTTACGATTGCACCTTTTTTAATTAATTCGTTAATGATGACGATTGCAACCGACTCCCGCAAATCATCGGTATCCGCTTTAAAGGATAGTCCCAGCAATGCTATGCTTTTTCCGCATACACCGCCTAAAACCATTTCAATTTTCTTTGCAATACGATTTTTTTGAAGATTGTTGGATTTAATTACAGTCTTAATAATAGACATGTCTACTCCATGTTCATTACCTATATGTACTAATGCCTTTGTGTCTTTAGGAAGACAGTTTCCGCCGTATCCCGGGCCGGCATTCAGATATTTTCCTCCAATGCGGCTATCTAGTCCCATACCTACTGCAACATCCTTAACATTTACCCCCACAGCCTCACTTAGATTTGCAATTTCATTAATAAAAGCAACCTTAACAGCCAAGAATGAATTACAAGCATATTTGATTATTTCTGATGTTTCTATATTAGTAAAAACAAACGAACAATTATTTTTATTGTATAGTTCCTTGAAAATATTTTTTATGTTATCGTTTTCATTAATATTATCTGCTCCTACTATAACTCTTTCCGGATTCATAAAATCATAAACACTGCTTCCTTCTCTCAGAAATTCCGGATTTGAAACCACATCAAAATTATAAGTTTCGCCCCTTTTACTTAGTACATCATGAAGAACTTCTTTGATTTTATGGCCTGTACCCACAGGAACGGTACTTTTTGTTACGATAATCTTATAGCCGTTAATATACTCCCCTATAGAATTAGCAACTGCCAGAACCTGACTTACGTCAGCATTACCTTCTTGATTTGAAGGGGTATCTACTGCGATAAAAATTATCGTCGCATTTTCCACGGCATATTTACAATCTGTTGTAAATTCAAGCCTGCCATTACTGTAGTTTCGTTTAACTATTTCACTTAAACCCGGTTCATAAAAAGGTACTTGTCCATCTTTAAGCATATTTATTTTTTCTTCATTAATATCCATGCTGATAACATCAAACCCTGATTCTGCAAAACATGAGGATGTTACCAATCCTACATAACCTATACCTATCACAGCTATTTTCATATATACACCTCTCTAATCATTACAAATAGATTCGAAATACTTAGCTGTATTATAAATTCCTGTCCTGATATTAATGCAGGGTTTCCATGCCAACTCCTTCATAGCTTTTGATATATCGGGTTTTCTTCTTGTCGGATCATCTGATGGCATATCTTTATATTCGATTACCGGCTCTTTATTCATAACTTCCGATATAATTTTCGCCAGGTCAGAAATAGTTATCTCTTCAGTCCCTCCTAAATTTATGGGTCCGGAGCAATCGCTGTTCATCATCCTGATAAGACCCTCAAGAAGATCATCAATATAGCAGAACGAACGTGTTTGAACCCCACCTCCAAATAATTCGATAGGCTGATTTTTTAGTATACAATTTATAAATTCACATACTACCCTTCCATCATTTTTATTCATAAACGGACCGTAGGTGTTGAATATCCTGACAATTTTTGTATCAACCTTATGATATCTGCGATAGTCGGAGCATAAAGTTTCACTACACCTTTTACCTTCATCATAACAAGCTCTGATTCCATTTATATTAACATTACCTCTGTAAGTTTCATTTTGTGGGTGCACCAACGGCTCCCCATAAATCTCGCTTGTTGAAGTGTTTAATATCTTTGAATTGTTTATTCTTGCACATTCCAAAGCATTCAAGGTTCCAATAACAATAGTTTTTATTGTATAGATAGGATCCTTCTGATAATGTATTGGCGAAGCAGGCGCCGCAAGGTGATATATTTCATCCGCACATATATTAAATGGAACTGTAACATCGTGTTCCATAAGCTCAAAATTCTGATTTTCAAGCAAGTCCTCTATATTTCTTTTGCTTCCGGTATAAAAGTTATCCATACAAATAACTTTACAGTTTTCTTTTAATAACCGTCTGCAAAGATTACTACCTATAAAGCCTGCACCACCTGTAACCAACACTGTTTTGCTGATAGACATAAATATTTCACTTTCCTTTCGTTAGACTTTTTATAAAAAACAGAATCATTGTCTGTTTTTTGCTTGTTAGCAACTACAACTGTTAAAAATAAAATCCGGAAAATTTTCATGTATGGGCTTATTGCTTAATATGAAAAGTCCATAAAAGAAGTTAAATAATCATGCTAAAGAAGAGTAAAATAAACAAGCTTATAAAATGACTCCATAATAATAAGCTTCCGCTGTTTATTTGGCTTTCAAGCTGACCATCGAAAGTAACAATCTGTTTAAACCAGTAGTGAATACTATTTTTTTTAAGTGCTTTTATCATAAACCCTAGTTCATTTGTCAGCACAAGAGTTTGATTTACAAACTGCTGTAGGAAATTGGTTTGTTTTATGTAAGTACATTTGTTTATTAAAATAGAAGTAAGACCTATATCAAAAATAAGTAGAGCCGGAAACGAGATTAATAATAACCATGACTTAAAAAAAGACAAAATCACAGTTATAATTAAAAAAAGAAAATAAATTAGCGATCTTCTGGGTAGTACATTCATTAAAAAGTCGGGGTGCTTCTTCATTAGAAAATAATCGGATGAACCATAATACCATACACGTTTAAACATATCCTTTACAGGAATCCATGTTTTTTTACTATGGTATACCAAGCCATATGGTGTACATGCAATTTTGTAGCCCAGTTTGTTTATCCTTAATCCAAAATCAACGTCTTCACCGCCCGGCTTATTTGGAAACCCTTCATCAAAACCCTGAGTTTCAATAAAAACGTCTTTCCGTACAGAGAAATTTGCAGAAGGTCCCCAAGATACATTCTTGGCATGTCTAGCCAGATAAAAACTAGTAACAAATTGGGAATTGCCTGCTGCCTTCCAAAACCATGTGTCTTCACCTGTGAATTCCAGAAGACCTAAAACAGCACCAACACTTTTATCTTCATAAAGCTTTAAATGTTCATTTATCAGATTGGGTGTGGCAAGACAATCCGAATCCAAATATAAAATAATTTCGTGCTCGGCATATCGCCCTCCATAATTGCGTTTACCGGCAACAGACGGTGAAAAATACATCATTTTACAATCGTATTTTTTACATAATTCTTTTATTTCCAATGAGTCTTTTTCATTACTGTCATCAACAACAATTACTTCACTTTTTCCGGAATAATTTTGCCGTGCTATAAATACGCTTTCCAATAAATCACCGAGTAGATTAACTCTTCCTTTAGACGGAATAACAATACTGATTCCCAAAGTGAACACCTTACCCTCCCGATAAAAGTTAAAATGTCAAATTTGCTTGGAATTACATATAAAAACTAAAATAATATTTAGTGTTATTTTTTTATAATTTATACATTACTGTAATATATTGCTATATTATTATATTTATAGATATGTGTCAATATAGAAATTGGAAATAAGACTGAAACTAAATTATAAGGATCTAGTTACGCTAGTTTACAGGCTAGTTTGCACGAACACAACTCGACATTATTTTTGAATAAAAATTGATTCATATATAATAATCTATCTAGCAAGGTCCATGAAATTTGAAAAAAGAACATTTTTCGCAAATTATACTCAATATTGCGGTATCACTATTTGTTTAAGAAATATATAACTACGGAAATCCACAATGTGGATAACAGATATGATAAACTTGAAAGCTAAATACTAATAACGCACCCCCGGCTTGGCCTGGGGTGCGTTATTAGTATTTAGGTCAATTGAGCTTAAGTTCTGACGGTATTACGACATCCGATAAAGACGTCATAATAACCTAAGGGCACTGACATTAGTCTGTGTCTAAGGTTCATTCCCCTTCTATTTCAAATCCAGCAATTTTTCAACTATTTCAGAAGAATCCTTTACCAACTTGGGGCAAATTGTTTTAAATAGATTCTTTTCGCCAGCTGCACACATTTCTTCCGGGATACTGATATCATAACCTAATAATTCTTTACATCCGACTGATCCATTCAATTCTACAAATTGTCTCTTGTATTCTTGAACAAGTGCATAGGTTTTTTCCTTTGCAGCTGTATCATCAACGCGTACCTTTCCATATTTTAAACCAATTAACATTATTGCGCCTGTAACCGCACCACAAGTCTCACCAATATGTCCCATACCTCCACCGAAGCTACCGGCAATTCTCAAAGCTAATTCAGGGTCCAATCCTAATTCACCGGAATATGTAGAAAAAACTGCTTGGGCACAATTAAACCCACTTAAAAAACACTTCTCGGAACACTCTACTTTATTCATAATTAAACCACCTTTCTCTAACAACAATCGCTTTTGTCAATCGCTTCCAATAAGATCTCCAAACTTTCCAATACCTGAAATTTTTTATTATCAGGAATTGAATTGTATATCTTACCAAAATATGAATTCATACTTTCCTCTATTTCTGTAAAAAGTTTGTTTCCACTTTCTGTAAGTGAAATGGTTACATACCTTCTATCTCCCGGATCAATATCTCTTTTTGCCAGTTCCGACTTAACCAAGTTATTTACTGTCCTGCTCATGGTACTGTTTTCAAGATTTAATAATTCTGCCAACTCATTTAAAGAAATACTACCTGAACGTCCTATTTCAACTAAAGCATGGCATTGGCCTAATGTAATGCTGCAGCAAGAATTTTGGGTTTCCTTTAATACGCCCAGTTTTCTTTCAAGTATTCTAATCAATTCTCTTAAATGTTTTGGATTATCAGCTATATGCATGTAATTTATTTCCTCCTGCAATTATTGTATCATACAACAGTTGCATATTACAACTATTAATTTATAAATTCCCTATCTCATATTTATATATTATTTATTTGAGAAAAAACTTCCTTCTCCAGAATAAAGCCACATTAACCAAACCAATCATAACAGGCACCTCTACAAGAGGCCCTATAACCGCTGTAAATGCTTCTTTAGACTCAATTCCAAATACAGCAACCGCAACGGCTATAGCCAGTTCAAAGTTATTACTTGCAGCAGTGAAAGCCAAGGTAGTAGTTTTGTTATAGTCAATTCCTGATTTATAGCTTATAAAGAAGGACGCTGAGAACATTACTATAAAATAAATCAGCAATGGTATTGCTACTCTAACAACTTCAAGCGGCAACTGTACAATATATTGACCCTTATATGTAAACATTACGATTATTGTAAATAATAAAGCTATAAGAGCTAAAGGACTAATTTTAGGAAGAAATTTTTTAGTGTACCATTCTGTACCCTTTAGCGGCTCCAATATTAATCTTGTAAGCATACCAAGGACAAAAGGAATACCAAGATAAACAGCTACTGATAATGCAACTTCTCCCATTGAAATATGCACTTCATACCCCTTAAGACCAAAAACAGGCGGTAAAACAGTCACAAATAAATACGCAAATATTGAATAGAATACTACCTGGAATATAGAATTAAAAGCTACTAAAGCTGCAGCATATTCGCTATCACCGTCAGCCAGACTATTCCAAACGATAACCATTGCTATGCATCTGGCAAGGCCGATTAAAATTAATCCAGTCATTAAAGCAGAATCAGATTTTAAGAATATTATTGCAAGAATAAACATCAGAACCGGTCCTATTATCCAGTTCTGAACCAACGAAAGAATCAATACTCTTGGGTTTTTAAAAACTTTTCCTATCTCTTTATAATTTACTTTTGCAAGTGGCGGATACATCATTACTATCAAGCCTATTGCTATAGGCAATGATGTTGTTCCAACTGACATTTTTGACAAAATATTCGCCGACCCGGGTACTGCCCACCCTAGTATTATTCCGCAGCCCATTGCCAGGAATATCCATAATGTTAAAAATTTATCCAATAATGATAACCTTGAAGTTTTCAAAACTTACTCCCCCTCTACTATATCTCCATATTGGTATAATCATAGTAAAATATATACCATTATCAATATAGTTTCAATACACATTTTTATTATTAATGGTAATTCAACTATTATATTTATAAAGGTACATATTAGTCATGTTATGCATTACCACTTCCGTTTATTCAGCTATACCTTTAAAGAACAACAATACTTAGTTTAAGCTTAACTCAAAATTTCTTTCTATATTCAGTAACAAATCAACATAATATCATATATATATAATAGAAGATATTTTTTAAGGAAACCTATTATGACAACAGGCAGATTAAGAATTCACGTTTTTAAAGGTTATACCTATTCCCCTTTGGAAAATGCTAAAATTACTGTGATACAAAATAAGGAGACAAGCAATAGACAGACCATACAAAGTTTAGTTTCAGACTCATCAGGCGTTACTAATACAATAGAACTGGAAGCACCTCCTTTAGAATATTCGTTAACGCCTTCAGATAAACAGCCCTACAGCCTATGTAAAATAGTTGTTGATGCCGCCGGGTATAAAAAACAAACCATTTCCGGATGTCAAATATATCCTGGAATTACTTCTATTCAACAATGCTATTTAAATTCTGCAAATGAAAGCCGGCCAGACGAAGATGTTTTTGAAATTTCCTCAAATACACTATTTGGAGAGTATCCTGCAAAAATACCCGAAGCTGCAATGCCTACTCATATTATTTCAGAATCGGGCGAATCCTTTGTTATACCCAATAATGAGCAAAAAATCCCCAACTCAATTATTGTACATGATGGAACAGCAACCAATCTGAATGCAACTAATTTAAAAGTATTCTATAAAGAGTATTTAAAAAATGTACTTTCATCTGAAATATACCCTACCTGGCCTATCGAAGCTATAAAAGCCAATGCATATGCTATCATCTCATTCACTTTAAACAGGGTATTTACAGAATGGTATTGGGGTAAAGGAAAATTTCATATTACAAGTTCAACAGCCACTGATCATAAATATACTCGTGGAATTAGCTTTTCTTCCGAAATAGAAAGCATTGTAAATGAAGTGTTTTCCAGCTATATTAAAAAGCCTCAATATGAATTCCCACTTTTAACACAATACACTGACGGAAAAAAAGTCCCTCGTCGGAGCGGTTGGATGACACAATGGGGAAGCAAACAATTGGCTGATCAAGGAAAAACAGCACTTGAAATCTTAAAATATTATTATGGCTCAGATATAACATTATTCAAATTGGACAAGATAGGAGATTTATTGCAATCGTATCCCGGTTACTCATTAAAAGTTGGCTCAAAAGGTGAGCCTGTTAAAACTATTCAAAAGTTTTTAAATAAGGTTTCAAAAAATTATCCTCTCATACCAAAATTGAATGAGGATGGCAACTTTGATAATAACACTAAAAAGGCTGTAGAAACTTTTCAAATCATTTTTTCCCTAACAAAAACTGGTATTGTAGACTATGCAACCTGGTATAAAATTTCGGACGTTTATGTTGCACTTATTGGAAAATAACTACTATAACACCCCAAGTTCTATTAAATGGAGGACTTTCATAATATGTAATAATATATTTTTAAATGAGGGTAATATTAATGACTGCTGAGGTAGCTATTCTTAATAGAAATGGTGTTGCATTAGCATCAGATAGCTATGGGTTGGTTAAAATAGGTGACAAGAAAAAGTTTATATCTGTTAATAAAATTTTCTCACTCTCCAGAAATCATCCGATAGGCATAATGATATCTAATTTTGTTAATTTTATGAGTACTCCTTGGGAAACCATAATAAGTGTTTATAGATCAAACATCGGCGATAAATCCTTTAACACATTGAAAGAATACACCGAAAATTTTATAAATTTATTAACCAGTGATAAAAGATTTAGTGCGCCCCTTGTGGAAAAGCTCATTATAGAAAATGCTATGGATCATTGCATACATGAAGTAAGCAAGTCAGTAAAATTAACAGATGACTATACTAAAAATATTAGCATTGAAATAGAAAAGCAGTTACTATTTTATTCGAATCAAAAGTTCTTAATAGGATTCGATGACAACTTTATTAAATATTTTTTAGAAATACACGGTAAAGATTTAGAACAATACGTTAAAATGAAACCTGAAATTAATGTTGATATAAAAGCTCAGCAGAACTTAATTAAATTGTGCGCATATATAATAAGTAAAAGTAATTTTATTTATGATAATTACGGCAGTTCAGGTGTTGTTTTTGCAGGTTATGGCGATAATGATATTTTTCCAGCTTTAATTGGTTTTGATATTTTTGCCTCAATTGACAGAAATCTTATTTATAAAACTTCAACAAGTACAGCTATAGGAATTGAAAATAAACAGGCAATCTATTCTTTCGGTGTAACTGATGTATTAGCAAACTATATAGACGGAATAAATCCGGATTTTGAAAATATGATGTTTGAAGAGATTGAATCCGGATTTAAAGATTTAGCCAGAACAATACAAAATAAATTCCAGTTATCCGATAAAGATCAGGGCTTCTTAAATAGTACAACTGCATCAGCAATTAATAATTTTAAAAAGAAGTTCTTAGATTTTCAGCAAAAAAATTGCATATCCCCCCTCCTACTTATGGTCAATATGCTCAGCAATCAAGAATTGCTGTCTTTAGCTGAGTCCTTTGTCCACTTAACTTTAACCAAGCAAAAGTTCTCTACCGACGAACAGATTGCAGGTGGTAAAATACATGTTGCCTCTATTACTAAAGGTGACGGATTCCGGGAGAGGTACATATGACCGCTGAAATAGGAATTCTTAATAGGAACGCCGTTGTATTGGCTGCAGATAGTACCTCTACTTTGACGGTAGCAGGTAAGTCAAAGTTTATTAGCGTAAATAAGCTTTTTGCCTTATCAAAACATGTGGGAATAATGGTATACAACAATGCCTATTTTACAAATATTCCCTGGGAATTAGTAATTAAAGTTTACACTCTATTTATTAAAAGCATCACTTTCGATAGATTAGAGGAATATTGTGACAGCTTTCTAAAATTCCTGATAAGCGAACCCAGAATTTATGATCCAAATTATGAAAATAAACTTGTAGAATCAGTCTTGGAGTATTGTTTAAAAGAAGTTGGCATTCAAATTAAATCAAGGCAAGAGCCGGAAATGTCAGTTGAAAAACAAATTGAAGAAAAGCTTACATATTTTTCAAACCTCAAGTTTTCAGATGGCTTTGATGAAAAATTTTTAAAATCATTTGTAGAAAAACATCAACTTCATTTAAAAGCTTATATCAATGATTTGGTTAATGTCAGTATTGATAGTAAAACACAGCAAAATATTATATTATTGTGTGCAAACATTATCGGTAAAAGTGACTTTTTGATTAATAAAATGCCGACATCAGGCATAGTAATTGCAGGGTATGGAAGTAAAGAAATTTTTCCCTCCCTGAACGAATATAAAATCATCGGTATAATCAGCGGAAATTTAATTTATCAAATCAAAAACAGTGTCAAAATTTATGAAGCAAGTAATATTCCAACGAATACTTTTTCTACAATCATGACATTTGCCCAAACAGAGATAGTAGAAACTTATACTCTTGGTATAGATACTGATATAAAAAATGCTATATTCAATGACATTAATAGTATCTTCAGTAATTTTTACGATATACTGATATCTGAATTTGATAATACTTCAGATCATATATTTTCAAATATAGAAATAGATAAAATTAATGCCGTTGGTTTAAAACTAAAAAAACAGATTGAAGACACTTTTTCATCTGTTCAAACAGCTAAATATATTGAACCTTTCAAGAATATGGCAGGTTTTCTCGGGAAAGAAGAAATGGCAGCTCTGGCTGAATCACTTGTAAATTTAACTTCTAACAGACGCAGATTTACTACTGATGAAGAAACTGTCGGCGGAGCAACTGATGTTGCTATAATCACAAACGGCGAGGGTTTTGTATGGATTAAGAAAAAATGAAGAGTTGTTGCAAAATTAGTTTTTATCTTTTCGAGCCTGTACGTGAGTATAAATTGTATCAATGGAAGCTTGGTTAAAGATATTTGCAGATGTTTGTCGGCGAACATGGATATTTTACCGGAACCCCTACACGATGTAGGGGTTAGCGAATCAATGAATCATGGACGATGAATGTGAGCGACGGTAAAATATCCTATGATGAGCCGCTAGAAACACTTGCAAATATCTTGGAAGCAATCATTGATACAATTTTATACGGGAGTACAAGTGCTAAAACAAAAAACTTTTTGTTTTGCAACCGCCTCCTTTCTTTTACTCCTTACTCCGGCATTCCTTTTCCTTATCCTTATACAAGCTTAGCTTATACTTTTTATAGGCCTTTTCATATTCATCCGCAGCTTTGGAATACTCCCCATTTTTATACAGCCTGAAAGCATTTAATGAAGGTTCTAAAATCTCTATTTTAGCCTTGCTTCTGAGTTTTTCAAGCCATGTATCTAGTTTATCCGAAACGGAAAATTCCCTTACAAGGAGCATTTTCTTATATTCATCTTTAGGGTGGGCTGATTTCGGCATGTCTTTGTACTGTTTGGTATATTCATCGTATTTTGTGTTGAAGTCGTTTTCATCAAGACTTATTCCATATTCCTTTGCAATACCCGGAACACTCTTTAACTTTAAAATATATAGTTCAACATCTTTTTTATATTCGGCTTCAGACTTATAATCAAGGCCTTCACTAATACTTGAACCCTCGCCTCCAGCGCCTTCCAAGCTTGGGTTTACGTATTTATTGTAATAATCATCTATTTCTTTTTGAGTCACTTTGTAACCTGATTCATTGTAAAAATAGTTATCTGCCAGTACTTTTTTGATTACTTCCTCGAGAATCAAATCATTAACTTCTTCATCGGTTTTCTGCATCAATGCAGAGTTTCCTTTGTTTCTCTCAAAGAAAATATTTTTTTCATCACGAAAAACGCTGGTTTCAACAATTTTACCGTTTACTTTCAGTGCTTGCTCACCGAATACATAGGTTGAAGCTTTTCCGGCTTTTTTAGATATGATAAATACTGTAGTTATAGCGGCGAGAACAATCAATAAAATTAAACTTATAAGAATTATCCTATTTCGTTTTACAGATAACTTACCTACACTTTGCATAGTGTTTCATCTCCCCCTTATACAAATATATAGATAATATTACAATAAATAATAAAAATTTACAATATCATAAAAAAATCAAGCCAATCACCGGATTGTAGGATTACAATACATGTGTGACAATTAGTAAAAAAATAATGCGGAAAGTGCATCCATAGTGTATGTTTAAGTTACCACACAAAAATATACATTAGGAGGATACATTTCCGCATGAACAGCAT
>JAEYNY010000159.1 GCA_023412275.1 Bacillota bacterium
ATAATATAACGGATGTCTGCTGTCACCGACTGCCTGAAAGATACCCATGCAGGTATTATACATAACAATACCGATTCCACCGGCAAAATAAAGACGAAAAAACAAAATAGAATTCGGAAGTACATCATCAGGTGTTCCCATCATTCGTAACATCCAGGGTGTAAGTCCCATTCCTACCACGGTAACTAGGACCCCGGCTATCAATCCAAAGGCAATCGTAGTATGTACGGCGATGGATAAATCTTTCATGTTCTTTGCACCATAATACCGGGCAATCACGACTCCTGCTCCTACGAATATACCACTGATAAAGCCTACAATTAAAAATATCAAACTGCCCGATGAACTTACTGCAGCGAGTGCATCTTTTCCAAGAACATTTCCTACAACCAAGGAATCAATAATGTGATAAAGCTGCTGAAATAAATTACCTAAAAAGATAGGCATCGCAAATAATATTATTTTTTTAGAAATTTTACCTTCGGTCAAAGTTTTATCCTTCCTGTCATGTATTCCATTTTATATGTTTAGTTATTATCATAGTCTAGTTCGTAATCTCAATATCCAATCTTCTGTAGCCAAACCAATCCGGTTCACAGGTAAAGTTCTCCTGGCTCTCACACAATTCAATATAATAAGTTTCACCCTCCGAACTCAGCATACATGCCTCTACAATGACTATACTGTCCACATGATTCTCAATTTCAGCCGCAATGATTTCTTTTAGGGCTCTTGCTTTGATTTCCTGCTCGGATTCCCCAACAAATAAAGCAATATCATGCTGCTCCTGTGTCGATTCTTTCAAATAACCACCCATATGAACAAAAAATAATTGCTTGCTGCCGGTCGGTTTCTCCTTGGTGAGCCGAACCTCATACCCATCTGCTCCGTTTATTACCTTATAACTATCCATATGCAACTTTTGAGGCAAACCATGCCAAGTATTTTTTATTGTCTCTACTGTTTCATCGATATGATTGGCTGCTACAAATTGAATATCATGAACCTCAATATTGCCACCTTTTACTTTACCACCTAAACTGATCATATATAAATTCATTTTAAATTCTCCTCCTGTGTTTTTCTCTTTTTATTTTACCACGACGAATGCGTAAGGGAAGCATATTTAAATCTATTTTTATTGCAATCCATTTAATTCTTCGTTATTGTTCCTCGTTCAATTATGCTTAAACATTCCTCCAATGGATCCCCATCTGCATAATAATCCGGTTCCGTACCGGTTTCAAACTGACTGGTGCCATCCTCATTTAAACCATAGGCCGCATCAAACCGAACCAAAATACCACTATTGGGAAGTGGAAAAAACAAAGAGGTACCTACCCCGGATCCAATGGTCTTTTTCCCAACTAAGGTAGCAAATCCTGTTGCTTTACAAAAGCGTGCAAATATTTCGCTAGATGAATAATTCTGCTTACTTGTCAAAAGCCAAATCTTCCCTGTAAATAAGGGTTCTTTCAATATAGGCTCAAAGATATCCGTAGTCTTTACTGCAATATCCAGTAAATCATAATCCAAAGCATTTTCATGGGTAAAAAGGGGTTTTACTTCTTGCATGTCGATTTGATACTCCTTAATCCGTTCGGAGTAATACTTCTGAATTAGAGGGGTGTCCCTATAAAGTACATACGAATCATAGGTAAGAGTTTCCTTTAAATTTGGCAATACAATAGAATCGGCCCAATAAGCTGTATTTCCTCCTTTATTTTTTGTAATATCAATAATTAGATTCTCATATTTACTGATGGATCGATAGAAATCCAAAAGCTCCTGCTGTTGTTCTTCCTTTGGAGGATACAGAAAGGAATCAATCTGAAGCAATGCTGTCTTTCCCTCTTCAAGAATCTCTGTTTTATAAGGAGAAAAGTTTATGTCAGCTTGTTCTTCGACTTCCTCAGCTTCTTGTAAGCTGTTTTCACTCGAACCTAGTATTCCTTTGTCTAAATTTCCATAGAACTCGATTGTTTTATCATATAAAAGTGCTTTCCTCCAAGCATCATTATACCCTTCACCATAAGCGGAAGCTAAAATATGGTCGTAATGTATACGATACATCTTAGACGTCATTATATCCAAATGCCCGATCGGAAAATTATTTAAGAAACGTCCTAATCTGCCGTAAAAGAACATAATATCAAAGTCATTTGTTTTAATATCTTCACGATATTGCAACTTAAGGCGTTCCCAGGTAGATGTTAAATTCTTTCGTTCCATTACACCCCAAAAAGGACTGCTTTCTTCGATGGTAGCAACCATGTAATTAAAATCCTCAAGCATCTGTTCTTTTGTGATGCCACCATTATTTTCTTGATTATCATTTCCCTGAATATCATCACCCTGATTTTCACCATTTTCTTGGTTTTCACCATTTCCCTGATTTTCATCGATCAGATTACTTACGGACGGAGATTTTGAAGAAATATTTTTCTTATCTTTTTCAAGAAATAAATTCTTCACATCAGTTAACATTAAAATGATT
Source organism: Bacillota bacterium (assembly GCA_023412275.1). Lineage (GTDB taxonomy): Bacteria > Bacillota > Clostridia > Acetivibrionales > DSM-1351 > Ruminiclostridium. The sequence continues at coordinate 2,498 of JAEYNY010000159.1, forward strand.
ATAACATTTACAAAGAATAAGATTAAATATAAGGATCGTTTTTTCATAATTGATTACCTCAAAGATAGATTGGTTGATTTATACTGAATCGATATTGAAAATTCATAGTGGTTTACATAATATATTTATGTATATCTAATTAGGTCTACTAAGAGGTTTTCTGGGTTTTTGTTACTTATTCCATTTTCCCTTTGGAATATTTTGTCTGAACTTAAATTTGAGTCTGCCTCATCTCACGAATTTTTTCTGCAGCCGCTTTCTCTTTGTCCGGCTGAACTTTATAAGCCACAAAAATATTACCCATAGAAAATGCCGCCGCAATTGAGATTAAAATGATAAATAGAAATATTTCCGGCCTCATTCGTAAGATTTTATTTTTCATGATAGCTCCTTATCTTTTCAATGGTACTCATATCATAATTGAACTGATATAATACTTAACTTTATTATTATATCAAATAATTCAGATAGTTCTAGTAAAAATTATTAAACCCTTAAGACATAACTTTTCTGCAATCTTTCTTCTTCTAGACCTCCTTAGTTCTTTGATACTCTGAAACTATAATTGCTACATGGAGAATCTACTTTAAATAAAATTTTTTTCTACTCCTCATTAATATTAAATTACCCTGTATGTCCTTTCGACCGTGACTATGTCACATTGATACACGTAAATATATTTTATCTTAGCATATGATACATTATAAATAAAATTTTGGAGGTTCAATTATGAGTGATTTATCATCAACTTCATACTGCAAAGATAATAGATGTGATAACGGAAATAACTCAATATTCATGATTCTTATACTGCTTTTATTATGTGGAGGTGACAATGGTATCTTTGGAGGCTGCGGAAATAATTCCTGTGGCTGCAACAATGGATTATCCGGTATGCTACCTATTCTGCTACTATTATGTGGAGGTTCTTTTTAATAAACTTAAGTTGGGCTGTTGAATTTCAACAGCCCATTGATTTTGTTCTATGAAGTCAGCTAATTACTCCTGGGTATAGTAGCTTAAGAACTCCCCTAGTGAATTAGCTGCAGTTTTCAATTGCTCCAGCTCCGGAAGATAAACCATTCTAAAGTGATCAGGCTTCTCCCAGTGGAAACCACCGCCATGGGTTAATAATATTCTCTTATCCTTTAAAAAATCAAGAACAAACTTCTCATCATCCTTAACATGAAACTTTTTGATATCAATCTTTGGGAAGATGTAAAAGGCTGCTTTCGGTTTTACCGCACTAATTCCCGGTATCTCATTCAAAGCATGATAAATATATTCTCTCTGTTCATAAATCCTTCCACCGGGTAAAAGAAGCTGTTTGGTTTCCTCCCTATATTTTAATGCCAGCTCGATGACAGATTGAGCCGGTACATTGGAGCAAAGTCGCATGGAGGAAAGCAGGTTTATCCCTTCGATATACCCTTTCGCCTGAGATTTGTCTCCGCTTA
>JAEYNY010000052.1 GCA_023412275.1 Bacillota bacterium
AGCCTGATTGTTGGTACGCTCACTTTAAAATAATCAGCTAATTCTTCATCTGTTAAAAATGGGTCGTACTTAATTTTCTCAAGCAGAGTCTTTTGCCTTTGCTGTTTGTGAGAAGACGATCTGCTCACTTACAACCACCCCTTATAATTATTATCTATAATTATTACCAGATACTAATTGCTGATAATAGGATTATATATTAACTTTAGTATTATTGCAACTATTTTCTGATAATATTAAATTTCCCATAAGTACTAATATTAAATTTACATAAACATATTTTTTTAGTCTATACCACTAAGACCTAAGACATAATAAATAGCCGCAGTTTCCTACGGCTACCTTTTTATATCAATATAAATGATTGGTTTTACATTCCGCTAGACTTAAGTATTTTTAAGTTCTTAGAAAAGAAGTCTATTCCTGAATATATTGTTATTATAACAGCTATAAACATCAGGTAGGAGTCAACCGGCACATCTGTAAATATTGAGAATGGCCAATTCTTCAAAAGACAAACCGAAACTGCTACAGTCTGGAATACCATTTTAACTTTTCCCGACTTGTTTGCTGCAATAACCTGTCCTTCTCCTGCGGCAACCAAACGTAATCCTGTAACTAAAAGTTCCCTAGAGATTATAATCATAGCTGCCCAACCTGTTACAACCTGCTGCTGAACCAAAGCAATCAGAGCTGCAGTAATTAATAACTTATCCGCTATTGGATCAAGAAATTTTCCAAAAGCAGTAACAAGTTTATGCTTTCTGGCAATATACCCGTCAACCCCATCAGTGCTTGCAGCCAATATAAATAATACAGCAGCAACGTAACTACCATAATTATTTATAAAATTATTTACTGACAACATTTCATCTTTCAAGAATGACAAAAGCTGAAAATTAACTGTGGCATCAGGAATTGGTATAACAAAAATCATAAATAACGGAACTAAAAATATCCTTGATATAGTTATTTTATTTGGTAAATTCATTTATGACCTCTCCTATCAAATCATAATCTTCAGAATTAAGAATCCTTACATTTGTAAAACTACCTATCGAAAGCTCTTCAGGACTGGTAAAATAAATAACCCCGTCGATCTCAGGAGCTTCTGCATAAGTACGTCCATAATAGAATATACCATCATCAGCAATACCGTCAACTATAGTTTTGTATACTTTTCCATTCCTGTCTTGATTTATTTCCCTGCTGATTGAATTTTGAAGCTCGAGAATCTTTTTTTGCCTATTTATTTTAATATGCTTTGGTATTTGGTTTTTCATCTTCGCTGCAGGTGTACCATCTTCTTTTGAATAAGTAAATACACCTACTCTATCCAACCTGAATTCCTTAAGAAAAGCAATCAATTCTTCAAAATCTTCCTCTGTCTCACCGGGAAATCCAACAATCAGTGATGTTCTGATAGTAATACCGCTAACTTTTTCTCTTAACTTATTCAACACCTGCTTAATCTCAGAAATAGTGCCTCTTCTTCCCATCTGCTTTAATACTCTGTCGGACGCATGCTGAATGGGTATGTCAAGATATTTACACACTTTTGGATTTTCAGCTATTTCTTTAATAAGCTCATCACCTATCTCCTCAGGGTAGCAATACAAAAGTCTTATCCATTCTATTCCGCTAATATCCGATATCTTTCTGATTAACTCGGGAAGCATTTTTTTGCCATATATATCAATACCGTAACGAGTACTGTCCTGTGCAACAATAATGATTTCCTTTGCACCTTTTTGAGCCAAAAGCTCAGCTTCTCTAACTAATGATTCCACTTTACGGCTCCTGTATTTACCTCTGAGAAAAGGTATTATACAGTATGTGCAGCGATTGTCGCATCCTTCTGATATTTTCAAGTAAACAGAATGTTTGGCTGATGAAATTACTCTCTCTTGGTCAAGATAATCAGTTTCGTCAAGCTTTCCATAAGATACTGTCTTTTCTCCCATATAAGCAAGATTAATTACTTCAGCTATTTCTTTATAATTACCCGTACCAAGAACTGCGTCTACTTCCGGTATCTGTTCTAGTATTTTTTCCTTATACCTTTCTGCCATACAACCGGTAACTATAAGTACCTCGCAATTGCGTCCCTTTTCATCTGCCATTTCTAAAATTGTATTAATGGATTCCTGCTGAGCGGATTCGATAAACCCACATGTATTTACTATAAGTACATTAGCATCTTCCTTGTTGTTTACAATTTCATAATCTGCATGTGACAGCATACCTAACATTATCTCACTGTCTACTAAATTTTTGGGGCACCCCAATGAGACGATGCCTATCTTTTTTTTCACCTAAAGCCCTCCATATTTCGATTTAAAGATCGTATATTTATTGTTTTAATAATCTAAAAAGTTCTATTAAAAATTATTTAATAATAATTAGAGATTGTCAATGTTTTAGGTAAATAATTTGCAAATATTTAATTTTTGTACCAGTTGAAATCCGCATTACATCAGTCTTCTGGTAAGTATTTACTTATTGCTTTTGAAATTTGATTATAACTGAACCCTCTGCTCGCAAGATATGATTTCATTTTCTTAATCAAAATCTCATCATATTCGCTATATTTGTAATACCTTTTATTAAGTAATTCCAGGGCTATCTGATCATCATCAGGGTTTAATTCTTCAATAACGCTGTTTATTATATCGTTAGGAATTCCCTTATTTTCCAGTTCCATTTCCAATAGCTTTATAGACTTTGGCTTCAGCTTTGTTTTTTCGGATATGTATTTAGAAGCATATTTGTAATCATTTATGTAATCTATTTCAGTTAAATCTTTTATAACTTGGCTTATCGTATTTTCCTCATACCCAAGTTCACTAAGCTTTTCTTTTACTTCATAAGAAGTCCTGAGCTTTAGTGAAAGAAATTTTACCGCAGAATTCTTTGCAGCGGCATAAACCTCATATTTAAGTATGTAATCCAACGTTTCCTGCTCAATGACTTTGTCAATGGTAAGGTTAAGAGCATCAATACGTTTCAGGGGCAAGACAAATTCTTGCTTGTTATCAATGTAGACACTTACCATGGATTTATTCTTATTACTTTTCTCTATTGATGTAATCCGCATAACAGCCTCCATATTTCCATAGTACCTCCTTACTATATTATAAGGCATGCCTGTATGGAATTAATCCTCCGGCATGCCTTATAATGACTCTAATTATTCTTCTCTTATTCTATATATCACTTATTCAATTTCATCAAGTGCAATATCTTCGTCTTCTTGGTGTCCTTCATTTTGCGGAGCAGCAGTTACAACAAAGTTGCTTCTGATAAGTTTCTCAATTTCACTGCACATAGCAGAATTCTCTTTTAGATATTGTTTTGCATTTTCACGGCCCTGACCTATACGCTGACCGTTATATGAGAACCACGCTCCACTTTTATTGACAATATCCATGCTAACTGCTATGTCAAGTATACCGCCTTCTCTTGATATACCTTCACCATAAACGATATCAAACTCCGCTTCTTTAAATGGAGGTGCAACCTTGTTTTTTACAACCTTTACTCTTGTTCTGTTACCAACAACTTCATTTGCTTGCTTAATGGCTTCTATTCTTCTAACGTCAAGTCTTACTGAGGAATAGAACTTTAATGCCCTACCACCGGGAGTAGTTTCCGGATTACCGAACATTATACCAACCTTCTCACGAAGCTGATTAATAAATATAGCTGTTGTCTTTGATTTACTAATAACACCAGCTAATTTTCTAAGTGCCTGTGACATGAGCCTTGCTTGTAATCCAATATGGGAATCTCCCATCTCTCCGTCAATTTCAGCCTTAGGTACAAGAGCAGCAACAGAGTCAACTACAATAACATCTATGGCACCACTTCTTACAAGTGCTTCTGTAATCTCAAGAGCCTGTTCACCTGTATCAGGCTGTGATACTATCAAATTTTCTATATCAACCCCAAGTTTCTTTGCATACACAGGATCAAGGGCATGTTCTGCGTCAATAAAAGCAGCTTCGCCTCCGGCTTTTTGAGCCTCTGCAATAATATGCAGTGCAACTGTTGTTTTTCCTGATGACTCAGGCCCGAAAACCTCAACTATTCTTCCTCTGGGAACTCCTCCGACTCCGAGTGCCAGATCAAGGCTCATTGACCCTGTAGGAATACTCTCTATATTCATATGTGAATTTTCGCCCAACTTCATTACTGCACCTTTGCCAAACTGTTTCTCTATCTGGCCCAACGCCATCTCTAATGCTTTTTTCTTTTCTAACACGGGGTGACCTCCTTTGTCATTCGAACATTTGTTCTTTTTTAATTATATATTTTTTTTCATCTACAGTCAACTGTTAAATTTAAAATATTTCGTTACTTATGTTTTTTTACTAAACCTTTAATTTTGCCAATAAATTTGTTCTTAACTGCAACTGCCTCGTCAATCTTAAACAACATAGTAAATGCAAAATAAACCGATGCACCTACTACAATTTCTATGCCCAATACTGATATTTCAGTCAGTTTGGAGTGCATTGCAAACGGCTTTGTAAAATCAATAGGGATAAATTTGTTTAAGATGAATAATACTACCCCCATTATAACCGCAGCTCCCAACAGCTTTAATGAATAGTTAAGCAGCTTTTTCCATCCCATTCCATTCATTCGTTTTGATATTATCACCATCATAATAGCCATATTCACCACACTTTGTATGGAATACGATAATGACATTCCCGCCGGGCCCAGATCTGTAGCTTTCATGAATATGTAACAGAAAACAAAGTTTAGTGCAATAGATATTGTACCAATGTAAAGAGGCGTCTTGGTATCATTATCCGCATAAAAAGCTCTGTTCAGAAGAGCAAGCATTGATTGTGCAATCATTGCAGCAGTAAACAGTAGTAATATACTGCCTGCCGTTATGATTCTCTCTTTTCCGATAACTTGCGACCATTTGTAAACAACGCTGACGACAGGTTGAGAAAGGACAATAAATGCCACTGACGACGGTATTATAAGGTAAAGAATTGTTCTAAAACCATTATCGAGTATTTCCTTAAATTCTCCTATCTTTTTAAGTGCCAATTTTTCTGACAGCGTAGGAAGAATTGCTGTCCCAAGTCCCATTGCAAATATGCCGTAGGGCAGTTGCCATAAATCATTTGCATTGTAATATGCTGTTATGCTTCCGTCATTTTTGAACATTGATATAAAGTTCAGTGATATAAGTATATTTATTTGTGCTATGGCAGACGCTGCAAGGGATGGTATTGCAAGCTTGAACAGCCTTCTGAATCCCTGATTCTTCCAAAGAATTTTAGGCCTGTAGTACTTTAAATTAGGCCATGCAAAGGATATCTGCATTATGAAATAAATGATTGCACTTGCCAATACGCCAAATGCAACGTATCTTACGCCAAATCTGCTAAGTATGAGTATGCTAAGTGCAGTTCCAAGGTTATAAACTGACGGTGCAAATGCAGCGGAAGCAAACCTCTTATATGAATAAAGTACTCCATTTGTTATTCCTGCAAGCATCATAAAACCAACTGATGGGAACAGTATTCTGGTAAGTTGGATTGTCAGCTCCCTTTTTTCTCCCGTTAAGCCTGACGCAGTCATGGATACAACAGCAGGAGCAAAAATTACTCCAAGTATGCATACACCAATCATGGTTACAAATACAACGTTTACAAAAGTTCCAATAGCTTTCCAGCCGTCCTCTTCCTCATCTTTAGCAATGTATCCCGATAGTACGGGAACAAGTGCGGCGGAAATTGCCCCTCCGATTAATAAATTGTACATTAAGTCAGTGGTTCTGAACGCTGCCAGCAGTGAATCCGACTGTGCTGCGGTAAGCAGATTATTAATAAGTATTGTTCTTAAGTAACCTGTTATTCTGCTTACAACCAACGACGCCATTACAATTATTGCGGCACCTGTTAATTTTTTATTATTTGAACTCAAATTAAACCCTCCCGGCTGCCCACTTGCAGCCCTTTTCCTGTGTATATCAATTATCAAAGATCAATTTTCAGCTTTAAAATATGTCTTCTTATTAAGTCAAACACATTTAATGCCGTTATCGTTCTGACTTTTTTTCTATTACCTGAAAGTCGCAGCTCTTTTACGATTGTACCGCTGTCACCGGAAAGACCAATATAGACCAATCCAACGGGTTTTTCAGCAGTACCTCCGCCGGGCCCTGCTATTCCTGTAACGGATATACCAATGTCCGTCTTTAACCTCTTTCTGATGCCTTCTGCCATTTCTGCTGCTGTTTCACGACTGACTGCTCCATGAGCCTGAAGTGTCTGCTCCTGTACTCCGAGGTATTCCATTTTTGCTTCATTGGAATATGTTACTGCTCCCCCCATAAACACTCTTGATATACCGGGTATATCTGTAAGCATCTCTGAAATAAGACCTCCTGTACAGGATTCGGCAGTTGCAATTGTAATATTGTTTTTCAAAAGAAGTCCTGCAGCCACAGAATCCAAAGTTTCATCCTTAACAGAGTACAGACTTTCGCCGGTTCTTTTCTTAATCTCGTTTACAACAGGCATCAGTATTTGTTCTGCACTTTCCCCCTTTTGCACACTGGCTGTTACCCTTATCGTAACCTCGCCTTCCTTGGCATATGTGGCAATAGTCGGGTTTGTTTGGCCATCAATCAAATCTATTATTTTAGTTTCCATGGCTGATTCACCGATACCAAAAATCCTTAAAATTACTGATTCCAGAGAATAATCGCCCTTATTTTTGAAATATGGCATAACATAATCCAAAAACATCGGCTTCATTTCTATCGGCGGGCCCGGGAGCATTACAACTACCTTTTCTCCCATTTCAATTATACATCCCGGTGCAGTACCATTTTTATTTTTAAGTACAATACAACCTTCGGGCATGTACGCTTGCTTTTCATTATTTGGCGTCATCTGCCTTCCAAGCCTGCTGAAATAATCTTTTATTTTATTCAGGCTCTCTTCATGAATAACCAACTTTTTACCGCAGACGCGTGAAATAGTTTCCTTTGTCAAATCATCCTGTGTAGGTCCCAGACCGCCTGTTGTAATCACAATGTCACATCGTTCCAAAGCAAGTTTCAAAGAGTCTTCCAATCTATCTGGGTTATCACCTACTACACTGTGATAATATACACCAACTCCTGCTTCAGGCAGTTTTGAGGATATATACTGTGCATTGGTATTAACAATCTGCCCCATAAGCAACTCTGTACCAACGGCTAATATTTCTGCTCTCATATTTGTGCCTCCGTTATAAAGTAAATAAACCGTATTTATTTATTATACAACATGAAAACAAAATAGTAAGCAAACATTTAAAAAAAGGAATTAATTTAAGAAATGGAATTGCAAGAAAAGAAATTTGAATTCAACTTAATTATAACATAATTGTGTAGGCTTTCAAGTACTTTTTACCATATGATTATGTATTTATTTTAATTATCGTTATATAATACTTTTATAAATTATTTACCAGTACAAATGATTGAATTTATAAAATCAAAGGAGAATTATTATGAAGGCACTATTTATTGGTGGAACAGGCATTATTAGTTCGGCAATTTCGTCCTCTTTGGTTGAACAGGGTTGGGAACTTTATCTTCTTAACAGGGGTAACAGATCCGATAGAATACCTGAAGGAGCAAAACTAATAAAGGCTGATATAAATGACGAAGTACTTGTAAGTTCCCTTATAAAAGATGAGGATTTTGATGTTGTGGCAGATTTTATCGCATTTGTACCTTCTCAGGTTGAACGTGATATCAGACTCTTTTCAGGCAGAACAAAGCAATACATATTTATTAGCTCTGCTTCAGCGTACCAAAAGCCTCTGTCTGATTTTCGAATAACCGAATCAACACCACTTGCAAACCCTTATTGGGAGTATTCTCGTAATAAAATTGCTTGTGAAGAACTTCTAATGTCAGAATACCGTAACAACGGATTTCCAGTAACTATTGTACGTCCCAGTCACACTTACGACCATAGTAGTATTCCTCTGGGTGTTCATGGAAATAACGGCAGCTGGCAGGTAATAAAGAGAATGTTGGAAAACAAACCTGTAATTATTCACGGGGACGGAAGTTCATTATGGACTTTGACATATAACACTGATTTTGCTAAAGGTTTTATAGGCTTAATGGGTAATATTCATACCATTGGTGAGGCGGTTCACATTACGTCTGATGAAAGCCTTACCTGGAACCAGATATATCAGATAATCGCTTCTGCTTTAGGAGTAAAGCTCAATGCTGTACACATTGCAACCGACTATCTAGCGGCTTGCAGTGACTATGATTTCACAGGTTCTCTTTTGGGTGATAAGTCAAATACAGTTGTATTCGACAATTCAAAAATAAAAAGGTTGGTACCCGGTTTCATTGCCACTGTGCGTTTTGATCAGGGAGTCAGATTTGTTTTGGAAAATATTCTCTCCCATCCGGAACTTCAGACTGAAGATAAAGAGTTTGATGACTGGTGTGATACAGTTATCAATAATTATAATAATTCTATGAAGAAATAATTATTTTACCCAACGCATTTAAAATGTCGGAACCCAAGGACAGTCTGTGGTTCCGACATTTATTTTGAATATTAACAATTTAAAGTTTTATTTATTATTTTCATGATTTGCTCCATTTGATTATGCAGAAAAAAGTGTCCGCCATCAAATTCAATTATTTCAGTTTTACCGGATGTATAATCTGCCCATTTTTGCAATCCTTCCAAGCTGGTCATTTTGTCATCTTTTCCATTAAAAACTGTTATGTCACAGCTTAATTTTTCATCTTTTTCAATATACTCATACTCTTCAATTAATTTATAATCCGACCTTAATATAGGCAGAAATAAATGACGCAATTCCTTGTTTTCAAAAACCTCTTTGGGTGTACCTCCGAGTTCGTAAACCTCATTTATAAATTTCTCATCGGGTAAATCATATATTTTTTTAAAATTTTTATAAAGTACAGGAGGACATCGACCCGATAAAAAAAGCTGCAGCGGTTCTGTTTTTTTGTCTTTAAGAATTTTTTGTGCTAATTCAAGGACAATAGAGCTTCCCATACTATGTCCAAATAAAGCGAAGGGCTGTTCACCAACAGACGATGATATTTTATTGTAAACATCATTTATTACTTCTGACATATTATTGTATAATGGCTCACTTATCCTTTGTCCTCTCCCTGCAAGTTCCACGGGTATCACTTTTATGTTTTTGTCAGCAAAATGTTTTAACTTGGAATATATGCTTGAGGAACCCCCTGCATATGGAAAGCAAAAAAGATTAATTGTATTATTCATAGTACTCCTCTTGATAAATAGTTTAAATATTTTACAAACTTTTTACTCTTAACCCAATATATTATATATTATACGGTTCAGGATTTCCATAGTTCCCATTAATCCTTATATAAACTTCATGTAGGATTACAATACATGTGTGACAATTAGTAAAAAAATAATGCGGAAAGTGCATCCATAGTGTATGTTTAAGTTACCACACAAAAATATACATTAGGAGGATACATTTCCGCATGAACAGCATA
>JAEYNY010000076.1 GCA_023412275.1 Bacillota bacterium
CCCATATATTCTCTAAGCAAAACAGATATTTTGCTGTTTTTTATATCTGCCCTTCCGATGGAAATAACACTGCCTGCATAAGCAAGACGAGGATCTACTGATAATTCACTTGCCTGCTCTTTGGTCAGTTGATGCAAGGTTGCATATCTATTTCCATTCAGATTAATTGCTTGGCTTTGCTGCATAGCACTCAAAATACCAATTGACTGCCCAATTACGGTTGTCATCATGGTGGATAGAATCACTGCAATTAAAATTAGTATAGAGGTGACTTTTTGCGCCCATAGTTCTTTCCATGCAAGGGTACGATAGGATTTCATTTCGCTGTCACCTCCGAGAGAACACCGTCCACAATAACAAATTGCCTGTCTGCCATTGTAGCTATCCGGTTATCATGGGTAATAATCACAAGTGTCTTTCCCATTTTGTGCTGTATATTTTTGAGCATTTCCATTACCTCGCCGCCGCTTTTACTATCAAGATTTCCGGTTGGTTCATCGGCAAAAATAATATCCGGCTCAGCAATCAGGGCACGGGCAATGGCTACACGCTGTTGCTGCCCACCCGACAGCTCATGGGGCAAATGGGTTAATCGGTCGCTGATGCCGAGTAAATCCGTAAGCCGTTTCAGATATGTTTCATTAGGCTCTTTCTTGTCAAGTAACAGCGGCATGGTGATATTTTCCTTTGCTGTCAGAACAGGAAGCAGATTAAATTGCTGAAAGATAAAACCAATTCTTTGTCTGCGAAAAGCAGATAGTTCCTTGTCACTGAAGCTGTAAATTTCTTTCCCGTCATAAGAAAGGTTGCCTGATGTGGGTTTATCCAGACCCGAAAGAATATGCAGCAATGTGCTTTTTCCACTGCCCGATGGGCCCATAATCGATATAAAATCACTGGACGCAATTTCTAAGTTAACCTTGTTTAAAGCAATAACTTTGTTTTCGTCGTTGCCATAAATCTTTGAAATTTCTTTGGCTTCAATTATCATAAAAAACACTCTCCTTATTTTTGTTATAAGGAGAGTGTAAAATATAAATCTCAAAAATCTCTCAAGATTGTAAAATTAAAAAACGAGCGGTTACTTTTGCCCCGTTTGGGATGTTTTCTACTTTTAAATTTCCTCCATGTTTTTGGCAAAGTAGGGAGCATACATAAAGTCCCATGCCAAAATGTTCTTGCTCGTCCCGGTTATCATCTCTTAAAAAGGGGCGAATTCCTTTTTGAAGAAGCGCAGGTGAAAAGCCAGTTCCGTCATCAGATACGCATACAATAATTTTTTCTGTATCATAGGACAGGTTTATTTGGATTGTTGTTTCCGCATATCTTAAAGCATTGCTGACAAGATTTTCGATTACGTTTTGAAGAATAGACTTATCGACAGATACTTCAGTATCAACTCTTGTGGAAGTAAACTTTATTTCTATTTTTTCATAATTGCCGAGAAAGGATATGCTTTGTTCTAATTCCTTTAAAAGAACCGACCAGCGTGTAACTTGCGGAGCATAGTTCCAATCCTCTATTTTTTGAGCGGTAGACATTGCTTCTACATAGGTTTCTATTCGGGAAGTGTACTGGGTTATCAGAGAAAGGGACTCTTTCATGTTAGAATAATCCGGTTTCTCACCTGACAAATTCTTCTCCAATAATTTTGCGCATCCTTTTAAAACTGTTACAGGATTTCTTAAATCATGGGAGAACGCAGCATTCAGCCTTTTTCGTTCTTCCATCTGTCTCCAAAGATCTTGGTTATTCGATTGAAGTTCTATGCGCATTGTTTCAAAAGCGGCGCAAAGTTCTCCAAGTTCATCGCTTGAAAGCTTTTCTACCGTAAAATCCAAGTCTTGCTTCCGTATCCGGTCGGCACTGTTTTGTAAAACAACAAGAGGCTTTTTTAACTTAATACGATAAAAGGTAATGTCAGCCAAGACCAATGATACTACCACAAAGAAAAGTGGCAGGGCAAATTGCAAAATATCGAATAATAAATAGTTTGCATTACGATTATTTTCTTCTGTTGTTGCGTTTTGGTATGAAGAAGCAATCTCGCCATTTTCATCTACAGTAATTTCATATTGAGGGTATGATTCGACCTTGCTTCGAAGTTCCACACATGCCACAAAGGATATGGCAGATAATAACAGCCCAACACACAAAAAGAGTGCGCTAATTACAAAAAATGACTGTTTTAAGCTTCTATTTTTCAACCATTCCATTTATAACCCACCCCCCAAACTGTTTCAATATAGCTGTGAAGTGAAAGTGCGGCAAGCTTTGCTCTTATCTTACGAATATGCTCCATAATGGTATCACTATTCCCATCACCATCAAGTCCCCACACCAAATCGTATATTCGTTCTCTATCAAACACCTGTCCTGCATTCATGGATAAAAGTTCGACAATATCAAATTCCTTTTTTGAAAGAAAAACATCGTATTCTTTTATAGTAACCTGCCTCTTGGAATAGTCTATTGCCATATCTTCAAAGAACCGAACAGTCGACTGCTCCTGTCTGCGGTTTTCACGCCTTAAGTGTGCTGTTACCCTTGCACCTAATTCATCAAGGTCAAAGGGTTTTACAATATAATCATCTGCGCCAGCACTGAACCCATTTATCTTGTCGTTCGTTTCAATACGGGCAGTTAAAAATAAAATAGGGCATGTAATATGTTCTCGAATGCGCCGGCAGACGGTAAGGCCATCTATATCAGGCATATTGATATCCAGTAAAATTATATCAGGATTATGTGCCGCTTTTTGTAATGCTTCATTTCCGTTATATGCGGTGTAAACAGAATACCCTGACATTTCAAAATAATTTTTCATCATGGTGACAATACCTTTTTCATCGTCTACCAATAATATCTTTTTACTCATATCTTCAAACCTCCTTTCGCAGAATGCTTTTTATTATCTCAACTAAATCTCAAGATTTCCTCAAGTTTTCTTTAATCGTTTGTCTGCAGGTTTTGGAGCATCCTTGGGGATTGCCCAAGCACGACCGAAGCGAACCGCTCCGTCAATTCTATTTTCTTCACAGAGCTTTTGTATTCTCCGCTTGGAGATTTCCCATTTGCCAGAAGCCTGCTGCACAGATATATAATCAAGCATTTGTATTCCTCCACCATGTATATTGCTTACAGTATATACGCATAAGCGAATAAAATCAACACTTCGTTCGGTATATATATGTTCGTTCTTACAGTCATTAGTGGTTCGTTCTCAATCCTATGCCCATACTGTAAAATTGGGATGGGAGGTGAACTAACAGTGGAGGAATTACTGAACTCATTTGGCCAGACCATAAAGGATGCCCGAATTGCAGCAGGCATGACACAGGATGCGCTTGCGGAACAGGCCGGGGTCACGACAAGGTACATAATGGCCATCGAGAATGAAAACAAACATCCAAGAATGCCGGTGCTGCTCAAGATTATTCGCACCTTGAAAATATCAGCCGATACGATCTTTTATCCTGAAATTCAACATACAGACAGAGAAAAAGAACAGCTTTTGCACATGATCCAGCTGTGCGGTGAAAAGGAAATCAAAATAGCTGCCGCAACCGTCAAAGCATTATTGGATGCCAGATAAGCAGAATCCATCTTCTATCTTCGAGGATGGATTTTCTTCATGTCAAAGAGATAGATTGTCTTTTCTCTGTGTTTAAGAAATCCTTAGAGTGACAGGTTCACTGCATAGGCCATGATGACACATACCATATGCCGCCGACAGGACGCACTGTTCCCTTGGCGGCAGGGTATGTGTTTTTCATTTCACCGTAAACAATAAACTGCTCTTGCCGCCATTTTCCCGCCAGCGCTGTTCCTTTTGAAGATGGCCTGTCTTTTCAAGGTCAGCGATGGCTCTCTGCACTGTGCGGCGGGAGAGCTTCAAGTCCTTTGCAATGGTACCGATGGAAGGGTAACAGGTTCCGTCTTTGTTTGCCCGGTCTTTCAAATAACGGTACACCACTACGGCACGGTGCGGAACATCCGCAGCATAGATAGAGGATAAATAACTCAATCACGAACACCTCCTTAATCCGTGCGCAGAGGCATAGCAGGAGGCTCCGGATCATGCTCCGGTACCAGTGTGTGCAGCGTACCTCCGCTTGGGTCATCGTAGGGAGGCTCCGGCATTTCGGCAAAGTCCTCCTCGTCATAGGCACAGCCCCGCTGGAGGATTTCCTGCTCCAGTTCAAAGCGGTCGGCATAGTGAACCTTTCGGGCGGCACGTTCTTCCACCTCAAAGGTTTTTCCGAACCGGATGCCCCATTTGAGGAACAGCGGCAGCTTGGTGCGCATGGGACAGCAGCCGGTCTTGGCCAAAATAAAATTGCCCTTGGGCAGGGTTTTCAGCTCATCGGGTGTCATCAGAGGCCTTTGGATCATCTGCAGGCTCTGGCTGGGATCATTCTTTCCTCTGCTGATGGAGCCAGACATGACAGTCTTGTTTCCCAGCGCTCTTGAGAGAATATCGGCGCTTTCCGAGTTGGGCGCAAAGCCACCAAATAAAATATCCTGACAGTTATCGATGATGATGGCGGAACCCTCCTTGCCGTAGTTTTTCTCAAGCTGTGCAAAGGACTGGATGATGGGTACCATGCTGATGCGGCGGGAACGGCCTGCGGAGAACATCATCTCCATTGACTGGATTTTCGGGATGGTTCCGATCTCATCGGCAAAGATCATAACCCGGTTGGGGAGCTTGCCGCCGTATTCATCAGCGACTGTGAGCATCTCCCGATAGAGCTGCTGGAGGAATAAAGACACCATAAAATATTTCGTGTTATCTTCCTCCGGCAGCACGATGAAGATTGCACACTTCTCCTTGCAAAAGGTTTCCGTATCCAGCGAGCTGTCAAAACACAGAATCTGCTCCATTTCCGAATCCAGAAAGGCATTGAGGCGTGACATCGCTGTGGACAGCACAGACGCCATCGCTTGGTCGGCGGTATTGAGGGCGGCTCCCGCAAACCACTTTGCCTTGTGGTCGGAGGGCAGCTTATCCATCAACAATTGAAACTGGCTTTTATTTTTCACCGGCGAGGGAGCCAGCAAGTCCTGTATCATTTTGAACACCGATATGATGTGCCGCTTTTCCGGAGGGCAGTATTCCGCAATCAGCAAAATCACCGAGGTAAGTAAGCCCTCAGCAGCATCGTAGAAGAAGGCATTTTGACCGTAGCTTGCCGAGTCCTCGCCGCTGCTGGAAATGATGGTCTTGGCAGTAATCTTGGCATACTTCTCGGCCTTGGCTTTCATGGAGAGGTTCTCCGGATTTTCCATATAGGCATCCATGTAACGGTTCACCAGCTGCAGGATGTTATCGCCGTCCGAGCGGGTGGGGTTGCGCAGATCCAGCACCGATATTTTGTATCCGTAGTATTCCTTTGCGATGCCTGCGTAGTTTCGGAACAGGTCGCCCTTGGTATCGGTGCAGAGCCAGCTCATGCCGGAGGCACAGGCGTATTCGATGTTGGGATAAAGAAAGTTTGCGGTTTTGCCTACACCGGCAGCACCGATCATGAGGCAGTGAATGTCACCCTCATCAATAAGGGCGATGGTAGCACCGGCCTTTTGCTTACAGCCCACCACAAGCCCCTGCAGGGCGGGCAGATTCTGCCCACGTCGCCATTTCTCCGGCTCATAGGGTACATGGGTGTATGTCCGTTTGATTTCGTTTTCTGTGGCGAAGCGGGCGGTACCGTGCTGACCGTCACCGACCGTTTTGGATTTGATGCCGCTAAGAGTGTAGTAATGTGCCAAAAGAGAAAGGCCGCCGATGACGAAAAACATCACGGCGGCTACTGCTATGAGGATAAATACTTGGGATGGCATAGAGGGACTCCTTTCTGTAAGCGGCTCATGATAAACACAAACCACCTTGCTCTTGTTTTTTCTCTGCTGTTTGCTGAATGGAAAGCTCCGCAAGAACAGCGCCCTTTAAGCATTCGGACGCAAGCTGCTCAAGGCTTTCCGCATGACTTTGTTTTTCACTCTGCGTTTCTATTTCGGAGCATGAAAAAAGCGGCATCAGAGAATTTCCGATGTCGCTCAGTTTGTTTTCCAGTCTGCCACGGTTTTGATAGGGCTTGAAACCGTATCGCAACCGGCTTTGTACCACAGATAAATCCCGGCAGTGACCGATGTGTTTGTATTCCTTAGTAGCAGCCTGCATAGAAAGACCGGCCAGCTCTATCAGAGTTTTCTTGATCTGTTGTGGATTTCCCCGACAGCTTTGCAGTGCTTTCCGAAATATATCGGCGGAGCAGTCGGCATTTGGATGCGCTCGTGCATATTGACCGATTTCATTGCACAGTTCATCCCGAAGCAATAGCTGAGGATGTTCCTCTGCAGGGAGCGGTGTAAAGCCGTGCTTTGCTTTTAAATCTTCATTCCAGTCTTTGTATCTGGACTGCGCCTGACCTACCGCAGGCTGCCCATGCTCTGTCAGAATATCATAGATTCGCTCGGCAGCTTCGATACCTGCCGCATCGTGGTCAAGGCACAGCACCACATGGTCGAGCTGCGGGTACAGCTCCAGCAGCTTCAGGATTGGCTGCTCCGACACACCGTTCAGCGCCACATAGCTGGCGTTTTTCCAGTTCTGCTGATGCAAGCTGATGTACGACAGCATATCAATAGGCGCTTCAAATACAAACAGGTTGTGTGGATAGGGATTCTTGGAAATGTAGTGAAAGCTGTAGGCCGGATTGCTGCGCTCCACATTGATGCGAAAGCTGCTGCCGGTTGCCGTGCTTTTCTTATGGGCATGACGGGCAACACCTTTTTCATTAAAGCCTACAAATACAGCGTTGTGATATTCGGCATCTTCAAACAGCAGCTTTTCTCTGGCAAGCTCCGACAGCACCTCCCGGCTGATGCAGCGCTGCTTGATGAGATAGGCGAACACCCGGCGCATATCCGTGTGCGCTGGCGGTAGGGCAAAGGGCTTTCGCTGTTCCGGTTCGCTGCTTTTGCTGTGCTGCCGGTATTCTACGCCCTGTTCACCACCCAGCAGCAAGCTGACCGCCTCTGGGAAAGACAGGTTATAGAGCCGTTTCACAAGGTCGATGGCATAGCTGCCTTCCTCAGAAGCGTGATCGTACCATCGGTTGCCTCTTACCGTGATACTGTGATCTCTGGCCAGCCGCTTATCCCTCCCTGATGGCAGGAGCCTTTCACCTTGCCGCTGCAGAAAATCTACCAAGTCCACAGAATTGGCTCGTTCCTTTTGTTCGTCTGTAAAATAAATATAGCCTGACACACTAAAACCTCCCATCATAGATGAATTTGTGGCGCATGGTCATCCCGCTTGTGACCCTGCGCCTGCTTTTTCTCCTGTAGCTTCCGTCTGCGCTTGCGGTCGATTTGACCGGCAGCGATTCCTGCGGTTCTGCGATAATCCTCCCGGAACAGATTTTCCAGCCGGTGCATGAGCCGGGTGGTAGCCAACAACACCGAGGGATTGCGATAACTGCCTATGTTGTCAATCAGGTACTGTGCGTAAATATTGCCCTGCGCCGCAGACATCCCCAGCCAGTAAAGACTCTTTTCCTTGTCACGGGGAACCTCATCGTCATAAAAATACAGCTTACCAAGAGCATACTGAGCAAACTGATTTCCCTGTTCGGCAGAATCTGTCAGCCATCGGATAGCGGTTTCCACATTCCTTGGGACATCTTCCCCTTGGAGATAGAGCTTACCGAGCTGGTAAGCCGCAAACTCATTTTTCTTCTCTGCTGATAAGGTGAACAGTCGGATTGCCGCACCGACATTCTTGGGAACGCCATCACCGGTAAGATACAGTTTCGCCAAGGCATATTGGGCGTAAGTATTGCCAAGGTTAGAGGAGAGAGTGAACCACTTGACCGCTTCCGTAACATTCTTCGGGATATCCATACCGGCGAGATAGAGTTTGCCAAGCTGATAGGCGGCGTACTCGTTTTTCTGTTCTGCGGCGGCAGTGAACATGGCCACGGCCTTTTGAATGTCTTTCTCCACATGATTGCCATCCCGGTACAGCTTACCGAGAGCATACTGCGCTCCGGCGTTTCCAGCATCCGCTGCTTTGGTCATCCAAGCCACCGCCTGCGCAGGGTTTCCTATACTGGTTTCCAGACACACCTTGCCCAGCAAATATTGGGCATTCACATTTCCAAGCTGTGCCGATTTCTCCAGATAGGAAACCGCAGCCTGCACATCCTTATCCGCACCGGTTCCTGTATAGAGCATCTGACCGAGGCGATATTGCAGCTTGTCATCATGACTGTCCTTTTCCAGACGATAAAATCCGATAAAGGCAGCCTTGAAATGCTCATTGGAAGTAGGGGCATCCACCGGTGCGCCAACACCATCACGATACATTTTGGCAAGCTCATAATCCGCATAGGGGTTTCCCTGATCGGCAGACAGCGTATAGAGCCAGAGCGCTTGTGCATAATCCTGCGGAACACCCTGACCACGGTAATACAAACAGCCGAGGGAGTATTGGGCGTACTTGTGATTTTTTTCCACCGCCTCCTGAAACCATGAAGCTGCCTGCCCATAGTCCTGATCAGTTCCGAGACCGGCGGCATACATTTTTCCAATTCGGTATTCCAAATAGGGCTTGGGCTTTTCTGTATCTGCGGATAAAAAGGCGGACAGCGCTTTTTCATACCATTCGTGTGCGGCCTGTAAATCAATTTCACGACCCAAGCCATCGGCGAACATTCTGCCGAGGTCGTGCATAGCAAGGGCATTGCCGGATTCTGCTTCCAGCAGGAACAAGCTGTATGCCTTGTCAAAGTCCTGCGGCACATCCTCGCTGCCGTAGAGATATTTTCTCGCCAGTTTGTATTGCTTGCTCCACTCGGCACGAAAGACGATATCGGCAGGCTCCATGAAGGTTTCCTCCTGCTCACCATACGTAGGCTCCGGCAGCTCCGGTTCCGGTGCATCTTCATCCTCAAATGAAACATGGTGACCACCCAGCTTTAACGCGTCGGCGATCACCATATTTTTGATACTTTTAAATTGTTTCTGCTGAGAGAGCGGAGGAAGGGGCGGCAGCTTATTCATGTAAGTCTTGAGGATTTCATTCTGCCAGTCGTTCCATGCCCGGTACAGCTTATCAATCCGTTCCTCCTTGGCAAGCTCATCCACAATGCGGTCGATGATGGCTTTCACATCTGCCTTGAGGTAACCATAGACCTTTTTGCCGCCGGTATTTTGAAGCCGCCGAGCCAACAGTAGCAGATCTGCTTCAATAGCTTTGTTTTTACAGACACGATCCTGCACCTGTGAAAGCAGCTCTGCCATCACCTCGGCAGCACCCTGCTTAAGCTGGCTGCGGGCTTCGTTTTGATGCTCATAAATGTGAGCGAAGTCCTGACGGAAAATATCATGCGCCAGCTCCGAGCGCATGGCTTCAATGGCAGGCTCGGTAAGGAATCCGTCATTGTCTTTGGCAGAGTAAACCATGAGATGC
This sequence comes from Bacillota bacterium, assembly GCA_023412275.1. Classification (GTDB taxonomy): domain Bacteria; phylum Bacillota; class Clostridia; order Acetivibrionales; family DSM-1351; genus Ruminiclostridium. The sequence goes on from JAEYNY010000076.1 coordinate 9,479, forward strand.
ACATGGGGATGATGGCTTTCATTGTGAAAGGCAGCGTACCAGCACAGATTCTCGCTGTCGATTTTCATATGCTTGCAGAGCATTGCTTTTTTGCTGCGGAGCAAATCCTGCCACTGCTTTCCGCTGTCGTATCCGAGCCTTGCGGCATCCTCCCGGCGCAGGCTGATGACATGAGTCCAGACAGCACCCTTGTGCTTGCACACATCCTCCTGCACCTGAGCCAGCACCACCGGAACGCCTGCATCGGTGAACAGACCATGCTCACCAATCCGCTCCACACGGGGACGGCCTGCGATGTACTCCACATAGTTTTCACGCTTGCCGATGAGGTTCAGGTTCTGCTCCAATGCCAGGGAGATAAATTCGGTAGCGTTGCCG
>JAEYNY010000155.1 GCA_023412275.1 Bacillota bacterium
GCATAATCTTATTTGTTGCTGAAAACAACATATTGATTTTGGAGGGGTTCCCGAGTGGCCAAAGGGGGCAGACTGTAAATCTGTTGTCTCTGACTTCGATGGTTCGAATCCATCTCCCTCCACCAACAAAGCTCTGTACATTCGCTTTTATGCTGTGTACGGAGTTTTTTCTTGTTCACATTTCATTAGGGGACATAATGCTTTTACATTTTTTATTTTACAAATGTATTACAGCTATTGACAGGACTCGCTGTGCTGTAATAACATATGTTGGTAATGTATTCTTGTATATTACAAATTCGGTGAAAGGAGTGTTTAAAAAATATGTACAATAAAATTAGCGGGGTATTTCATCCATAATTTAATATTGGACCTTTATGTAAAGCAATTGTTATTTTATTTTGTTTTGCTTTTTAAGGTCAGCACTTTAGTAACCGTCATACAGTTAAATATGTTAAATAAATATATTGAACACGATGCTTGCGTTATCGTGTTTTTTTATTCCTTATTTTTCGATAATTTCTCATAAATACCCTGTTTTTAAGTGACTGTTACTAAAAATAATTACATTTAATATAAGGAGAATTTATATGCAATCCAAAAACAAAGGTCGAGTTAAGATGCTCTATTCATTCATGAAAGGATATAAATGGTTATTTGCTCTTGCTGTGTTGTTTACAATGTTAGCAATAGTATTCAATTACCTGATGCCGCAAATAACTAAGATTATTGTTGATTCAATTATTGGCAATGAGGAGCTGAAACTGCCTAAATTTATTATGAATTTTATCAATAGCCATGGAGGCAGGGATATGCTCAGGAGCAATCTGCTTACCTGTTCCCTTCTGGCTCTGGCACTTGCTGCTTTGTCGGGTTTGTTTACATTGCTTTTCAGAATATGTATTGCAAAGGCTTCAGAGGGTACAATTCGTAAAATGAGAAATCACCTGTTCAGTCATATTCAGAGGCTACCTTACAGCTGGCATGTTAAAAACCAGACTGGTGACATAATACAAAGATGCACTTCCGATGTTGAGGTTATAAGAAATTTTATCTCTCAGCAGCTTATAGAAATGATAAGAACTGTTTTTTTAGTAGGCTTCTCTATTACTATCATGTTTACAATGAATATAAGGCTATCTCTCATAGCACTGGCCTTCTTCCCTATTGTTGTGGCATACTCGGCAATTTTCTATAATAAAATTGCTGCCAAGTTCAAGTTTGCTGACGAAGCTGAAGGTGCATTGTCTGCAATGGTACAGGAAAATCTTACAGGAGTGCGTGTAGTGCGTGCTTTTGGACGACAGAACTATGAAATTGAAAACTTTGACACAAAAAACGATCACTTCGCTAACTATTGGATTAAACTTGGCTTTCTTTTAAGTAAATATTGGGGAATCGGGGATTTTGTTTCCGGGCTCCAGGTTACTCTCATAGTAATCATGGGATCAATTGATGCAGCAAAGGGAATTATTACACTTGGTGAATTTCTTGTATTTGTTTTCTATAATTCCATGTTGATTTGGCCGGTAAGGAATTTTGGACGTATTCTTTCGGAGCTCAGTAAAACCAGCGTTTCTCTGAATCGTGTACTGGAAATAGTTGCGGAGGAAGAAGAAAAAGATTGTGAAGGTGCCGTGACACCTGACATGATTGGCGATATTGAGTTTAAGAATGTCAATTTTGATTATGAAGGTGTTAAGCCGGTACTAAAAGATATTTCATTTAAAATTAAGGCCGGAACCACTTTCGGTATATTGGGAGGTACAGGGTCGGGTAAGTCCACAATAACCTACCTTCTGGACAGATTATATAACCTCCCTGATGGCCAGGGTTTAATTGAAATTGGCGGAGTGGATATTAGGAAAATAAAGCTTGAACATCTCCGCAAGAATATTGGATTTGTTCTTCAGGAGCCGTTTTTGTTTTCCAAAACTATTAAGGAAAATATAGATATTTTTGAGAATACCGATGATATGGAGCGAATACGCTATTGTGCAGATATTGCCGCAGTAGATGAAGCCGTTATGAGTTTTACCAAGGGTTATGACACTATTGTAGGCGAGCGTGGAGTTACTCTCTCCGGAGGACAGAAGCAAAGAGTCGCTATTGCTAGAATGCTTATGCAAAAGCCGCCTATCATGATATTTGATGACTCCCTTTCAGCGGTTGACTCTGAAACAGATGCAAAAATTCGTAGTGCTTTAAAAAATAGTACCGGGCAAAGTACAGTACTCCTGATTTCACATAGAATTACTACATTAATGCAAGCAGATGTCATCATGGTTCTGGATAATGGCAAAATTACGGAAATCGGTTCACATACTGAATTACTTGCCAACGACAAAGGTATTTATAGAAAAATATATGATATACAAAGCAGTCTTGAAACTGAGCTATCAGATTCAACTGTTCAAACAGGAGGTGGTAATTAATGGCATACTATGAAGAAGAAGATTACAAAAAGCCCTTTTCCATAAAGGTCTGGGGAAATGTTGTTCCCTTTGTAAAGCTGTATAAAAAAGCCTTTGCAATGGCTATGTCTTTTTTAATACTTGTTTCTTTGATTGACATTATATATCCGTTTTTTCAACGGTATGCAATAAACAATTTTATAACACCAAAGTCTACTGACGGAATAGGAAAATTTGCACTGGTAAACAGTTCTGTACTTCTTATTCAGGCCTTAGCGGTAATTATTTTTATTCGTAATGCAATGACTGTTGAGCTTAATGTATCAAAGTCCATCCGAAAGTCTCTTTTTGTGCATTTGCAGAAACTTTCCTTTACTTATTACAATAAGACTCCCGTTGGCTATATGATGGCCAGAGTTATGAGTGATACAGGAAGAATAGGCCAGATGGTTTCCTGGGGACTTATTGATTTGCTATGGGCTGTGATATATGTAATAGGTGTTTTCATAGCAATGCTATTCCTTAATGTTAAGCTTGCCTTGTTAGTAATGACTATTATTCCGTTTATTTCTGTTATAACAATGTACTTTCAGAAAAAAATCCTTAACGTTAACAGAAAAATCAGAAAAATTAATTCGACCATGACAGGTGCTTTCAATGAAGGGATAACCGGGGCCAGAACCTCTAAAACTCTGGTAATTGAGGACAACAACTTAAAGGATTTTTCACAGGTTACAGATAAGTTCTACTCTTCGACTATGCGTGCAACTGTATTGAATGCAGTATTTATACCAATTATTCTATGTTTCAGTGCAACTTCTCTCACTATGGTATTGACTTATGGCGGCTACATAGTAATGAAAAATCCAATGGAATTAGGTACTCTTTCTGTATTTATTACCTATGCTGTCAGTATTTTTGAGCCAATACAGCAAATAGCCCGTGTATTTGCAGACTTTGTATCTACTCAGGCAAATATAGAACGTGTTACGGGCCTGTTGGAGACTGAACCGGATATTACGGATACTCCTGAAGTTATTGAAAAATACGGGGACAATTTCAACCCCAAGAAAGAAAATTGGGAACCACTTGTAGGTGATATTGAGTTTAAAAATGTTACCTTTAAATACCCGGACGGTGACGAATATATATTGAGGGATTTCAATCTTAAAATACCGTCAGGAACAACAGTAGCAATTGTAGGTGAAACCGGTGCGGGCAAAAGCACTCTTGTTAACCTTGCTTGTAGGTTTTTTGAACCAACCTCCGGCCAGATACTTATTGACGGAAGAGATTACAGGGAGCGTTCACAATTGTGGCTGCACAATAATATAGGCTATGTACTTCAAAGCCCCCACCTGTTTTCGGGAACTGTTCGGGAAAATATTCGTTACGGCAAGTTTGACGCCACTGATGAAGAAATAGAAGCCGCCGTAAAAATAGTGGCTGCAGACAGAGTTATAAACAGTCTGGAAAACGGTCTTGACACAAACATAGGTGAAGGCGGCGACCGACTGTCCACCGGTGAAAAACAGTTGATTTCATTTGCCCGTGCGGTTATTTCAGACCCAAGGATTTTCGTACTTGACGAAGCAACCTCCTCTATTGACACACAGACTGAGCAAATGATTCAGGAAGCAATAATGCATATACTGAAAAACAGGACATCGTTTTTAATTGCTCACAGGCTTTCTACCATTAAGAAAGCAGATATTATTCTGGTTGTAAAAAACGGAAAAATTCTTGAACGTGGAAATCACAGCGAGTTGCTTAAAAAACAGAAAGGCTACTATTATTCCCTGTATAAAAAGCAGTTCGAGGAGGAAACAGGTGCAGCAGTTCTGAATAATGCATAAATTAACTTGTAAGTGCTGAACCGTCGCTCAATGACAACAACTTCAAATATATGTGAAGCACAGTTCATAGCTTTTTCTGAAATTGTAGGCTCACAGTAATCCTTTTTTAAGTAAAGTGACAAGATGTCACTTACGCAACACGCCGAACACACGATGTTGAGTCGTTGCAACGTTAAAAAAGGAGAGCTGTGAGCCGAACTATTTTATCTTCCACCCATTGATAAATTTTATTAATAATTGATATAATACCCATATCAAATTACATGGAGAGAACAAATGAAGGTACTTGGAATAGTTGCAGAATACAACCCTTTTCATAACGGGCATATGTATCATATAGAAGAATCAAAAAAACTCACCGGCTGTGATGCAGTGGTTTGCGTAATGAGCGGTAACTTTATACAAAGAGGAGAACCGGCCATTATTAATAAATTTGCGCGAACTGAAATTGCTCTTGGTAACGGCGTGGATTTAATCATAGAGCTGCCTGTTCCCTTTGCGGTGTCAAGTGCAGAGTTTTTTGCATATGGTGCCGTAAGCATATTGAACAGTATAGGTATAGTTGATTGTATCTCATTTGGAAGCGAGTCAGGGGACATCCGCTCTCTTCAAAAATTAGCCGAAATCCTTGTTTCCGAGCCGGAAAGCTATAGGGATGAATTGAAAAAGCAGTTGTCCTCAGGGCTGTCCTTCCCTGTTTGCAGGCAAAAAGCTTTGGAAAAATATTTTAAAATACAGAATGATTTCATTGAAGATCTCTCCTATTTACTTGAAACCTCTAATAATATACTTGCTCTAGAATATTTAAAGGCTCTGATAAAACTTAACAGCCCCATACAGCCTTTTACAGTAAAGAGAATCTCTAACAGCTATAATACACCGGAGCTTACAGGTAACATATCCAGTGCAACTGCTATTAGGAACAGTATTTACGAGAGTGAAATTGTTGCCAGCAGACAAGCCCTGCCAACATTGGCGCAACAGATTTTAGAAAGGGAAATTTCTGTAGGCAGAGGGCCAAATAGTTTGTATTCTTTTGAAAATATAATTCTTGCCTTTCTTCGTCATGCTACACCGCAAGACTTGGAGAATATTCAGGACGTTTCAGAGGGCCTTGAGTATAGGATTAAAAATGCCGCAGAAAACTCCGGCTCCTTTGATGACCTGCTGGATAATATATGTACTAAGCGTTATCCTAAAACACGCATACAAAGGATACTTATGTCGCTCCTTGCCGGAATGAAAAGGATTGATATTGAAAAATTCATGGAAACTGGTGGTCCGCAATATGCAAGAATTCTAGGATTTAACGAAAAAGGGCGTGAGCTGCTATCCCTTATGAAAAAGAAATCAGCAATTCCGGTTGTAACTAAGGCATCTGACTACAAATCCTCCACCGACAATTTGATTTCAAGAATGCTGGAGATTGAAGCAAAGGCAACGGATACATATGTACTGGCATATAAAAACCCGGCTTTCAGAAAAGCCGGGCAAGAATTTACTCAAAATATTGTTATTTGCAGGTAAATGGAATTAGATTTCCATTATTATAGGCAATATCATTGGTTTACGCTTTGTACGTTCGTAAATACAGTCCTTTAGAGCTTCTCTGATAGCTGACTTTCTTATGGACCAATCTCCCTGATTTTTAGAAGAACTTTTGAATATTGCCTGTTTAGCTATTTCTTTAAGCTGTTCCATCAAATCCTCAGATTCACGGACATATACAAAGCCTCTTGAGATTATGTCGGGGCCTGCCACTACATTTCCTGTATCACCCTCTATTGTGATTACCACTACTATTAAACCATCCTGTGAAAGGTGCTTTCTGTCTCTTAAAACTACATTCCCTACATCTCCGACACCTAATCCGTCAACAAGAACCTTTCCTGCTGTAACAGATCCGTTAATTTTTGCGGAGTCATTGGTAAGCTCCAGAACTTTTCCTATTTCCATTATAAATATTTTCTCTCTTGGCATACCCATTTTTACTGCAAGCTCAGCATGCTGTCTAAGATGCCTGTGTTCTCCATGTACCGGCATAAAGAACTTTGGTTTAACCAAGTTATGAATCAGTTTAATTTCTTCCTGACAGGCATGTCCTGACACATGGACATCCGCAAGTGCTTCATATATTACCTTTGCACCTTTTTTGAACAGCTCATTTATTACCTTAGAAATTAATTTTTCATTTCCAGGTATTGGGGATGCGGATATAATAACCAGATCATCCGGAACTATTTCAACTTTTTTATGTTCATTGAAGGTAATCCTTGTAAGAGCTGACATAGGCTCGCCCTGACTGCCTGTAGTTATAATTACAAGCTTGTCCCTTGGAACTTTGTCCATGTTGTCAAGATCAATCAGTACCCCTTCCGGCACATTCAGATAACCTAACTCCATTGCAACATTTACAACATTAATCATACTTCTACCAAGAACTGTAACTTTACGTCCGAATTTAACGGCTGCGTTGAATATCTGCTGAACTCTGTGAACGTTTGATGCAAAAGTTGCAACCAGAATCCTGCTTTTACAGTTCATAAATATCTCATCAAAGGTCTCTCCTACAGTACGCTCTGAAAGTGTGTACCCTTCGTTTTCTACATTTGTACTGTCACACATTAGCAGAAGTACACCCTTCTTACCTATTTCTGCAAGCCTTGCTAGATCCATGGGCTGTCCCTCAATTGGGGTATAGTCAATTTTAAAATCTCCTGTATGGATAACAGTACCTATAGGTGTAAATATAGCCAAAGCTACGGCATCGGCAATACTGTGAGTAGATCTTATAAATTCTACCTTAAAAGCCCCCAATTCCACTGTTTGTCCCTGATGAACCGTTTCCATCTGAACAGTATCAAGAAGGCCATGTTCTTCAAGTTTGCACTTTATCAAACCAAGAGTAAGCTTAGTTCCATATATAGGCACATTTAGTTCTCTCAATACATATGGTAGTGCACCTATATGGTCCTCATGACCATGTGTCAGAACAATACCTCTTACTTTTTCTTTATTTTTAACCAGATACGTAACATCAGGTATTACCAAGTCGATCCCCAACATTTCATCCTCAGGAAATGAAAGACCGCAATCAACAACCAAAATGTCCTCTCCGTATTCAAAAGCAGTTATATTTTTCCCTATTTCCTGTAATCCACCAAGGGGGATTACTTTTAATTTCTTTTTACTCTTTGACACAATTAAACCTCCAATTTTAACTAAATAATAAAATCAATCCCTATTTGAGCTGTTATATTGAGAAATAACATAGTTATATTCCTGTAAAATTTGCTCCGTTATTCTATTCCAATTATAAAGCCTATGTACGTTTTCCAACGCATTAATACTTATCTGTTTTGCTAAATTATTATCACAAAGCAGTTCAAGGATACAGTCTGCCAGAGAATTGGAATTTCCGCTGTAAAATTTCATTCCGTTCACCCTGTGATCCACTATTTCCCTTAACCCTCCGGTATCTGATACCACTACTGGAATGCCTGCAACCATTCCTTCAAGTGCTACAATTCCAAACGGTTCATAGGTACTTGGAAAAACTGCAATATCTGAACATTTGTATAGCTTTTGTAAAACCTCCTCACCTACAAATCCGGTAAAATAAACTCTGTTCTGAATTTTAAGATTACGGCTTTGTTCAATTAAACTATTTAAACACGGTCCTTTGCCCGCAATTACAAACTTAACATCATTATAACTTCTTATAATTTTAGGTATTGCACTTAATAGCACATGCACTCCCTTTTCACTTACAAGTCTTCCCACAAAAAATACTATTTTTTCATTAGGGGCAGCATAATTATTTCTGAATTCACTATCATATTCTATTTTATCGAATTTATCCAACTCGATCCCATTACTTATTACACTTATTTTATCCTCAGTTATATTAAATATAGATTTAATTTCTTCTTTCATATATTTACTATTTACTATTAATTTTCTCGATTCTTCAGAAAGCATTACTTCAACATCGTTGATTGCTTTTTGCATATCAGAGTAAATTCCGTTGTTTCTACCAAATTCTGTTGCATGAATGGTTGAAATCAACGGAATTGAAAAGGAGTTTTTTAAAACTTTTGCTGCATAAGCAACAAGCCAGTCATGTGCATGAATAATGTCAAATTTGCTTTCCTGTATAAGCGTTACTGCTGTTTCAAGCATTGAGAAGTTAAGTTGCATAACCCATTCTATAAAGTTTGTTGTAGAAACCTCTCTGACATGGACTCTATGTACAGTTACATTATTTTCAATTTCAAAATCCGGGGTACCTTCTTCCCAGCACGTAACAACGTGAACCTGATTACCGCAATGGCCTAACTTATGTGCCAAATCATGCACTACTCTTGAAATACCTCCGATTATTCTTGGCGGGTATTCCCATGAAAGCATTAATATTTTCATAAATATTCCTCATTTTCAATGAAGATATATAATGTATATACATAAAATTACAAATAACATATACCATTTTATCATAATGGTATACCTTTTTCAAAATAAACATTTTATGCTATATTTTAAAATTATTCCTAAAAAGTAATTGACACTATATTAGAATAAAACTATAATATTATTACTAATATACACAGTCTCTTTTGTTTTCCCCGGACGGATAACAAAGAAGATTACTTAAAAAACAGAAGTTTTATAACTTCTGTTTTTTGTTTATACAGAATAAAGTTATTCTTACACATGAAAAAAGTATTTCAGTTTGATTAAAAACCAAACTGAAATACTTTTGGCTGCGGGTCAAGGGCTCGAACCCTGACAAACTGAACCAGAATCAGTCGTGCTACCATTACACAAACCCGCATCGCTCATCGACAAGAGGTATTGTAGCACATCCCGAATATTTATGTCAATACATTTTTCACTATTTTTTTTATTTTTTAAATTGCCAATTTAATACATCATTTCGAGCAAAATATTAACCAAACTTTAACACTAACCTAATCATATTTAAAAACTCTACTCATATAATTATATTAAGCATTTGTAAATTTCCTATTTTAAGGCTTAATAATAACAAGGCCTTTTTTTTTACATTTTTACTATATCTCCTGTTGAGAATAAATAAATGTATCTTTCTTTAACCTGCTTTAACGTCAACATTTCTAAGGCTCTTGAATAATATGAAATCTGCAGTTTGTACTTTTCCTTCATGGCCTCAATATCACCGTCAGGTACATAATCCGTTTTATAATCAATAAGAACGATATTATCCTCCTCTTCAAAATAACAGTCAACAACACCCTGAAGAAGTATTTTGTCCTCATAGCCGCTCATTTCGGGCAACTGAGGGTAGATTTCCTTATAAGGCAATTCGATGTTAAAGGGAACCTCTCTGTGTATCTTACCGGACTCCAGCATTCTATTCCCTACGGCTGAATTAATAAACGCAGATATTTTCCTGATGTCAATACTTTTTGCCTGAACTTCAGTTAAAAGTTCTTTTTTAACCATCAATTCTATTTGTCCTGCAACATCTTCATTACGAAAATCCATATGCTGCATTACAAAATGCATGGCGGTTCCCTTCTCTGCAGGACTAAGTCCTTTCTTTTGCTCCAGAAATGCAGGTTTTTTTATGGTAGTGGTTTTGTATTGTTGCTGACTATTTTCTTCATCGTTATTAAGATTAAAATATCTTTTTAACTCTGTTACTGATATTTTAGATGGTACCTGAGCAAAGTCCCTGTAAGCATATTTCCAGCCTAAACGGCGATGAATCTCACTAGTATCTTCATCATCACAATTATCCTTTTTCTGAAGCCACTTTAATATGTCTTCTCTGTCCTTAATATCTGTTTCGAGCTTCTTTGCCACAGCAATATCTGACTGATTGGTAAGTATTATCTTCCAGAATGAGTCATCTGAAATAACAGGGCCGTTATAATCCACACCAATACCTGCTGCTTTTCTTAAAATTTCGGAGTCTTTGTGTCTCATAATGGAAGGACATATCCAATCCAGATAATTCTGTGCCTTGAGCATATTATGGGCAGAAAACTTTTTAGCGTCGCTCTGTGCTGTACCCAACCATTTTAATGCCGATTTTTCAATATTATTTACCGAGCCGGTAATAACCAGCTTCTCTCTAGCTCTTGTCATTGCTACATAGAGTATTCTCATTTCCTCCGACAAGGTTTCTACTCTTATCTTCTGCGCAATTGCCTGTTTGGGAATGGAAGGATACTTTATTCTCTTTTTATAATCAACAAAATCAGGCCCAAAGCCCAGTTCCTGATGCAGTAAAACACTTTTATACATGTCCTGCATATTGAACTTTTTCCCGCAGCCGCACAAAAACACAACTGGGAATTCCAACCCCTTGCTCTTGTGAATACTCATTAGCCTGACAACATTATCATTTTCCCCTAGTACCTTTGCACTTCCCATATCGCCTTTGTTTGTTTTCAGCTTATCTATAAAACTTATAAAATTAAAAAGTCCGTTGTAGCTTGTATTCTCAAACTGTAAAGCACGTTCAAACAGTATTTTCAGATTGGCCTGCTTTCTTTCGCCGTCCTGCATTGCTCCTACTATACTGAAATAGCCTGTCTCATCATAGAGCTGCCATATGAGCTTGTGTGTTGACATATAAAGTGACATTTTTCTCCATTTTTCAAGCTTTTGTAGAAAATCGTAGGATTTCTTTGAAACCTCAGTATCCTGCTCAGCTATTTCTTTGAGTGCTTCAAATATGGAAGCATTACGGTTCATAAGGCGTATTTCTGCCAAATCACCTGTACTGAAATTGACTATTGGTGATCTTAATACCGACAGCAACGGAATATCCTGATAAGGATTATCGATTATTTGAAGTAATGACAATACTACCTGAACTTCAGGTGTCTTAAAAAACCCGCTTCCTGTATCTGCAAAAACAGGTATATCTGACTTGGCAAGTTCTTCTGAAAACACCTCTGTCCAATTTCTGGTGGTTCTCAACAGTATTACTATGTCATTAAACCTAACATCCCTGTAATCCCCAAGTTTTTTATCATATACAACAAATTTCTTTCCGTCTGCATCAGGTTGAAATAACTCAATTATTCTGTTTGCAACCATTCTGGCTTCCTTTTGAATATTATCAAGTATTTCCTCTTCTTCCTGGGAATCTTGTTCGTCTTCCGATTCACTACTTTCCGCTTGCATGCTGTTATCCACTGCTGAGGTTTCTATTAAATGCAGCTCGATAGCCCCTCCCGCTGCTGTTTTTTCATTTTGGCAGGGAGAAAAGTCTGCTCCGGGGTTCAGTTCTTCTATTTCATTGTAATCAAGTTCTCCAACCTTTTGGGACATTATTTGCTTGAATATATAGTTGATTCCGTCAACAACATCCTTCCTGCTTCGGAAATTCTTGAACAGCAGAATCTTTCTGTAGCTGCTGCCCTCATCAATTGAGTAATTATCATATTTTTCAAGAAAAAGTTCAGGTTTTGCCTGTCTGAACCTGTATATGCTTTGTTTTACATCACCCACCATAAATACATTAGGGCTGCCTTTATCCTCTTTTGATATCATGCTAATTATAATTTCCTGAACCAAATTGCTGTCCTGATATTCATCCACCAAAATTTCAGTAAATTTCTCCTTGTAATACTGAGCAATTTTTGTAGGACATATGTTTCCTTCTTCATCAGTTTCAGCCAGTATATTAAGGCAAAAATGTTCAAGGTCGTTGAAATCAACAGAAGCCCTCTGACTCTTCTTATGTGAATATCGTCTTCCAAAATCCATAACCAGTTTTGAAACACATTTCAGTATAGGATACATTTCCTTAAGGTCAGAAGCTATTTCATCCGACTTCATGAAAAAAACTTCATTTCTAAGTCCGGTAATTACAGTCTTTAACTCGTCCCTTGTTTTCTTTACGCTTTCCTGTACTGTTTTTTCTGCATCCTTACCACATCTGGGCAGAGTCTGGAATTCAAAACTATTGATATAATCGTACAGTTTGTCCCATTGCAGCCCGTTTTTACATACTTCTATAAGCCTATTCAGGTTATCGTTATCCTCAACAAAGACAGGCAAATATTTTTCCAGACCCGATGCGTATTTGATTTTTTCACATGCTTCATTCATAATATCTCTGAGGCCTTCAAGCCTCATAAAACTGCTTTCCAGAAGTAGTCTACCCCAGGGTGTTTCTCCAAAGTCGTTGGTACTCTCCAAATTATAACTTTCCACTTGTTGTTCAAGCCATTTTTCCGGCCATGGATAACTCTGGACAAAGCTGTAAATGCTCAGAACCATATCCTGAATCTTCTCATCATCTCTGTTGCCTCCATAAGACTCCAACAGATCAAAGAAATCTTCATTTTCCTCAACATTTTCGTAAATTTCTTCAAACAACTCACTCAAGGTTTCCGATTTTAATAGTGTAGCTTCCGTCTCGTCAAGTATCTTGAAAGCCGGGTCTATTTCAATACTCTGAAAATTGCTTCTTATAACTTCCAGACAAAAGGAATGTATTGTAGTAATGGAAGCCTTGTTCAGAAGTACCAGTTGTCGTGAAATATTCTTTGAACCTTGATTTTTTTCTATTGCGTCGGATATGGCCGCACCTATTCTTTCTCTCATTTCAGTAGCGGCAGCATTTGTAAAAGTCACTACCAACAATGAATCTATATTCACGGGGTTTTCTTCATCAGTTATTTTTCTTATTATCCTTTCAACAAGTACGGCGGTCTTGCCTGCACCGGCTGCCGCAGCCACAAGCAGGTTACAGTCCTTTTGGGTTATGGCAGCGTATTGTTCTTTTGTCCACTTTGTTTCAGACATCTATTGATCCCCTTTTATGTTAATTTCATCCATAAGTTTCCAGATATCTTCATCTTCTCTATCATGGAGCATTCTGAAGTTATTCTCCTTTTGGGTCTGATCAAACTGGCATACTGATGAATAGTTACAGTAGCTGCAGGAAGTTAACTTCTTTTTTTTGTACGGACTTATTGGAACATTCCCCTTCATAAGTTCGCTGCACATGTCTTTCAATATCTGTTTTACGAAGCTTCTTAATACTGTAAATTGTTCTATTGTAGCAGCAGATGATTTACCCAAAACATCTCCTTTATTTATCCTTGCAGGAATAACGATGGAGTTCCCCTCAATTGTATTGTCCATATATTTAATAAGTTGGACATCAGCAAGGAGCAACCCCTTCATTTTTAGTTTTTTCATTATGGCTGTTTCTATTTCCTCCGGGGTACTACTGCCCGTTCCCCTTATCATAGGGTCGTCAACCCTGAAATATAGAATTCCTCCCGGCAAGGCTTTTTTGCCGCTCTTTTCGGAGTATTCCCATAATGCATCCAAATAGGTAATAAGCTGCATTTGAAGGCCATAATAAACATCACTTAGTTTAAAATCCTTTTCACCGGATTTATAGTCTACTATTCTCAGATATGTTCCATTATCAGTACTCAAAGTATCAATTCTGTCAATTCTTCCAACAAGCTTTATCTTTTCACCTGAATCCAATTCAATAACTATAGGTGGATATGCTCCGCCCTCCCCGAATTCTACCTCATAACCTACCGGTTCAAAACTGCTACGCCGTATATGTTCAGCAATAAGCCATACAGCCCTTGTAACAACTCGTTTCAGTCTTACAGCCAGAGCTTTAAATCTTTTTGAGCCCCCAAGTATGGTATTTTTCATACTGCCCAAAAGCTCATCTACTATTTTTGAAACCTCATCGCTACACCATTGTTTATCAAATTCCCGCCAGGAATAGTTGTTTTCATCCACCATTTTTGAAAATCTTTCAATGACTGCATGCATAAAAGTTCCCACATCCGGTGGACTCAGCCGGTATATCTTTCTTTCTCTTGCACCCAGACCATATTGTACATAAAATGCAAATGGGCATGAAGTGTACTTTTCCAGTCTTGAAACTGTAAAGTAAGGATTCTTCCCGTATAGCTCTTGCATTTTTGACTTATCCACAGGGACAGCTATGTTTCTGTATTTCAATGCATTTATCATTGCTTCACACTTTTGCTTCCATTCTTCTTGACCTGAAAACCATGCAAATAATTCCTTCCACATGTCTGTGGGTTCTATGCCTTCGTTTTTCTGCCTTAGTACTGAGACCAACTGATTAAATGCAGGTACAGGTGATGCTATTAAATCAATATTGTTATTGACCCCAGCAGGTTTTAATATATTATTTTTCTCGGTTATATTGGGAAATATCTTTCGCATCCTTGATATTATTGTGGAAGGACGCATTGTTCTTCCCTCATGGTCGGCAATGGACCAGCTTATTCTCAGAAAGTTTTTTGGCATTGTCAATGTTCTATATATAAGGTACAACTCATCAAAAGCTTTTGATCTTGTATCACTGGCCAGCTCAATACCTTTTTTGTTTAGTACATCTCTATCTTTATCAGACAAAACCCCTTCGCTTATACCGGCGGACGGAAATACTCCGTCATTGGTTCCAAGAATGTACAAAGCCTTTATTTCATGGCTTCTTAGATGCTCGATACTCCCTATCAAAACCTGGTCAAGAGATGCCGGAATAGATGAAATCTTGTATTCTGCCAGTCCTATTTTGAATACATTGGCAAACTTTTCAATTCCAAAGGTTTCATCTCCCATTACTTCTACAACCTGATCAAGAACATCCATAAGTATGTTCCACACCTGCTGATATTCCCCGGCAAGCCTTAATTGTCCACCATGAGTAAAGCTGTCTATATAATCACGAATTCTTTCTTCTACACCGATTTCAACCAGATACTCATAAATTCCGGTACAAAAATCTTCCGCTGTTCTTCTTCCTTTTGTCCTGTTTCGAAAACGCAAAAGAGGCTCTCTCACTTCGTTTCTGGTCATATTCACCTTTAGGAACATTTCATCATTATCAGGATTCTGTTTATCGTCAGTTCTGAATTCAATGCTTGTATTCCAGTCTGCCTCCTGAGTCCAACGATTGCCCCTGATGCCGCAGGCCAGAACATAGTTTTCCAGTAGGTCTATCTTTGTATCATCTATTCCCGTGAGCCCTGATTTGAGATATCTGAACACCGCTTCATAGGACCAATTTTCAGTAAATATCTCAAGCATTGAAAGTACCATCCTAATCAATGGATGATTTGTTATTTCAGCTTTGGAATCTATAAAACACGGTATGTTGTACTGTTCAAAAATTACCTCTATAAGATTTTCATACCCTGTAAGGTTTCTTGTGGCCACTGTTATGTCCTTAAACTGCATACCATTGTCACGGCACTGTCTGATTATATCCCTTGCACATTCTTCGATTTCGGCATAAATATTTACTGATTCAAAAAGCTCTATATCTGTTGTCAACTGCTGATAAGCCCTATAAGGATAGGAAAAGTAATTTGCTTCAAGACTCTGCAGTTCCCTGCTCCCTTTAAATCTAGGAAGGTTTGCCGTATTCAGGCCCACAGGCGGAAGTACTTTAACACCGCATGATTCCGCAATACTTACAAATTTTTTAATGGATTTTTTTACTGCTGCAAAAACATCCGTTGAATCTGACTGTGCCTCATCAAAAAGTATATCTGTACACATAGTTATGCAAACATTCTCTGCCTGTTGAATAAGCATAGATATTACATCAAACTCCTGAGGAGTAAATCCAGCAAAGCCGTCAATCCAAATCTCCGATTTATTATACATTTCTGTAGCTTCCAGTTTTGAAGCCAATAAAGTCAGTTCATCATCCGTATCTCTGTAACGACTCTCCAACATATTGTCAAACTCACTATAAATAAGCTTTATTTCCTTTAGCTTATGTAAAAGATAATTGTCGTCGGTTAGTCCTTCTAAAACTTCATCAAAGCTTTCAGCCCTTACGTTATATCTTTTTAGCTCGGTTATTAGTGTTGATAGAGTATTTACAAATCCTTTGCAATTGGCAGATTTGTGAAATATAGTAAATTGCTCTTTAAGTCTCTCAAGAATGCGATATATAATCATACTCTTTCCTGCTGGATGTATATGCGGATAAGTAATTCCACCAACCTCATTCATAACCCTGTAGGCCATTCTTCTGAAGCTCAACACCTCAGTATTTAATATTCCCCCTGTACCGAGAACCTTTATCAAGTCACGTTCTGCCTGTAATGTATACTGTTCTGGTACAAGCAGAACAAGTTTTTTATTACTATCCTTATTCTGCTTAGTTTTAATCGTATTCAAGCAATGGAAGGATTTTCCCGAACCTGACCTTCCATATATAAATTGAAGACTCATAGCTTCTTCCTTTTCTTATGTATTATTAACAAGTAGTTTTTATTTCTTCTACGGTCTGTACCGGCTCTTTTATTATAAATCCAGTAATAAAGTAAAATAAAATACCTGTAATTATTACTGAAATAAGACTACCTGCCGAGTTAAAAGTTGATGTGTAAAACACGGTATTTGTCGCAAGAACATTGTCTGGATAACTCACAATTAAAAATCCTATCAGGTTGTTTACCGCATGAGCCCCTATAGCTGCCTCCAAAGAGTTTGTTTTTATCGTAACCATGGCGAAAATCATTCCAATAAAGAAATAATTCAAGATCATGCATAATGTACTTATAATCCCCTCTTTGCTTGAAGCAGTTACTTCAGGGTTCATAAGATGGGGAAGAGTAAACATAAAGCCGGAAATTACCGAAAGTAGCATTCCGTTTTTTATTTTAAGTCCGAAGCTCTGGATTACATATCCCCTGAAAACAAATTCTTCCGTTGCCGCCTGTATAGGTGTCATTATAAGGATGAAAGGCAAAGCTATCCAGAATTTCGAAGCATCGAAACTAAATGAATAAGTTTCAGGTGATAAGAAATAATCAATTACAGACCCGACAGCAATAAGCCCGCCATACACTAAAAAGCCTACCCAGAATCTGCTCCACTGCATTTTTCTTTTTGTTGTGATAAGTGAAGTAAATGTCCTGTAATGTATAAACTTTGTTGCAATAATCAATCCCGCTAACATGAGGTATATTGTAAAATTGGTAAATATGTAATTGGCAAAAGGGTTTACATACTTATCCATAAATGCTAAAACATCAGTTGAAAATGTTAAATCAAAAATAGCATCCTTATTTTTGAATAAAACATATACTATCGGTATTGAGCCTATAAAGCTTCCGATAAAAAAATAAAAGTATAGTATAACTGAAACTGATGCTACAAATCTTGATGGCTTAGTATTACCTGTCATGGCCATATCCTGATATTTAATTGACATGTCCGTCCTCCAACATTTTTTATTAAAGCTGTTATAGTTCTAATTATACTATTTTTTTATTTTCATTAAAATGCCTTAATCCAATATGTAAAAGGGAGTTGTTGTAAGACAGAAAGTTTTTCTGCTTTAACACCTGTACTCCCGTATAAAATTATATCAATGATTGCTTCCAAGCTTCCATTGATATAATTTATACTCCTGATTACAGGTTTAAGAAAGATAAAAATTAATTTTGCAACAACTCCCCTTATTTAATTTTTATGTTCTACCTTAAAGCTACAAGTACGCAAGCCATAACTGCATCAAGTTCTAGCTCGTTAATTCTCTTTAACAATTCATCATCATATGTTCCGGGCTGAAGCCAGATGTTTTTGATACCTAATTTTGCAGCTTCTTCTATTACAATCCTCCCTCTTTTAGGGGAAATAACCATATCTATAACTTCTGGTTTTTGCGGAAGCGAGGACAAATCCCTGTAGCATTTGTCACCTTCAACAGTTTCATATCCCGGGTTGACCGGATAAACCTCATATCCTCTGTTTTTTAACTTTTTATATATTCTATTGCCATACTTCTCGGGGTCCTGATTTGCACCTACTACAGCCCATACCTTTTTTTCGAGCATTTGTTCTTCATTCATATGATTTATTCCTTTCTACTTTAGAAAAATCTATTTATACTTTTAGTATACCACCTGTTTTAATTATAAAACTATAATTATGTTCAACGTGTATACAGGTTTGTACGTGCAATAGCATTTGCGGCTTCCATACCGCTTTTGAGCGCTCCTTGCTGCCATCTGTGTATTGCTGATATGTGTTCTCCTGCAAAGTATACTCTGTCCCCATATTCCGGCAGAGTCATTGTCCACGAAAATAATTTTTTCTGTTGGGGTGTAAAATAACAGAATGCACCTCTGAAAAGTGGATCATTATCCCACACCTGTGTTTTAAAGTCTGTAGCAATGTTATTCAGATATCCTTTTGAAAGGCCGTGGACTTCTTCAACATTTCTTTTTATTTTGTCAAATCGATCTTCGTTCGTCATATTACCAAGTCTTACAGCATCCAGATTAAAATTATAGGAACCCACAATTACGCCGGGCTCGGTTTCTGTACTTCTTTGATTAAGTCCCTGGGGAACCTGACCACGACTGGAGGTATACCATATTGCAGTAACCGGCAAATCTGTATAAGAACCGCCTCCGAATATCCCCTGCTCCTCCCAGAATCTCCTGTTGCAGTTAAGGAGAGTCTTTTGGGCGTTACCATAGGTTACTTCCTTTATTGCCTGCATTTTTAAGCTACTGAACATAGGAGCTATTTCAAAGGTTCTTAAAACCGAGAAAGGAACTGCACATACAATATAATCGAAATTCTCATATCCTGTTTCCATGAGCTTTGAATTATCATATGCGAGGGTTACTCTTCCGTCTTCAAGGCATTTATATATGCCTTTTACCTTTATTCCCTGTTTCCATGTGACTTTACCCAGAAGTTCAGCGGGTACATCGGGATAATACTCCCAGGGTTCATTACTTATAAATGATCTGTGGAATGCCAAAGGTAAGTTTACCATTCCGCCTGTTATTTCATACAGGAACCAGAAATTTACAGGAAAGTACTCCTGCACCAAATCAACATAATTGTGATACAGGAACTCTCCTCCTATTGGAAATAGGTTTGCAAGGAGGTTAATCGCACCCTGACTGAGTTTTCTATATTCAAACATCTGACGGGTATTCAGACTGTCCCAGAACAACAGCTGCCTGCTGTATTGTGGTTTTACCTGAATAATTTCAATCCTGGCAGATGGTGGAGTCTCAAGAACAGGTGCTTCTATCCCGTAATATCCCAACTCCTGCCATGCTGTTTTTGCCTCCCATGAAGCTAGATCGTAGGTTGGATAAATATTCTTCATAACATTTTTACCGTATGGATCATTTCTTGCTCTTCTTTGGTGAAGATATATAAAAGTTTCCGGGTCACTCTGTATAAATGGCCTAGTATCAAGCTTGAATAAATTTATATAATGCCATACTGTCTCATGGTTGACAGGTATTCTCATAGGCCCTAATTCGCCGTAAAGCTTTTTTTCCCTATCAAAATAATATGTATAAACCCTGCCGCCTATCCGATCCTCAGATGCCTCTAATATTGTTATATCGAACCCAAGCTTACGAAGCTCATAGGCGGCAGCCATTCCTGCGAGGCCTCCTCCTATAATTCCCACGCTTTTACCTTTGAACCGGCCGGGTTTGGCTATTGAGGTAATATTCTCAGATGGTGAAAATGCATTCAAAATATTGCAGTAGTCCTCTGTATGACAGGTTCTGTATAATGCATATTTTGCCATGGTTTGACGTTGTTCAAATGACGGATTATCAGGTTGTGGGGGTCTGGGCTCCTTAGAATAAAGAATATTTGGACAAATCATTTGCGTTCTCTCAATCTACAGTACTTCTAATTATTTATATGAAAAGTGATTATTTTTTGTGTTTTATTTCACTTTAATATGGGAATTCATATAATATTACATTTAAATCTTGGAGGCAATAGTTATGAATGACGTTATAATAATAGGCGGAGGTCCGGCAGGCTATACAGCTGCTCTTTACAGTTCCAGGGCCCAACTTGACACCCTGGTTATTGAAAAAATGTTTTCGGGCGGACAAATGGCTACAACGGACGTAATGGAAAACTACCCCGGATTTGAGGAGCCTATCGGAGGCTCCGACCTTGCATTGAGGATGGAAAAACAGGCAAGAAAATTCGGTACGGTAGTATTAAATGATGAAGTACTTGAGCTTGACCTGGATTCACATATAAAAAAGGTTAAAACTAAAAATAATACTTTTGAAAGTAAAACTATAATTCTTAGCATGGGAGCTTCGCCCAAAATGCTTGGCTTGCCAAATGAAGAAAAATTAAGAGGTTCAGGCGTCTCCTACTGTGCAGTATGTGACGGAGCTTTTTTCCGAGGAAAAACAGTCGCAGTTGTTGGAGGCGGTGATACTGCTGCTGAAGATGCTCTTTATTTGGCAAGATTTTGTCCCAAAATATATATAATTCACAGAAGGGATACAATGAGAGCCACTAAGCTCCTTCAAAACGAGCTGTGTTGCAACAAAAAAATTGAGTTTTTATGGGACTCGGTTGTAGATGAAATTGAAGGGCAATTTGGTGTTGAAGGCTTGAAAATTAAAAATATTAAAACAGGAGAACAAAGTTCCATAAAAGTGGACGGTTTGTTTGTCGCGATTGGTTTAAATCCTAATAATTCTCTTGTAAAGGATAAAGTAGAACTTAGTAAGGATGGCTATGTTAAAACCGATGAAAGAATGAGGACTAATATTCCCGGTGTTTTTGCAGCGGGAGATTTACGTGAAAAGTATCTCAGGCAGGTCATTACTGCTGCTGCTGACGGAGCTTCAGCGGCTTACACAGCCGAACAGTATATAAATGAAAACATGAAAAATTTTAAATAAAAAAATTACCACGACTTTTATCATCTCTTTCGGAAACAATAATTTTGAATTCATTATGAAAGGATGATTGCGATGAAAGTAAAAGATATAATGACTACAAATGTAACTTATGTTGAACCAAATGCTTCTATCCTCGATACTGCAAAATTGATGCAGCAGCACAATGTAGGATCAATTCCTGTTTGTGACAAGGGAAGCGTTGTAGGTATGGTAACGGACAGAGATATCGTTGTCAGGAACATTGCCATAGGCAAAAACCCTCAGCAAACACCGGTCAGTGATATTATGACAACCGGTATAACATCTGTCAGCCCCGACATGGAGATGTCACAGGTTACCAGGATGATGGCTGACAGCCAGATACGAAGGGTACCTGTAGTTGACCATAACAATCTTGTAGGTATTGTTGCATTAGGCGATGTGGCTACTGATGCTAAATTTGACACTGAGGTTGCCGATACTCTCACCGAAATATCAAGACCTTCAAAGCCTCAGTAAAACTATTGAGGTAGTTAAAACAAGGCTTCATCAGCTGAAAATCTGATGAAGCCTTGTTTTATTATCATTTTTTACCTGTGTAAATGAGGATTGCATCTCTCAGGAATTCTGCCGTACCCGGTTGTTCGTTATCGTAATATGCTCTGAATCTTTCGTCATCTACATACATTTGGGCAAGTCCTGCATGAGCTTCACTGCTATAACTTGGCCAAGAAAAGCTAAGCCATTGACGATGAAGGTCAGCCGCTTTCTGGGCAAGTTCCCCTGCAGGGTCTCCTGTTTCAAAGGCCTGCTTTAATGTCTCTTGAACAAGAGCTGTAAGTTTTTCAAGTTCCTTATATTGTTCTTCTGACATACCCCTAAATTTATCGTATGATTTATTCACAGTCTCTTCTCCATACTTTTCACGGATTTCCTCTCCATATTTCGTGTCATTTTCATTAAGAATCTTTTGTTTAAATCCTTCAAATTTTTCTTTATCAGTCATTTCAATTCTCCCTTCATTTGCAGCTATTGTTTTATCAATTGTCCTTATTAACTGCTCTAACTGGTTTTTCTTTTCCAAAAGCTTTTCTCGGTGGTCTTGTAAAGCTGAAATACAGTCGTAAGTCGGGTCATTCACAAATTCTCCTATTTTATCGAGTTCCACACCCAGCTCACGATAAAATAAAATGTGCTGAAGCCTGTCTATTTCCTTCTGACCGTATATCCGGTATCCTGATGAATTTATTCTCGCCGGCTTGAGAATACCTATTTCATCATAGTACCTAAGTGTCCTTGTACTTACACCGGCTATTTGAGCCAGCTTTTTTATTGTGTATTCCATAGCTTTAAACCTCCTGACAGGATTAATATACACCTTTACGCAACGTGAATGTCAACTATATTTTTTAACTAAGAAAAAACGTAGGAAACTATATATTTTCCCACGTTTTTCTTTTTTATATTATATAAAATTTAAAACAATCGAATGTAAGGGAGTTATTCCATTACTATTACCACATTGTGCTCTTTGTTATCCTTAAGTATTGCCATTGTATTGCTGTTCAATTGAACACCATCAAACAATATTTTTACATTGTTGTTTCTGACCCTGTAAAAGCCCTCGGGTTTTTCTATTCTAACTTTATAAACTGTTTTAGGCATTCTAAGTGTATAAGATACTAACCTTTCATTTTCTCTGATAATGGGATCGATGATAAGACCCTTCTCGGTGTATTCAATTCCCAGAGCCGATAACAATGCCAATGTTAGCCATGAAGAAGTACCGCTGAGCATCGGACCTATATTTTCTCCGGTTTCGCTATTGTTGTATTGAGTACAGAATCTGGGATTACCGCATAATTCAAATGGGTTTTCCATTGTTCTGTATGGCTTAACAATATCTATCAGCCAGTATCCCAGTGAACTAAGCTTAGCTGCGAGCTCAGAGTCCTGTACCTGTTTCGCCGCCTTGAACATAGCCTGTACAGCCATCATACATGCATGTTTGAATACTCCACCGTTTTCACGATCCCCCGGAAAATATTCTGCAGTTGCCGTATTTGTGGATACCTTGCCAAGATCTGCGGCTGTAACCAGCTTAAGTCCGAAATTTGTCTTCAACCGCAATTGAATAACGTCTAGCATTGTCCTTATCTGACTCTCACTGGCACAATCTGATAATATACTCCAACTAAACGAATTAAGAAAATACGAGCCATCTATTTCAGGATCAGCAGAAAGTTTGTCCCCTCCGGCTCCAAGATATTCGTACTCATTGGCTTCATACCTGTTAAAGAGAACTCTTGCAAAAAAGTCTCCTTTCCATGCATGCTTTTGGATATTATCCTGTAGCCTGTCTCGCAGAACTTCAATCTCATGTAAATAATTTGTATCCTGCTTTTCCTTAGCCATACTCATTGTCTCATCTATCGCCAACTTTAGCAGGAAGGCATTCATAACACTTTCTGAATAATTACTCTTTAATACATCCCCAAATTTACCCTGCTCACTAATCTGCTGCCTATATTTCTTTTCTTTTGTAATTCCATCAATATAATCACAATCCAGTTTGAGACAATCATTCCAGTCGGCATAGTCAAGGAGAGGCAGACCGTGCTTACCTACAGAAATTTGGGCAGAGTATCGTATTACAGCCTTAATAGTTTCATATACAGTTCTCCTTTTTTGAGGAAGTGTTCCGGCAATTGTACATTCCTCATCAAGCAGTCCTATATCACCCGTCAGATTAATATACCTGTCAACAGCCTGAACAAACCATAGTTGGTCATCCGACCATTTGCCGGCTTCCTTTCCTTCCCAGAAGAAGTTGTGATACGCATAACCGAACTCAAATATCATGCTGCACCATTCCAGTAAAAGTTGCTTTATAAAATTACCCTTACCCATATTTATAAAATAGTACATTGATGCATAAATATCCTGAATTTCACGAAAGCCAATTTCTCTGTAGCCCTTTTGCGTTTGGCAGAAGGATCGTGATACAAAAGTCTGATAAAGCACCTGAAATGGTAAATTCTTATTTACATATATATTAAAATCTTCGTTCTGTGTCCGTACCTGCAAAAATTCACTGTACTCTTTCAGAAAATTCTTGTTTTGCTCAAAAGCCTCCATCACAGCTTCAGGGTTTGAGTATTCAGATATAAGCTTCAAAATTTCTTGCTGTAATGAAGCTTCATTAAAATGTGGGTTTGCCTTTTCGGATACAATTCCTGTAAATTGGTCGACATAACATGTTTCACCAGGCTCTATTATAACCTCATTTGCTACTGCAAAAAAGCCCGGTCCTTTACGGTTAAGTCTGTTACTTAATTTCAGAATACCGTCAGGGTTTTGAAGGGTACCATTTCCCACAAATTCATTATAGTTCATACAAAATTCCTTTATGAACCGTACCTCACCATTACTATGTGTTACCATGGTATGAAATTGCAGATCCTTTTTGCATTTTTCGGCATAATAATCAGTAGCTACGGCGATAGCCTCTTCATCAGGATTTCTCAATAGTTTTGATTGCATTACTACATTACTGTACAGAACATCCTCAAACAGGGCATTGGGCACAGAAGAGCCAAACATGCCTGTATATACCATTCTCAGCCTTCTTGTCTCGGTGCTGTTATTAGTTATCCCAATCCGCTGAACCTCGGTTGCCAAAGGCATACCCTCTGCTTGCGGAAGTATAAAAATAAGTCTGATTATATCTAAGCCACAGGAAGTCCTATAGCTTATAGTTGTATAGTTCTGAGAATGTTTGCAAATGGCAGAAACAATATTTGAGCTATTTATTTCAGCAGAATAAAATATTTTCTTGTTATTTTCTACCAGATAAAATTGTCTGTTAGCAGGGAAACCATTTTCTTCCTGACGCATATCCCATCGGCTTGCCAAAACCTGTGTCGCCGCATGTGAACGAAAGCTTCCTCCGCCAAACCTGTCAACAACACTTTTGGGAGTTGTCTGTAAAGCATAAGGATATCCTATTCTATTGCCCATTAGGAGATTTACACCAAAATGCGGTCCAGGTGAAGGCATAAAAAGATCTATTTCGTGCTCACCTTCTTTGTTCAGCCTTCCAGCCCAACTTTTGACATCTGACAGCAACATAGCAAGCTTTTTACGAACCTCTTTAGGTATTGAAATCTCGTCTGCTACAGAATGCTTGCTCTTATATATTTTTATGCCTTTATCACCGATACAAACTAATACGGAACTATCAGCTCCTACCTGTTTCGAAATATAGCTTGCTATTTCACTATCTTTTAATATTTCAAGTACTGCAGGTACCTTCATATGTAAACCTGAAATACCAATGGCTTGGTTGTAACTGCTATCTGCAAAAACTGCATCTACAATATCCAAGCATGTAATTTGCTTTACAAAAATCTTTCTGATTAACATCTCAGGTGTCATTTTATAACTTCTTGCTGTCAATTCCTCTACCAAAATAAACCCCTCCCTATTATGCTTTTTGGTTTTTTAACCTTAACCATAAAAATCAGCAAGCGGGAGTCTCTGACTGAGTTCCTCCCGCTGCCTTTTTTCTATTCCGTCAGCTTATTACTGTTGTTAATTCTTTACTAAAGTAATATCATCAAGATATATTGTGGTTGGCAGACTTACTCCTGAAACTTTACCGAAATTGAACTGGAGTGCAGAAGTATCTGTGGAAGTATCTGCTGTAAAGGTCAGCGTAAAGACCTGCTCTGTATTTGTAAGACCATATATATTTCCTGCGAAGTAATGATAGTTATTAGCTGGATCCAGCAATACAACCTCCACATCTCTGGCATTATCAGCCTTTGCTGTAAAAGTTAATGTGTAGCTTACACTATTTTCAAGGCTTATATTTCCTCTTGCAACCTGTGGCTTATAGTTTGCATCTCCTACAGCGGTTACATTAACAGCAAGTGCACCACCTGATGTAACATAAATAGGATCAGCTGCGCCGCCATTCTCAGACAAAGTCCATGTACCGACCCCGGACTTAAAGTCACCGTCTGTTATGAGGTTTCCGGCAGGGTTTTGTACCTGAATACTATCTATCCACACCTCTCCAGCTGCTTTTCCGCTATCAGGATAAATGCGCAAGCCCAATTTCTGAGTAGTTCCGCTGTGATCTGCCGGAATAGTAAGTGTAACCGCTTTCCATTGACCTGCTAAGTCCGTATACAGGACATTATCCCCTGAAGCCCATGACCAGTCAGCTACACCATTATTATAAAGCATGAATGGCATTATACCAGTTATATTAGTTCCTGTAGGACAGTACACATTAAAGGTAACTGTCTGTCCTGCACTTAAACCCTCAGGATTATTAACTGCAACTTGAATCTCGGACTCATTATTGGGTATATACACCTTTAATGCCTTGCTTCCTTGGAATGCTTTGTTGCTATCATTCACTATAGTTGCTGCTGTTGTTACTTCTGCGTTACTAACAATCTGCTTTACAAATAAACCCATTGTTGTACCGTCTTCAAAACCATATTTTGAGTTATCAGTACTCGGTACTATCACAACTTCAGGCTCAGTTATTATAGGGGCTGTAATTACTTGTGTACTACCGCTTTCAATATTACTGATTTCTACAAGCCTTATATTATCAAGATAAACTTCTGATGCGGCACTTTGTAATACATTTCCAAGTTGAATTGTCAGTGCTGCATTAGGATCACTTGCTGCATCCATTGAGAAATCGATAATGTAATTCTTCATTTCATTTGTAAGAGCAACATTTCGTGATATATACTTTTCATAAGTTACTGTGTCATCAAAATTATCAAGGGCCACAGCCATGCTCCTGTTTACTGTTGATTTTGCATCGAAAGACAGCCTATACAGCTTGCTCTTCTCAAGGCTAATATTTAGCTGCTGTACTCCTATATCCCATGGG
>JAEYNY010000013.1 GCA_023412275.1 Bacillota bacterium
AGAGGAATTTGGTCTTGAGATACCTGATACCGAAGCAGAGAAGATCACAACAGTTAGTGATGTTGTTGAATACATCAAAAGTAATACTTAAAAAAGTCCCCAATAGGGGCTTTTTTAATATTATATGACTTAACATTAATTTTTCTAATGTCTTAAAGACGTTTTGATATATAATCTAAAATTTCAGATCTTTGTATATTTTAAAAATTCACCTTTTGGAGGTTTATGAAAATGAAAAGACGTGTAGTTATAACTGGGGCTGGGGTAGTGTCTTCACTTGGTTTTGGATTTGATCAATTTTGGGGTTCAATAAAAGAGGGAAGAAACGGTATCAGTGAAATAACCAGGATTGATGTTTCTGAGATGTCAACAAAGGTTGGTGCTGAAATAAAGGATTTTGATCCTACTCAATTCATCGATAAAAAAGAAGCAAGAAGAATGGATAGATACAATCAGTTTGCTATGGCTGCTTCAAAAATGGCGGTTGAAAATGCAAATCTTGATTTAGATTCTTTGAATAAGGACAGATGCGGTGTTATTGTAGGATCCGGAATCGGAGGAATAGAAACTTTCGAAGAACAGCACAGCGTTCTTCTTAGCAAAGGACCTGGTAGAGTTAGTCCGTTTTTCATACCTATGATGATTTCAAATATGGCTTCAGGACGTATAGCTATCCAATACGGATTCATGGGTTTCAATGAATGTGTTGTAACAGCTTGTGCAACATCTAATAATGCTATAGGTGATTCTTTCAAAGTTATACAGCGTGGAGATGCTGATTTAATGCTAACCGGTGGTGCAGAAGCATCTTTAACGTCTATCAGTTTTGCAGGCTTCTGCAATATGGGAGCAATGAGTAAAAACCCTGATCCTGCAACAGCCTCAAGACCATTTGACAAGGACAGGGACGGGTTTGTTATGGGCGAAGGTGCCGGAGTTTTAGTACTGGAAGAACTTGAACATGCACTTAATAGAGGTGCAAACATACTTGCAGAAGTTGTTGGATACGGATGTACTTGTGACGCTTACCACATAACTGCTCCTCATCCGGAAGGATTAGGCGGTATAAAGAGTATGCAGATGGCAATTAATGACGCAGGTATAAAGCCTGAAGAAGTAAGCTACATCAATGCTCATGGAACTTCTACTCCTTTAAATGATCCAGGAGAAGTAAATGTTGTAAAAGCAGTATTTGGCAGCCATGCTGCTAATGTTGCAATGAGCTCAACTAAGTCAATGACAGGACACTTATTGGGTGCAGCAGGTGCGATTGAAGCAATAGTTACAGCAATGGCTATTCATGACAGCTTCCTGCCACCAACAATAAATGTTCAAAATCAGGATCCTGAATGTGATATTGATTGTGTACCAAATAAGGGAAGAGAAGGTAGCATTAAATATGCACTTTCCAATGCACTTGGCTTCGGTGGTCACAACGCTACAATTTGTTTAAAGAAATATGAATAATTACAAAGTGTTGATGATATTAATATAAAAGTGTAAAATAACAGGTGGGGTTTTTTACCCCCCTGTTATTTTTTTGAATATACCTAATTAATTGATATAAATTGAATTTAGAGTTGAGCATTATTGGAGGACTATAATGGAACAAACCGATTATGATAATAGAATTTATGAGCTTGAAAATATAATAGGTCACAATTTTAAGAACAAAGACATTGTATTTGCTGCTATTACTCACAGCTCATATGCAAATGAAAAGAAGGCAAAAAAGTTAAAATATAATGAGAGACTTGAATTTCTAGGAGATTCAGTTTTAAGTCTTATAATAAGTGAATATCTGTTTCAGAAAAGGCCAAATCTTCCGGAAGGAGAATTGTCCGTAACAAGAGCAAAAATTGTATGTGAAAACTCATTATCCCAATGTGCCACGGATATAACCCTGGGAAAGTATCTTTTACTTGGAAAAGGGGAAGAACTGTCAGGAGGCAGAGAGAAAATTTCTTTGCTTTCAGATGCATTTGAGGCACTGATAGGAGCATTATATATTGATGGTGGGTTTGAAACTGCCAAAGCATTTGTATACAAATACATGGATAAAATCATAAAGTCGTGTATTGAAGGAAAACTTTTTTACGATTATAAGACGCAGCTGCAGGAGTTGGTTCAACAAAACGGCGAACAGCAGATTTCTAATAGTGTTACCGACCAATTTGGCCCTGACCATAATAAGCCATTTATTACTGAAGTAAATATAAATGGTACTATTCAAGGGCAGGGAAAAGGACATTCAAAAAAAGAAGCCGAACAAAATGCAGCAAAAGATGCCTTAAATAATCTAAAAACCCAAAAAGGTTGAAGGAGTGTTTTCAAATTAAGAAGCATATTGTAATTCCTATTTTCGTACCACACAAGGGTTGTCCATTTGATTGTATATTCTGCAACCAGAAAATTATCAGCGGCCAAACAAATGAAGCCAGTGAAGAAGATATCCGCGATACAATTGAAAGCCACTTGGAAACAAGCGGTAACGCTTTTGTAGAGATCGGTTTTTACGGTGGCAGTTTTACAGGGATATCACTAAAGGAGCAGGAATGGTATCTACAGATTGGATACAGTTATATTAAGAGTGGAAAAGTAAATCAGATAAGGCTTTCAACCAGACCTGATTATATAAATTCAACAATTTTGGATTTACTTGAAAGATACGGTGTAAAAACTATAGAATTGGGCGTTCAGAGCTTGGATTACGATGTTTTGAAATGCACAAACAGAGGACATGGCATTGAAGAAGTGAAAAATGCTGCAAAAATGATTAAGGACAGAGGCTTTTCACTTGGTATTCAAACAATGATAGGACTTCCCGGTGACACTGGATCAAAGTCAATTGAAACTGCTCAAAAGGTGGTGGAACTGGCTCCAGATATTGTACGAATTTATCCTACACTTGTAATTGAGAATACTTATTTGCAGAAGATGTATAACGATGGACGATACCAGCCTCTTACAATTGAAGAAGCGGTGAACATTTCCTCCGAACTGCTGGATATATATGAACAAAATAATATCAATGTTATAAGAATAGGCCTGCAACCCACAGATAATATCAGTGAATCCGGTGAGGTTGTTGCGGGGCCTTTTCATCCTGCTTTTAGACAGCTTGTGGAATCAAGGCTTACTCTTAAAAGAATTAAACAATATATAATTAATAATAAACTTAATCAATTACCTGAAATAATTATACAGTGCAACCCTAGGTATATTTCAACTATAATAGGGCAGAAAAGGGTTAATATCAATACACTTAAAAACGAGTTTAATTTTAAAAATATTCGGATTATGGAGAAGCTTAATGTCGAAAAATTCGAAATTATAGGAACATAAATAAATAAACAAAATTTTTTAAAAAATTTTAAATGTAAAAAGCAGGAATTCGATGAAATATATAGAAT
>JAEYNY010000044.1 GCA_023412275.1 Bacillota bacterium
TTGTAATATTGCTTGGACAAATGAAAGATAACATTACGAGATTTTTCGCGGACATAGCTGAAATGCACGAACTATTATGCGTGGTAGAAAAGGGTTTTGAATATCTGGATATTAAGGAGGAGGAACGGCCTATCAATATTTCTCCCGAAATAAAAGAAGATATTGTTTGTGAAAATGTTTCCTATGCTTATCCCCTTTTTCAAGAAAAAGTGATTGATGGGGTGGATATTCGTATCAAGCAGGGAGAAGTGATTGCTCTTGTAGGGCCAAACGGTGCGGGTAAATCTACTCTAGCGAAAATACTGCTCGGACTTCTCACACCGGATGAAGGCAAGATAAAGTATGATGGAACGGATATTAAAAATCTGGCTTACCAAAGTGTTCATAAAAATGCTTCTGCAGTTTTTCAAGACTTTGTTCATTATTACTTAAGTATACGGGAGAACATCGGATTAGGTGATATCTCCAAGTTGGAAAATACGGATTTAATTTTAGATGCGGCAAAAAAAATCCGGTGCAATTTCATTTGTGAATTCCCTCCCTGAAGGCATCAATACGGTTTTAGGGAAGGAATACGGAGGAATAGAACTATCTGGCGGACAATGGCAGCAATTGGCGCTTGCCAGAGGGTACTTCAGAGACAGCTCGTTTGTTGTTCTTGATGAACCGTCTTCTGCCCTGGACCCAGTCAAGGAAGCGGATATGTATGAAAACTTCCGGAGATTATGTGATGGCAAAACGGGAATTATTATCACCCACCGGCTTGGAGCTGCAAGTTTGGCGGATCGGATATTTTTAATAGAAAAAGGGCGAATCGTTGAGGAAGGAAACCACAGTGAACTATGCAATAAGAAAGGGAGTTACTGGCGCATGTTTGAGGCGCAGGCTTCCATGTACCGGGCGGATAATTGAGCTAATGATATGTAGCACAGGGGTTCTGACCTGAACGATATGAGGTTTAAGTAATTTTATGTTTGGAAGTATGCAGGGTTGCTTCAATTATATATTTTAGTGAGAAATGAGGTGATACGATGAAATTTGATGTTAACGAATTAAAGAATTTGGTTGAAGAAATGGATCTGAATTCAGCTTTTGATAATATTGATGCCGAGAATTGTTCCGTATGCTGTTATGTAGGCGGAGGCGGATGCTAATTTAAAATCAATCAATCAATGGGAATGACAAACGGCCATATGACATTAGCCATATGGTGGTTTCGGGTACATAAACAGGTGATTTTAATCATTTAAAAAAGTATCTAATGTGTAGTTTAGAATACCCTGCTTCTAAACTACATGTATTTTTTTCAGGGTATAAACAGGAGGTGCATTTACATAGGATGGATAGGAGTATACCAGTAATCGAAAATCCAATCACGCCCCGTATGATACACGGGCTTTTTGAAAGGCAGGCACTAAGTACTCCAAATCATACTGCCCTTGTATTAGGAGAAAAAAGCTTATCCTATAAGGAGCTGAACGAAAGGGCAAACCAGCTTGCACGGAAATTAAGAGAAAAAGGTGTTCAGGCGGATAGGATTGTCGGCATCATGGTGAATCGCTCATTTGAAATGCTCATCGGTATTCTCGGAGTACTAAAGGCCGGCGGAGCATATTTGCCGATAGATCCCGCATATCCGGCGGATAGAATTCAGTTTATGCTGGAAGACAGCAGCACACATATACTGCTTTCTCAGAAAAAATTTATTGAAGGAATCCATTATGAAGGCGATTTTATAAATCTGGATGAGAGGGAGCTATATGCAGGTGATGATTCAAATCCGGCAATAATAAATAGTTCAAGGGATTTAGCCTATGTGATCTATACATCAGGCTCAACTGGCACACCGAAAGGTGTCATGATAGAGCATGGAGCTGTGTGCAATTTTATCCGGGGAATATCGGAGAAAATCGATTTTTCTGAAGGAAAAACAATCTTAGCGCTTACGACAATATCCTTCGATATTTTCGTCATGGAAACACTGCTTCCATTATCCAGAGGATTAACGGTTGTCATTGCGGATGAATCACAACAAAAAAATCCGAAGCTCCTTAATGAATTGATAATCCAAAATCATGTCGACATGCTTCAATCAACACCCTCCGGAATGCAGATGCTGCTACGATACGATGAAGAGATGCAAGGTTTAAAATATTTAAAGGAAATAATGGTTGGTGGCGAGCCTTTGCCAACTTCATTGTTAGAGCGTCTAAAGCGCTTGTCAAATGCAAAGATATACAATTTGTATGGCCCGACAGAGACAACCGTTTGGTCCACATTGAAGGATATAACGCTTTGCAGCAACATAAATATTGGAAAGCCGATCTGCAATACTCAGATTTATATTGTTAATGAAAACATCGGATTACAGCATGTAGCTGAGGAAGGCGAACTATGTATTGCAGGGGACGGATTGGCCCGAGGATATCTGAATAGGCCGGAATTGACGGAAGAAAAGTTTGTTACAAACCCATTCAACCCAGGAAGTAAAATGTACAGAACCGGAGACCTGGCACAGTGGCTTCCTGACGGTAATATTGAGTTTTTGGGAAGGATCGACAATCAGATAAAACTGAACGGCTACAGGATTGAGCTTGAAGAAATAGAATATCAACTGATAAAGCACCACTCTATAAAAGAAGCAGTGGTAATTGCAAAGGAAGGTAAGGAAGGAAATAAATTTTTGTGCGCATACTTTATGTCGGATATCGAATTGCAGGATACGGTCTTAAAGGAATACTTATCAAAATCATTACCACATTATATGATACCGCCATACTTTATGAGGCTTGAAAAGTTTCCTCTAACGCCTAATGGAAAGATGGACAGGGGTCGCTTGCCTGAGATACAAAATAATGACACTTCCGGTATCAATGAGGAGCAGAAGATAACCGGGGATTCCGAAGAACATATAATTGAAGCCAGGGTGAAAACTATTATCAGGGCATCTATTGATATACAGATTCAGGAGGATAGGATAAATTTGAAGAACCGGTTCAGTGACTTTGGGATCGATTCACTCCTCTATATCAAGATAGTTATTTTAATAGAAAATGAATTTTGCCTGAAATTCGACGACGCTGCTTTGAATATGGAAACATTCCCAGATATTCAAAGCTTTATTACATATATAGTATCAAAATCAAAATAAATGAGCCTCCCTAAATACAGGATTGAGAGGAGTGATTTTTTGAAATCTAAAGTGCTGCCAACAAGGGAACCCCCTGTAAAGGTTTACCATTTTAGAGCGTTTCCTCTGTCGGTAACTTCAAATTATAGTGAAACATTGCCATGGTTTTATAGTAATTTTATACAATTAAAATGTACCTCCGAATTTATACGGGAAAAAGAAATGGACTTTGACTTTATCGCGGGAGATGTTTTTGGAGGCATACCCTGGCTTGATTATATTAAAGACATTGATAAAACTATGCTGAATGAGGATATGAATGATGTATGTCAGTTTGTCATTAAGAATATTGATAATGGATACTACATTTATACATTTGTTGATGAATTCTTTATTCCTGACAGATCCGCTTATAAAAAATATCATCGTATGCATGATATAATGGTTTACGGATATGATGATTCTGAAAAGGTGTTTAATGTTGCCGGCTATAACTCGAAGATGAAGTATGCTGAAACTAAAGTAGACTTTGAATGCTTCTATAATGCATTTTCAAGTTCTGAACCTAATCGAAATGATAAAATTGTCCTTTTTAAAAAAATAGATGATGTCAATTATAGCTTTAATATAGAAAGAGTTTTTGAAAAATTGGAAGACTATTTATATTCAAGGGACTGTTCGGATAAATTGGAAATTTATGATTTTGACGGTAGGACTAACCGTATAAAATATTTACACCAGCTTCTTAAAACAGAAAATTATGTATTTGGCATAAATGTATATGAGCAATTGATACTATTTTGTGAGGCTATGAAGAACAAATATGTTTTTCCTGATTTACGACCGTTTCATTGCCTGTTGGAACACAAAAGTTGTATGTTAGGGCGATTAAGATATTTAGCAGGCCAGAAATACCTTAAAAATATTGATGAGTTATGTAATAATTATCAACTTATTGAGTTAGAAGCGTTAACAATCAGAAACATGATGGTTAGGATGATGTTAATCCGTGACTTCCATTCAATTGAAGATGTTAAGCATCGTCTTGACAAGCTATCTAAGGATGAATATGCCTTATTGAGTAATTTATTATAATTGTAATAATATAATTTTGATAATTAGTGGGTAGTAAAAGGATGATTTTAATTCTATTGGTGGAGGTATCACTTTTGTTACATTTAAGCCATGTTGTGACAAATTAAAAGCTTCATTGCAAGATACACTGCTAAGCAATCCAAATCACAATATATCGGATGAAGAGAGTACTATCATTATAGAAGATACACAAGAAGTTTAAATTGCATGTCTTAAATTATTGTTTAGTAAAAAGCCTTTTTTCAACATTCTAGACCTTCCGCAACTATGGGAAGTTATATTATTTCATCAATTTAAAACTAAACAAACTGATATAACGATGAAATGTATGCAATTTATACACTTTAGCAGATAAATAACAAGCCAGCTAGCAAATCTATTGTGACCATGTCAGCAATATTGAAATAATCTTGCCGGGGGTGTTTTGTGGAAGATATAAAGAGTACTCTTTTAAATGCTGGGGAAGTATTAAGAGAGCAATATTTTGGATTTGAAACATGTTTGACTAAAGAAAAGTATGATTTGGTAACAAGTAGTGATTATTTAATTGAGAAGTTAATTATAGATGGAGTTAAAGAAAACTATCCTAACGATTCAATATACTCTGAAGAAACCGGAAGAATAGAAGGAAATTCGGATAGATGTTGGATTATTGATCCGATTGATGGAACTGCAAATTATGTATTTGGAGTTCCTTACTTTTGCATATCAATATGTCTTAAAATAGGAGATGATATTGTTGAAGCTTATGTCTATAATCCTATAACTAGGGAGTTGTTTCATTCTATAAAAGATGAAGAAAAATCATATTTAAATGGACGAGTAATATATGTTTCTAAAAATAGAGATGTTGCTGAGTGCCTAGCTGTGTTTGGGTTTAGTGCAAATTATAAAAATATCAATAGGTATTACCAAGAGTGGAGTTATATATTTGAAAATGCAAAAAAGGGAATGCCACTATTGTCACCGGCATTAAATATATGCAATGTTGCACGAGGACGGACAGATTTCTTTATAGATTTTGGAAGTTCAATGGAGGGACATTCAGCAGCTGCATTAATACTTAAAAATGCAGGGGGTAATATTTACAACTATGATTTTTCAGAGTGGGACTATAAATGCAAAGGAATAATAGCCACAAATGGCAAGGTGTGTTTACAGAAGTGCCTAAATAGATAATATAAGTGTTTTAAAGACAATTGGATAGAGAATTTTAGGGTTGTTATATGTTTGAAAATGAAAGTATTACATTTAATTACAATAATTTATTCAAAAGGTTACGTATTTGTAAACTTTATTAATTTAGAGGCATAAAAAGCCTGAAAGCCTTGTAGCACAAGCCATTGGAGTTTTAATAATTTTTATTTACAACTGTTCAAATAAGGATTAAAATGAGCTTTGTAATTAAATTCAAAAATAAACTACTAATGGGGCAATTAATATGGAAAGATCAAGCAAAAAACTAACAGGACTTCTTTTTAGAAATCTATTACCTAAAGATTTTATCCCATTTTATGCAATACTTGCATTATTAGGCAAGAACATAATCCTTGTCGGATTCTTAATTAATAAGGACCATTACAGTTCATCATTAAAAAGTGCTGTTAAAATGCTTCTCACTACTTACCATTTCCGCGCAGTGTACTATTTGGGTTTTACACTGCTGGTGACATGGCTGCTTTTCCTGTTTAAAAACCGAACGCGTTTTTATGTATCCATACTTATCAATTTTCTGTTTTCGGCATTATTTTTGATTGACCTGTGGTACGCACGCGGATTCAATACTCTTCCTACACTTCATACGCTACAGGCAGGAGGAAACATGTCCGATTCACTGAGTGGTTTTTTTGCATTGGTGAACTGGAAGGATTTAATATTTATTATAGATATCCCGGTACTCATAGCTATTGGCGTAACTAAACGAAATTATTACAGAAATATCCCTAGGAATGTAATTTTTTCGCTGGCTCTGCTGATTTTTTCACTGAGTAGTATTTTCTATTTAGCTCCGGCAGTAAATAGCATATCATCGAAGCATATACCCATGAATTGGATATTTTACAGATTTGATGCTACAAATACAATAGACAATATTTCGCCATTAGGTTACGAAGTCTATAGCTCAGTATTGTATTTTTCGGAAAATAGAAATATTAAGCTAGATACCGCTGAGAAAAATAAAATTGAACAATGGTATAAAGATAAAAAGGAAAACCTTCCTGATAATGAGTATAAGGGCATGTATAAAGGAAAAAACCTGCTTGTCATCCAAGTAGAATCTCTTGAAAAATTTGTTCTTAATCAAAAAATCAACGGCCAGGAAATTACTCCGGAGTTGGATAAGCTATTAAAAAGCAGCATGTTTTTTACAAATGTACATGAACAGGTAGGAGGGGGTAACAGCTCAGATGCTGATTTAATGACCAATGCATCGGTATACCCCATTCAGTTGGGAACCACATTTTTCAGCCATCCTTTTACTCATTACAATTCATTTCCAAAAATGCTTGAGAAAAAGGGGTACTACACTGCGGCTATTCATCCTGATAACGGTGCTTTCTGGAACTGGATGCCGGCACTGAAATCGATGGGATTTAATAAGTGCTATGATTCATCCTATTATAAAATTACAGAGAGAATTAATATGGGGATTAGTGATGGAACTTACTTTGACCAGATTGAACCTATAATATCGAAGGAAAAACAACCATTTTACACATTTTTGGTTACACTATCTAGTCATACACCTTTTGAACTTACTGACAAATATAGAGAGCTGAAGCTTTCGGAAGAGCTTGACAAATCCAAACTGGGAGGATATCTACAATGTGTGCACTATACCGACAAGCAGTTGGGACGTCTTCTTGACAAGCTACAAAAGGACGGTGTACTTGATAATACTGTAGTGGCCATATATGGCGACCACGAGGGAATTCATAAGTATTTTCCAAAAGACATTGGTATGCTGTCCGGGCAGGAGGATTGGTGGAAAGACAACGGCAAACGTATTCCGTTAATTATTTACAATAAAAACCTGAAAGGAAAAGAAATAAATATTAACGGTGGACAGATAGACACTATGCCTACTTTGGCATACTTAATGGGGATAGATGAAAATAGTTATATTAATACCTCAATGGGCAGGAATCTTTTGAAAACAAACAAAGACTTTGCAGTACTGAGAGATTCAACAGTAGTAGGAAAAGTAGATGAAAAGGATAAGACACACGCTGTTGAGGGGCTTGAAGTGTCAGATGAAATAATACGTGGGGACTATTTTAAGAAACAATATTAAAATGGAATTAATGAGAACTTGTTAATCTAAAAAAGAGTAGAGGGTGGTCATTTGAGAGATAGAATTAAGCATTCTTTGCCTAACTTTTTAACACTTATAAATTTATCACTTGGCGTAATTGCCTTGTTGTTTGTAATAAAAAAAGAGTTTGTACAAGCATCCCTTTTGGTTATGGTAGCAGCCTTAACAGACAGATTCGATGGTAAGGCTGCCAGAATGTTGGACTGTACAAGCGAGTTGGGCAAGGAATTGGATTCTCTGTCAGACTTAATTTCTTTTGGAGTCGCTCCTATAATAATCACTTGGAAAGTAAGCTTTTTTAGTCTTCCCGTTATAGGCTGCCTTTTGGCAGTTATCTATCCTATTGCAGGAGCTTACAGGCTGGCACGTTACAATGTGACAACATTTAATAATGTTTTTTCGGGAATCCCGATAACAATTGCCGGAGCATTTTTAGCCATAATTGACCTGTTCAACTGTTATTCAATAGAGCAGCATAGATATAGTAGTTTAAATACCTTATTTAGTGCTGTCATAGTTGTTTTGCTTTCTTTTCTTATGGTAAGTAAAATAAGTATTAAAAAAAGGTAAAAATAGTTGCGGTTACGTATAATTTTTTCGGACATATTTGCAGTCTGACTGTAAATATGTCCTTTTTTATTCTAATTTTCGAAAACTATTATACGTTATCCAGACATAGATATTAATTTTTACCTCTCATTTTACCATTTTAAATAAAATATGTTAAAATATTATTTATATAGATGAAGTCTCATTATAAGAATCGTACATATTTGACCAACGTTCTACTTGTTTTTGTCTCATTTTTTATCTCATAAGTATTATTTTAGGAGGATATTTTAATGAAAAAAATCAAACGCCTTATGGCCTTGGTAATTTTGACAATGGTATTTATCTCACCATTCCCGTCATCTGTCCAAAATGGCAATCGAGTGCTGGCACTGAACAACAATCTGGGAATGACTCCACCCATGGGCTGGAACAGCTGGAACATCTTTGGCGGTGACATCAATGAAGATAAAATCAAACAAATTGCAGATGCAATGGTTACAACAGGAATGAAGGATGCAGGCTATGAGTATATCAATCTCGATGACAATTGGATGGCAAACCCAGCCCGTGACGCTAATGGAAAACTTATTCCTGATCCAAAACGTTTTCCTAACGGTATGAAAGCTTTAGGAGATTATATTCATTCAAAGGGATTGAAATTTGGAATTTATGGTGATAGGGGAGTGACCACTTGTTGCAATATTCCTCAGAGTGGAAGTCAGGGGTATGAGGAACAAGATGCAGAAACTTTTGCTTCCTGGGGTGTAGATTATTTGAAATATGATAACTGTGCTTCAGACAGTAATCTGCAGGCAGGCTACGAAAAAATGCAGAATGCTCTTTTGAAAACAGGAAGACCTATTTTTTATAGCATTTGTTGCTGGTATTTTGTAGGTCCATGGATGGTAGATTGCGGTAATTCCTGGAGAACAACAGGGGATATTAGTGACGACTGGGGAAGCATTACAAAGAATATAGATGTAAATTCAAAGTCAGCCGCTTACGCAGGTCCGGGCCATTGGAATGATCCGGATATGTTGGAAGTTGGTAATGGTAAAATGACAGATACGGAATATAAAGCGCATTTCAGTATGTGGTGTATGATGGCAGCTCCACTTATTGCCGGAAATGATCTTAGAAATATGACTACTGCTACCAAAGACATTCTTACCAACAAAGAAGTCATTGCTATAGACCAAGATACTGCAGGAGTTCAGGGAACTAAGGTAAGTTCTTCGGGAGAACTTGAAGTGTGGTGTAAACCTCTTGGGACAGATGGTACTACCAAGGCAGTTACACTCTTGAATCGAGGAGGCACTTCGGCAGATATCACAGTTAATTGGAGCGATATAAAGCTTGCCGATGGTCCTGCCACTGTTCGTGATCTCTGGGCGCATAAGGATTGCGGCACGTTCAATACAGGGTATACGGCCAATGTACCTTCCCATGGTGCGGTGGTATTAAAAGTTCAAACAAGTTCCACCAATCCGGCTATAATGTATGGTGATGTTGATGGAAATGGTGTGATTGATGCATTGGATTATTCATTAGCTAAACGGTATTTACTGGGCCAGATTACCGAATTTCCTTATTCAAATGGTAAACTGGCTGCCGATGTTGATGGAGACGGTCAAATAACAGCACTGGATTTTTCATTAAGCAAGCAATATTTGCTTGGGATTATTAATAAATTTCCTGCGCAGAAATAATTAAGATGTATTAAAATATATTATATGTAGGCAGACACAAAGATGCAGGACTAAAAGAGAAAAATAAAATAATAGCAACTAAAATCAAGCAGTAATCTCTCTGTTTCTTTATAATAAATAAATGTAGGGCGGTTGAAACGAGGTGAGTGGACGAATGTACGAGTGGCAGAAGCAAATTCAAATAATCGTTGATGAAATTGACAACTGTATTAAAAATTATAATGATGAAGCCTTGACATTACGCTTTCTGTCTCGTAGGCTGGGTTATTCCGAATTTTATACTACGAGGAAATTCAAAGAAATATCGGGTATGCAGTTTAGGGATTATCTGCGGCATAGAAGATTAGCTTTTGCACTAAAAGAGGTTCCGGATAGTGAAAAAAGCCTCTTAGATATTGCCTTTGAATATGGTTTTTCATCACATGAAGCTTTTACTAAAGCTTTTAAGGGAACATATGGTGTAACTCCAAGTGAATACCGAAAAAAACCTAAGCCTGTTGTTCTTCGTACAAAGATAAACCCTTTCGACCGCTACTTTTTAGGATTAGGAGAGATTGGTATGATTAAATCTACAGATGATGTTAAAATTTATTTTGTAACCATTCCTGCGCACAAATTTTTGCATATTAAAAACTATGAGAGTAATGGATATTGGGATTTTTGGCAAAAGCAAAGTCTTATTCCGGGACAGGACTGCGAAACAATTTGCGGTTTACTCGATAGTATTAAGGGCAAATTGGATGACGATGGTGGGAGCGAATCAAATAGTGGCAGCGGCCAGGTTATGGCGTATATAAATGATCCGGACGGCAGGCTCTGCGATTGGGGCATTCCACGTACAGAATGTTATGGTGTACGACTTCCTTTTGATTATAATGGGGAAGTACCACCGCAAATGCTTTTGATTGATGTTCCTGAAGCTGAGTATATTGTTTTTGAACATGGGCCGTTTGATTATGAGCAGGAAAATCGCAGTGTGGAGGAGAAGATTGAAAAGGCAATGGCAACTTTTGATTATGCAGGTACCGGTTACTGCTTTGATACTTCCCCCGGTAGAATAATTTACTTTTATCATAATCCGGAACGGTTTTTTAAGTATATCAGACCAGTGAGAAAGTAAATAAAATCGATTGCAAAGATTAATATGTGTTTTTTAAAACAGGAGATTTTTTATGGCTATAAATATTAAACTAGAGCATGTCAGTAAAAGTTATGGCAAAAAAGAAGTGTTGAATGACGTAGACTTAACCATAGAAGAAGGACAGATATATGGTTTAATTGGTCCATCCGGAGCTGGAAAAACCACCTTGGTCAAAATCATTGTGGGTATGGAAAAGGTTGATGTTGGTACCGTTCAAGTATTGGATACCAATATGCCTAACTTAAAAGTATTACAAAACATAGGTTATATGGCTCAGTCAGATGCTTTATATCCGGAGCTGACAGCTCAAGAAAATCTCCAATTCTTTGCATCTATTTTCAAGATTAACAAAACAAAACGGAAGGAACGAATGCTTTATGTAGCAGATTTAGTTAATCTAAGGGATGAACTAAATAAAAAAGTGTCCGCTTATTCCGGGGGAATGAAACGGAGGTTATCACTAGCAATAGCCTTTATTCAAAACCCTAAGGTGCTTATTTTGGATGAACCTACAGTAGGGATAGACCCTGAATTAAGATTATCAATTTGGAATGAATTGATACGCCTAAAAAAGGAAGAAAAGAAAACTATCATAGTTACAACTCATGTTATGGATGAAGCTGAAAGATGCGACTGTCTTGCAATGATTAGAGATGGAAAAATCTTAACAAGCGGTTCTCCTAAAGAATTGAAGAATAATTACAACGTAACTAGTTTAGAAGATGTGTTCTTAAAGGCAGGAGGTATCATATAGTGAGAATAATTGCTTTAGTTAAAAGAATTTTTCTGCAGATGCTAAGAGATAAAAGGACATTGGGGTTATTATTTGTTGCACCACTATTAATACTAACCCTAATGCAGTTTTTATTTAATGGGAACACGGCAAATCCTAAGTTAGGGGTAATTAATATTGATAAATACCTTACCTCGGAGCTGGAAAAGGTAAACATAGATATTATTAAATATGATGGTACTTCGAAGGATATAATTGTTCAAGACAAACTTGATGGGTTACTGGAGATGAAGAATGATAAACTACAGCTAACCATGGAAAATAGTCAACCTACAGTAGCTAGAGAGTTAGAGTCGAAAGTAAATCAGGTAGTAATCTCACAGAACATTCAAAGACAATTTGTTGCTTTACAAACACAAATGTATCAAATTAAAAATAGAAATACATCACAAAATAATGTTCAAAAAGGCAATACTAATGATAGTATTAACGTTACCTATATTTATGGTAATAAGGATACAAATTATTTTGATATACTAAATCCGGTTTTAATAGGATTTTTTGTTTTCTTTTTTGTTTTCCTTATATCCGGAATCGGTCTGCTTAGGGAAAGAACTACGGGAACACTTGAAAAATTGTTATCAACGCCTATTCAAAGAGCTGAAATAGTACTTGGGTACCTAATAGGATATGGAGCATTTGCTTTAATTCAGACTATTATTGTCGTGCTTTTTTCAATAAATATATTAAGCGTTATTCTTGTGGGTTCAATCTGGAATGTAATAATCATTAACTTAGTAGTAGCATTAGTGGCTTTATCGCTAGGAACTTTGTTATCAACGTTTGCTTCCTCAGAATTCCAAATGATGCAGTTT
Organism: Bacillota bacterium; assembly: GCA_023412275.1. Taxonomy (GTDB): domain Bacteria; phylum Bacillota; class Clostridia; order Acetivibrionales; family DSM-1351; genus Ruminiclostridium. The sequence goes on from JAEYNY010000044.1 coordinate 12,552, forward strand.
ATACCTATTATTGTTATTCCACAGATATTCTTTGCGGGGATTTTTCCTACAGAGAATATGGCTACATGGCTACAATATCTTGCAAAAATAATGCCAATATATTATGCAGCTGATGCTTTGAAAGGTGTAATGTATAAAGGATTTGATTTAAGTCAGGTTAATGGAGATATATTTGCACTAATTATATTTGCAGTTATTTTTATCATACTCAATGTTTTTGCATTAAAAAAATACCGAAAAATATAAAAGACCATTTTTATAACTTAATATATACCTATAATTTTAAAGCATTTGTACTAAATATAAATTAGGTATATAATTACCAGCGTGGGTAAGTAAAAAAACTTATTATGCAACAAACAGTCTATTCATATGAAAATATACTTTGAGCTAGGTTATTTGAAAGGTGAGGAATTTGTAAATGAAAGTGATGTTTGGTGTTTCTTGCATACTGATTGCATTAGTATGTTATACTGTTAGTGTTTGGGATCAAGTATACACTAAAAAATTAAAGCCAAAGCACTTGGTATTGTTTTGGGTTGGCCTTGTTTTTGATGCTATAGGGACAGTAATAATGTTTATAATTGCTGGAAAATTAAAACTCGACATTCATGGCTTGACTGGAATTTTAGGCTTTATTCTAATGGCTATTAATACTATTTGGGCAACAATATCTATACTTAAAACAAATTCACAATCTAAGTTTAAACTTTATATAGTAAGCTTTACTGTGTGGACAATTTGGCTAATACCTTTTTTTACAGGCATTTTTCTTAATATAAATAAATAAGAGATGTTCAATAAAAGTTGTAGTGAGCACTCTTAATAATTGTATGAACTTTACACTAGAGAGGAAAGAATGATAGATGTTAATACCATCATATCTTGTTAATGAACAATTTGATGATCGTTATTTTGATGTAGTTAATGCGTTGGACGAGGCTCAACAGATCTATTTTAGGAATAATAATCTAATTGAGCGCATTACTAAGGGGATAGAATCAAATTCCCATTTTATAATTGGTGAAACAGGCTTCGGTGCCGGTCGAGTGGTGGTTGCACTTATGGAGTTCTTGGGGAAAACTGGTTTGAATAATATTTCTATAAAATATTATTCAGTAGAACTTTATCCTTTGAGTCCTAAGAGAATGCTCGATATTCTAGGTGGATTTAGAGAACGAGTCAGTGGGGAAATCGATACACTTGTAGAAGCATATCGAAGTATTGATATCAACGTTCCTGGCTGGCATTCAGTGGAAATACAACAATCATTTGGAACGCTTGAGTTAAATCTTTGGATAGGGGAAGCCCTTGAAATGGTGAAAGCTTTGGAAAAATCCTGTGATGTTTGGTTTCTTGATGGGCACAGTCCCAAAAAGAACCCTTCAATATGGCGACCCGAATTGCTTAGGGCAATTGGTGAAAAGACAAAACCTGGGGGGACATGTGCCACTTTTACGGTGGCAGGTGCTGTGAAGAATGCCTTAATAGAAGCTGGGTTTACACTTAATAAATACCCAGGGTGTGGTGGGAAAAAGCACGTACTACAAGGAGTTAAATATTGAAATGAACTTAAACTATTAACTGATATTAAATCTGCAAGCTGTTTTATAAAGATAGTCCTGAATAAAAGTCTTACAAATGAGACAACCGCAATAAATTTTCCAGAAAACTCCACCAGAAAACTCCATTGGAAAATTTATTGCGGTTGTCTGTATCCATATGGGAATTATTTGCCTACCAGGATGTATGAATAATAATGTTGCCACAAAGCTCATAGTGGACACATAAGGCAAACAATCATGGAATAAATTGTTTATTGAATAAAGATTAAACGATCATCTGGCTTAATGGTTCTAAAATCTCGGGAAAAGCGCATCAGTAATGCTAATGTTTTAGTTACCAAACAAAAAATACATTGGCGTATCTTAAAATATAAGCTTTATACTTTACCTAATATTTATAATGCTTTAAAACTTAATATTTCTCAGAGGTGTGTCAACCCAAGTACCGTTTAGGACAACGAGCAATTATCGTAGGTTTTCACTTACCTCCAATTACACGAAATTTTAATTTCGTGTAATTGGAGGTAATAAGATAAGTATCTGGTATCTTATTAAAAAAAGTTATTGTCCGATGAAATAAAAGTAATACCTTTTTTGACATAAAACTAGTTCCCATCCATTATTTTTGATATATCTCTATTATAGTATTGACATAAAACTAATATGTTAATGGAAGTTGTGACATAAAAATAGTACGTTTCCCAAAATACTAATGACATAAAAATACTATCTTCCTAGAATAAAATAGTTACTTACTATGCTTATTATGTTATTAAATATTAATAATATCACGGTGTGAGCTAGTTTATGCTCTCTAACAGAGTAATATATTTAAAAGGCTTTTATTATTACTTAACTTCAAATATTACCTTTAAAACGATTTTAGAGCGTCGTTTTTTACATTGTTAAATTGATATTGCTTTACAGCAGAAATGTGAATCAAAAGAGAGAATATATCTTCCCTAGAATAATTTTTCAGTAATTTATAGATTTCAGATATAAAACATATAGATATATAATAAATAATGTTATATAATTAAATAATGATATGGTAGGAAGTAGTAATATTAATTATTACACACTTATCGGCTAAATATGGATTTAGCCAAAAAGGAGATAGAATGATAAGGGAATTATCATAATCAAAATTATTGTAGAAAATTAACAAACGTAGCGTTTAAGCATTATATCCTATTTTCTATAACTTTAAGAAAACAGAAAGTTATAGAAAATGCATAAATATACTCAATATTAATTATTTTTAATATAAAACACATTTCTTTTAGATCATATTTGCATCTTTTTACTTGCATTCAATAATGTACTTTTACATATGCCCGTAATATTAGCTATTTCTTGAAATGAATAACGATCTCGCAATTTTAATGCTTCGCTTAATTGTTTTTTAGAGTATTTTGGAGGTCTTCCACAAGGAATTGCACTATTTGATTGATGATTTTTCCTGGAAATCAAGTGGCCCCTACAAATTTTTTCATATCTTATATCTTCTTCAAATTCTTTCAATGCATTTATCCATTTTTCATTCGAAATATGACCATTTCTTGATATTTCGCCTAATCCTAAGACTTTTAATATTGCTCTTTTGTTAGAGAAAATGCCACATATATCAGATAATTCGCTTAGGCTAACTGCGAGTCTGGACAATTTGACAATCACTACAATATCATTTTCTTCTAACATATCAAGTAAATGATTAAATTGCTCATTACCTGTAGTTTTTCTTGTTACTAAATCCTGAAAAATAATTTCAATCCCTTGATTTGTCATAGTTTCTAACTGCTTTTGCATATTGATGTCTCTCTCAGGAGAACAATTCTCAATGGCTCGTAAATATCCATAAATCATTTAATATGTTTTATCCCTTCTCATTTATCTATTGTTATTCTATATCGAAAAATTATATGATGTCAATTTAATTATTACACCAAGTTATTACACCGAGTGTTGGTGTAATAACTTGGTGTAATAATTATTAAATTAAAAAGGTTATTTAATATCATATATATGAACGGTTTTGCTTAGCCAATCTTCTATTCAGTTCATCAAGTTCTTCGGGCTTAAGTTTATATGTTCTCGAACTGATCCCTTTATATGTAACAAACTCCTTACGTTGCTCATCACTAATATATGGAAAATGGTCCGTTACCACCCCTGTATCCTCATTATCCTTATAGAATAAGTCGAACAAAAACTCGAATAAACTTTTTGATGTCAGAATGTTTTTGATATCCTTTTTTGTCTTTTTCTTTGATGTTAGTATGTTTTCTGCAAATTGATACTGTTCGACTGTAATATTTGATTCTATTAATTGTTTGACTTTTTGTGTGCGAAGGTTTGACAACTCTTTTTCAAATTTTTTATTTATCCCGACATTATATCCCAAAATATCATAATTCGTAGTTTTTCTTACCAGTATTTTCTTTGTAAGAGCTTTAGGAATGATAAGTTTATCACGGATATATTTCTCATAGCTTATATCCTTAACATTCTCTGTTCCGCTTTTTATGAAAGATGAAACTTCGTCATGATTACGAGTTATAGTATATCCCAATTTCTCAAATGAATCATATATTATTGCGCCATATTCCTTATTAGTATAAAGGCGTTCATCCAATATAGAGACAATTCCATAATCACTTATATCACGAATTAACCTTCCAACAGCCTGGTTGAGTTTTACCATCATATGAGGAAAGGATACACTCATAAACTTTGAACCTTCAAGTCCCTCCCCTAGCAAATCTATATATGGATCTTCTGGAACAGGAAATGGCAGACGTGTTATAATAACACAAAGAAGTGATTCCCCTTTTACTGATATTCCAGAAAAAAAGCTCCCAGAACCTATAAGTACGCTGGTTTCATCTTTCTTAAATTTATCTGACAAAACCTCAACACTACTGGAATCTTGAACAAAAGAATTAATCCCCTGTTTTTCTAAGTAAGGTGAAATACCAGAAAAGACATTGTTCATGTGTGTCTTGGATGTTGCTAAAATCAAGCTTCTTCCTCCACACATTTCTATAATAGAGATAATTTTTTTAACTTGATTTTCAGTATACTCTGGTGTAGCGCTCTCTTTAGGTGATACCAAACCATCAGGCACATATATTTTAGCTTGATCTCTATATGAAAACGAAGTTGGTAGAGCAAGTTTTCGGACATCCTTTTGAGTTAAATGCCATAAATCTAACATAGGTGTGAAATCCCCATTTGTAGTTAGAGTTCCAGACATTATTACAACTTTGTTGTATTTAGCCAATTCAAGTAAGAAATTTCTAAAGGAACTTGTAAAGCCTTTGCTCACTGCATGAAAGGTATTGTCTTCATAGCAGGTCCAAGAAACATAAGATTCAGATGTAATCTTTCTAATCGCTGCTGAAATTTCTTCTAGTTCTTGTATCTTACTGTCTTCATTTTTGTAGAGCGATAGATTTCTTCCTATATTTTTTGATTCCTCTTTTAACATAGCCTCATCAATATAGCTTTTCATAGATATGAGCATGCTTCGAGCTTTTTCTGAAAGCTTATACCGTCCCTGAGCTGATTCAACTGATGATTTCTCTTCGTTGAACAAATTCCAAATATTATCCATGAGTCTAGAACATTTGTTTTTCAGAAATTTAGGAATTAAATGCTTAATTTTACTCAAAGTATTAAGTTTAAGACATACTTCAGTTTGTCCTAAAAAATTCTCTAAAAAATCATGTGCTTCATCTATAATTATAATACCGGGATTTGTTGGCAGGATAGGTTTACTAGCAGACTCCATGTCTTGAAAATTAAGGAATGAACGTATTAACTGATCATGATTAGTGATAATGAGATCGTTGGCCAAAGACATAAAACGGGAACGGTGCCTCTGAGTTGGGCAATTTAGGCTATATGTACAATTACGGCATTCGTAGTTACTTGCTTCAAGGTTTAAGTTTTCCCACGTTTTATTTTCTAAAGGGGTATAAATATTTTCATACTCATCTCTGTGACCCGTTTCTGCCTGTTCAAAAAATGAAATCAGACTTGTTTTCAAATTTTTATACCGATGTAATGATCCCATGGCACGTTCATGACAATAATAATTTCCTTTTCCTTTCGCTAAAATGTACTTGTTTACTAACCCATATTTTTTTAAAAGAGGGACTTCTTCACGAGTCAACTGACCTTGAAGGTTTATAGTTGCTGTTGCGTATATAACTTGAGATGAGAGAATTCTATGCTTTTTTTCAAGCATTGCCGGAATCAACGCTCCCAAAGATTTGCCTGTACCTACGGGAGCTTCCAGAATAAAAATATTTGGCCTACTCTCATTAAGTAGAAAATCAGCTATATCTAGCGACATCTGTACCTGCGTCAACCTAATATCATCTGAATCGTAGTATTCTGGCAACTTATTTTCCCAAAAGTCGAGAATTTCTTCAATGCGATTATTCATTATACCTCCTATATTTAGTGGTTATTACATATCTTACTAAAATATTATACTATATTTATGTAATTGTGTTAATACAATTGGCGAATATTTGTTCGGGATTTTTGATTTTGATTTGGTAATTCAATTCTGATTTTATAGACTTTCCTAATCTATAGCAATTACTGATAAACCAAGAAAGTTATTTCTATTCTGTGTTATTAAATTCTGTGTTATTAAATTACACCATAAATTAAAAAAACATTTTTTATTAATTTGTGAAAATGAAAAAGCCTCCCATAAGGAGGCCGATTTAAGTTTATAATAACTTTTTGTAGATTATTAATTTAATTCAGTAATTTTATATCCAAAATCTAATTCTTTACTTTTAAGAAATACTTCTTCCTCCAAAACAGAGCTACATTAACCAATCCAATCATTACTGGTACTTCTACCAAAGGACCTATAACTGCTGTAAAAGCTTCCTTAGACTCAATTCCAAACACAGCAACTGCTACTGCTATAGCTAGTTCGAAGTTATTACTCGCAGCTGTAAAAGACAAAGTTGTTGTTTTGTTATAGTCAATTCCTGATTTATAGCTTATAAAGAATGATGCCGAGAACATGATTATAAAGTAAATCAACAGCGGTATTGCTACCCTAACAACTTCAAGCGGTAGTTGTACAATATATTGGCCTTTGTACAAGAACATAACTATTATGGTAAATAGCAATGAAACCAGTGCCAAAGGACTGATTTTAGGAACAAACTTTTTGGTATACCATTCAGTACCCTTAATTGGCTCCAATATTAATCTTGTAAGCATACCAAGAATAAATGGAATTCCAAGATATATAGCTACAGATAATGCAACTTCTGCCATTGAAATATGAACTTCATACCCGGTAAGTCCAAACACAGGCGGTAATACTGTTACAAATAAATATGCAAATATTGAATAGAATACCACCTGAAATATAGAGTTAAATGCTACCAAAGCTGCAGCGTATTCATTGTCACCATCAGCAAGGCTGTTCCATACAATAACCATAGCTATACATCTTGCCAGACCTATCAGAATTAACCCCGTCATTAAGGCAGAATCTGATTTCAAAAACACAACTGCAAGTATAAACATAAGAATAGGTCCTATAACCCAGTTTTGTACTAATGATAATATCAGCACTTTCGGATTCTTAAAAACCTTGCCAAGTTCTTTGTAGTTAACCTTTGCAAGCGGTGGATACATCATAACAATTAGTCCAATTGCAATTGGTAGCGAAGTTGTCCCAATTGACATCTTTGATAATATTTCCGATAAACCAGGAACTGCCCATCCTAACAAAATTCCCAATCCCATCGCAAGGAATATCCATAAGGTTAAAAATCTGTCCAACAATGATAATCTTGATGATTTCAAATAATACTCCCCCTTATAACTTAAATCTTTACTTATTTTTCTTCTGTAGCCTTATAAAACTTGTGTCCACCTGAAAGGTTGTATACCTTGCTAAATCCATGGTTAATCAATATATTTTGTGCAGCATTTCCGGTTACGCCCTTATTACAATAGGTTATTGTTACAGAGTCTTTATCCAAGCTTTCTAAATCCTTCCTCATCGAATCCTGTGGCATATTTAATGCTGTATCCACATGTGCCTCGTTATATTGCTTACTGACTCTAGCATCAATTATTTGTACTTTTTCACCATTTCTCGTTATTTCGCGAACTTCATTTGCGGTAATTACCGGCCTGCTTTTATTTAAAGCATTGTCCAATATCATTCCGGTATAATGAATTGGGTCTTTTGTGGTTGAAAACGGTGGCGCATATGCAAGATCCAGGTGGAATAGTTCATCTACCTTTGCTCCATAGGTTATTAATGTCACAAAAACATCTATTCTCTTATCTACACCGTCATACCCAATAATTTGCACGCCCAGTATCTTTTGAGTCTTCTTATCTGCAATTGCCTTAATAACCATTTCTTTTCCATGAAAATAATCTGGTTTATCAGGCTTGATATTATGGCAAATAACAATATCATAGCCTTCAGCTATTGCATCACTTTCAGATAATCCTGTTGTTGCTATTGTTAAATCAAATAATTTAAAGATGCCGGTGCTTAAATTGCCCCGGTACTCCAATGAACCACCAGAAAGAACATCACCAGCTATTCTCCCGGTTTTATTGGCTGTAGATCCCAACGGCCTGTATACTGGTTTGTGAGTTATAACAGAAAATGTCTCAATGCAGTCGCCGCAGGCATAAATATTGTCAATGTTGGTTTGCATCTTTGTATTGACTTTTATGGCTCCGGTAGAACCGATTTCTATCCCTGCTTCCTTTGCAATTGTAATATTAGGCTTTACACCTGTGGCCATTATGACCATATCACTGGCAAGCTCTTTGTAATTCTCTAATACAACTCTATTATCATATATTTCTGAAATACCTGTATTCTTAAATATTTTAATGTTTTTCTTTAGAAGAGTACTTTCCAAAAAAGCAGCCATATCTTCATCTAGATTAGGTGTTATTTTGCTCATCTTTTCAACTATCGTAACATCAATACCTGTAGCCAATAGATTTTCCAACATTTCAAATCCAATAAAACCAGTACCTGCAATCACTGCATGACCAGGTTTATTTTCATCAATAAATTTCCTTATTTTCCTGGCGCTTTGTACATTTCTTAAGAAGAAAACATTTTTATTTTCAATGCCCTTAACAGGGGGAACAAATGGTGAAGCTCCCGTTGCAATTACCAACTTATCATATTTATCCTGAAATTCTTCGTTTGTGTGAAGATTTCTAACAGTTAGTTCCTGAGATTCAGGATTTATCTTTAGCACTTCAAAGCCCGTAAAGATATCTATGTTGTATTTTTTCTTAAAAAATACCGGATCTCGCGGAGTAAGTTCATCAATATTGTCTATTTCACCGCCAATATAATATGGGAGTCCGCATCCTGAATAAGATATATCCATATCCTTTTCATATATAACTATTTCTGCATCATCATCGTTTCTTCGTGCCTTAGCTGCAGCAGACGTTCCGGCAGCTACTGCTCCTATCACAAGTATTCTCATTTACACTCCGCCTCCGGATTATATTAAATCAAGCAGCTTTTCACCTTTTAGTTCTTCAGGTTTCCATTCAATAACAGCAAAATTACCATTTGAAATTTCATTAACTTTATTAATCCACTGAACTTCATTATTTGCTTTTACTTTTAATATAGTATTTGTTGTAGTTGTCGCATAAAAGCTAGAGTTTATAACCCACCACTTACTATGGATACCAGCTCTGTTCAAATCACTCTGAAGCCTTAGCGCTTCATGTACAGGTGTTGTTTCAGCGAGTGTAACAATAATTACCTCAGTTTGTTTCTCATCTCTGAGTTTAGGCAGGAGTTTCTTAACTGATTCAGGAATATCTCCTTGTGAACGTTGAATTTCTCTGTGGTAGCTCTGCGTTGAGTCCAAAAGCAGTAAAGTATGTCCGGTCGGTGCTGTATCAATAACCACAACTTCATTCTCAGATCTTTCAACTATTTGAGAAAATGCTCTGAAAACTGATATTTCCTGTGTGCAAGGAGATCTTAAATCTTCTTCCACATAGGAAATATCATCCTCGCTCATTGTTTCTCTTGCTTTGCTCAGTACTTCTTCCTTATATTTATCAAGTTCTTTTTTCTCATCAATATTACTAATCGTAATACCATAACCTTCATCCAATACAAATTTCAAATGGGCTGCCGGGTCTGTAGTTGTCAAATGAACCTTTTTGCCCTTCTTTGCCAGACCTAAAGCAATAGCAGCGGCAATAGTTGTCTTTCCTACCCCGCCTTTACCCATTGTAAATATAACTTTTTTATTGCTACTATATAAATCATCTATCACAGCACTTAATTTAGGTATACTTCCTGTATTCAATCTCAAATTATTATCTTTAATATTGTTATCCTTTAAGAAGGCTCTTACATTCTCAAGGCCAGTTACATTGTATGGCCTTAATGGAATACTATAAGTTTCTATTGCTTTTAATGATTGTGGTATATTGCTTAATGCATTTTGCTGTTTTTCATAGATTGCATTTGTTAAATAATCGTCATGCTCTTGGAGTATTCCATTAAGTATTAAAATTTGATTTTTCACTCCTATATCCTGAAGCTCTTCAGAGGCCCTTTCAGCTTCTTTAAGTGGTGAAGGTTCAGGTCTGGATACAAGTATCAGAGTAGTTTTTTCTTTATCCGACAGGTTCTTTACTGCATTTTTATATACTTCCTTTTTACTTTCAAGCCCTGAAAGCTGTCCCAGACAGGAAGCTCCATGAGTACTTTCGCTGATAAAGTTACTCCAGGCTGAAGGTAACTGAAGCATCCTCAATGTGTGTCCTGTAGGAGCTGTATCAAAAATTATATGATCATATTCTACAGATGTTTTTTCGTCAGTTATAAAGTTTGAAAACTCATTAAATGCGGCGATTTCAACAGTACATGAACCTGAAAGCTGTTCTTCCATGTTGTTGATTACAACATCAGGCAATTTTCCTCTATAAGGTGCAACTACACTTTCTCTATACTCTCTTGCTGCCTCCTCCGGATCAAAGTTTGCAACGAACAAGTTAGGAACATCTTTTATTGATACACCCTTGTTGTTTAACTCAGTACTAAAAACATCCTGAAGGTTGGATGCCGGGTCTGTGCTAATAAGCATTATTTTCTTTCCGGCATCGGCTAAAGTTACTGCTGTAGCACAAGCGGCAGAGGTTTTCCCAACTCCACCCTTCCCCGTGAAAAATAGATATTTAGTCAATTTTAAATTTGATAAGTCAAAACTTTTGAACATATTAGCCTCCATGAGCCGAAGTTGCGGCCACAAAATATAAGAGAATCAACTCCTTAATCCGCGACAAGGCGAATTAAGGAGGATTGCTAGCCACGTGCGTTTGCGTAATATAGCGAGCGGAGCAAAATTTCGCACAGCGGCTAATTCGGTAGGTCAGTTTGGAAGATGGAACGCAGTGAAGTCTTTCAGACTAACTCTCTTTTCAGTATTAGCAGCATCCACCTTTGCAACCACACCCATTTGATTTTGGTTTAATTTTAACGGTAGCCCTAAGGTAATCAATTGGTAATTCTAATAGATTGCAGAATTCCTCGTCTGTTGGATAAGCCTTGGTTTTCACAACAATACCGTCTACCATTGTTACTGGAAGAATATCTACACCATCCTTATTCAACATTTGGTTTATTTCTTTATTGTCAACGAATATCTGTGGGTTATTAGTCAAATTGTATCTTTCAACTAAAACACCCTTATTCTTAAGATTATTTAAAACTGTAGAAACCCTTAACAGTTCTTTATCTACTGATGGACCGCACACCCCTGTTGAGCAACACATTGCAGGATCAAAAATAACCATTCTTTTCATAACTAACACTCCTTTGATTTATATTTACAGATGCATTCATCTGTATCTGTTACAAGGTTCATAAGAAATAGAATAAGTTTATTACAGTTGGTATTATCCAATGAATAATAACTCCACAACCCTTCTTTTCTGCTTTTTACAAGGCCACAATCCATTAATACTTTCATATGGTGGGATAGGGTAGGTTGCGTAAATTCGAATTGCGCTAAAATATCACATGCACATTGTTCACCGCATGACAATATATCAATAATTTTAAGTCTACCTGGATCTGAAAGTGCTTTAATTATTTTTGCATTATCATCGTAATTTGGGTTCACTTTATCGCTCCTTATATAGATAAACATCTATATATAATATATACTAACATCAACACAATATCAATATACCAATTTATAATTAACATAATATTAACTAATACATTCATAAGTATTTATATAGTTTATATTATGAACTTTCATTTAATATGTTACTCCTATTCGGTTACCAATATGTATTACTACAATTTATAAATCATATAACAAAAGATGGTAGCTGAATACAGACCTCCTTTTTGTTATAAAATCATTTACTTATACCAAAACTTAAACCAAAGTACGATATTACAAATCCTAGAAATATAAAAATCATACCTGAGATAACTTTTTTTAATTTGCTATATTTCTTTATATCGGAGTGGAATTGATCTGATTGTGCTATAGTCATTAGTGTTTCCAATGACATTAGTAATACACTTTGTCCAATAGCACACCCGGCTATAAGTAAAATCCCATGTAATTTTGAGGTTGATATATAACTTATGATAACATTACAAATACGTATAAGAATATGAAATGATAAAAAACCTGCTAAAATTCCAGTATACAGTGCTTTCCTTAGTTCATTTTTATTACTGGGTATAGTTGAAAATATAGAACTAAGCTTTACAATTCCTGTCATTTGCATTCCTTCACGCATTAAAAGGATACTAAGAGACAGATAAAACCACATGGATATCCCCGGCAATAGTGCTGTAAATATACCCAATAACAGAAGAGTACTTACAAGTCCTACACAATTAATTAATGAATATGAAAAAGACCTCCATTTATTATGTATTTCATAGCTACCTATATATCCTATTTTAATTGGAAAGACTGACAATACACGTGGACTAAAAAAAGATAAGACCCCCAAGATTTGTATTACGATAAACATGGAATGCATATCTTCTGAAAAAAAGTAATTCATAGCTTACCCCCTCTTTGTTAAAATATTTCAATTGCACGGTATATTTTTTCTTTCAAGCCAATCCCTTAATTCCTGTAAATCTGATTTAAATTGCTCAAAGCCTCTTGCCTTATCATAAATTAGAGTGTCAATAAATTTAGTATCTGTTCCTTTAATAACAGAGTAATACACCCACTGAGCTTGCTTCCTGTCTTCTACAAGACCTGCATTTTTTAGACATGAAAGATGCCTTGAGGCTTTCGTTTGTGATATCTTTAATGCTTCCATGATGTCACAAACACAAAGCTCTCTCTCATACAATAGGTTTATAATTCGTAATCGTGTTTCGTCAGATAACGCTTTCAAGACGTTCAATAAGTTTTTCATTAGTCCACCTCTTTTCTAATAATCCAATATTTGCATAAGCGAATATATGCATATTATATACCAGATTTTATCAATAATAAAGTAAAAATGGAAAACTACTTGTAATAATCAATCATCATCATATTTCAAGGTTGCCAACATCAGCGAATTTTTTGCCTTACTAAAAAACTTTACATTAAAATTAAATTATAAATATTACTATTTCATTTTTTCAAGAATAGTAGATATCTCTTTTGGTTTCAATACTTTCCCAAATAAAAAACACCTTTTCATCAATAATAAGTGCCTGAGTTGACATTACCCCATAAGCAGCAAAGTGCTTAAAATCTGCTGCTGTCTATTTTATTGAGGCAAGTCAACCATTTAAAAATAACAAAATATCATCTCCTATTTTCTACCCCGTTTTAATTATCAAAAATATGTTTAATGTGCGATGCCACCATTCAGAGACTCATTAAGGAAAAAGGCCGTATTAATTTTAACAGTGTATCAATGGAATCCAGTGTTTCAAAAGCATATCTTTATAACAATCAAGGAATCCGTGAAAAATTGAAACACTGCGCAAGCAGCAAGAAGGCTTATCTTCACCAAAATAGGGAAAAAAGCAAATGAGTGATGACGTTCTTATTGCAGCCAAAAATAAGCGGATTAAACCCTTGGAGGAGGAAAATAGGCGGTTAACGGCTGAATTGACTAACCTTAGAGGCAAGCAATATGATAGAGTGTAATGGTAACAAGAATTACTTTTATGGTATAATTAAACACACGAAGAAAGCATCCGTAATTTCTATATACGTAACAGAGGGTTAATTATGTTAAATGAATTTATTGAGAAAACAATACTTATTTTAAACCGCTCAGATTTGCATATTCATAGGCCTAATCATGCAAAAATGGAAATAGGTGAAAAACCTGGATCTAAGATACTATATATGGAGTTATCAGACCACCTATCTACGCTAAAACTAGAAGATAATATCATATTCCAAATTGTAGTGTTTTTTGGGTTAGTGGATGCAATAGTTGATGTACAACATCCAGAACTGGAAGGTGAGAAATTCGTTGTTAAATATGTAAGTCTCCCTAGTACTAATGATTGTGAAATAATATTTAAAGAAGTGTACAGGATTCTAAGAGTGATTAGGAATGCTTCGGTACATTCTCGAAATGCAATATCAATTAATAACGATGAGATAATAATTTCTTACGACTATAATAATTTGCATTTCAGTAAGTACTGCCTTGAATTATTATTTACTTTTGTACTACTTGTAGTTGAGGATGTTTATCCAAATGAATACAAAATGGGTATATTTAGGAGCCTATATGATGATATCATTAACCAAATTACTGCTTTCAATGACAAAAAGGATTTAACAGGACGACTTTTAACTATACAAAATGGTTTGAGATTAAAGCGAACAACAAGATATAAGGTATTAAATCCTGTGTGGAGTATTAAGAGTGAGAAAATTTATATTGAACGGTGTATATTAAGCCCTGTTGAAATGCAACATGCCTCATGTGATTATCATATTAATTTCAATAATAAGTTCTATATGGTACCTGACGAGATTTTATCTACTACAAATGAGGTTAATATAATCGATATTGATAATTGGCCTGCATTTTAATGTAAAGCACTAAAGTAATCAGACAAATCTCGCAGCATAGCAAAATGTAGTTATTGAAAAATGTTTGGGGCTATGTAGGGGTACTGGCATTCTTAAGTTCCGCAGTGCTGGAAAACTTAAATTCCGTAAACAACTTATAACTTATAGCCTTTCAACAATTTTTTTTGCAACTTCAAGCGAATTAGCTTTGGATATCTTCTTCAGACATTTCGTTAATACCTATTCGTATCAAAATCAAAAAGCTTATCAGTTATAATTATTTCTGGTTCGACCTCACTTACAACACCTTTCATCATTCATGAAGCGCACATAACACATAATAAAACAACCTTCTAGCTCTCTTGGCATTCCTTACTCTTCAGGGAAGTGAATAGCAAATGATATTCGCTGAACGTCTTGACACATCACCCCTTAAACAGGCTCCTTCGCAGCTCATAATAACAATAGGTTTTTCTGCTTGTTGGCTTGCATACTTTTTACACATCGGACAAAAATTTTTATTTTTTCTATTTTAATAGACTCATAGCTAGAGGTGATTGCCTCCTCCGCTGGCCCAGTCTTCAAATAGGCTTCTTAAAGAAAGTTTCTTTATTCCCACAACAATTTTCGGCTTGTTATAGATATAGAAGAAAGTCTTACTAATTTTGTATTATACATTTAAAATATACTCCTTATTATTCTTTTCCAGGATATCTACTAATATTTCAACAGCACCTCCGACAAATTGTTCACAGTATTGATGATGCTCTATAGCACCCCATTCTACAGGTTTTGTCAGTACTCTACAGCATGTAGCCTTATATTTTTGTTTAAACTTATCATGTAATTCTTGTGTAAGTGTAAAAACTTCATTAACATTATTTTCAGTGTTTGTTCTTCCTTTCACAGCACTTAACACCATGACGGCTCCAGTTAAAGATCCACATGAGCATTTTGAAGCTCCCAACCCAGCACCAAATCCGGTAGCCATTTTTAATGCTGTATCGTTAAGTTCAAGATTCAATTCTTTGTTGAATACTTGTAAGATCGCTTCAGAGCAGTATAAACCACTTTTAAATAATTCTACTGCTTTAGTTGCAAGCTCTTCCTTTTTATATAGCATTAATTGTCGCCCTCCTTGAATATATTACTATACATATAAATATAGTATGTGATTAGGTATAAAAAAACTACGAAACAAAATAATCATTCATTTCATAGTAATTCTATATGTTTACAAGTGTATTTTATATGTAAGTTTTGGTAATGTCAATACTTTTTAATAATTTATAGCATATATTTGTTTCTACAAATTGATTTAAATAATATATTCTAATTACTGAACGTGAAATATCTAATCATAAAAAACACTGTATTTATATACAGTGATAGAAAATAAAATTAATTGTTAATTGTAAATATCAAATGCATTTTTGCATCACGTAACTAATTTTTTACTTGTAATGACTATTCCTCTTTATTTTAATTTTTGTCTGTTTCAATAACATATGAAGCAACAAATTTTTCTACGTTCTTATTCGGAGTCCAAGCCTTAATTATTTCTTTGCTGTTATCTTTCGGAATCATCCTGAAGTAGTATGAATATTTTTATTACGTCATATATAAAAAACTGAATACTACCTCCAAGTCTGCTGTTGGTATCTAATCCAAATACCCTCGTTACAAGTAATTTACCAAACTACTTAGCCATTCCATTTTTAATAATTGATTATTAAGCCACTCAAAAATAAATAAAATACCACCCCACCCAAATCTTCTAATTCATTTAGTGTAAATAACTATTTACAAATATAAAACTCCTATGCGTCCACCTTTTCTTTTAAATCAATTTCAAGTTTAGTCAGAACTTCTTTAAGTTCAATTACCGGTATTACCTTCTGTGTACCATACTTTAATATCCATTCATCTTCTTCCCTCATTAATGTCAAACAGCAACCGTCGATCAACCTTTTCTTTTCATAAGCTTCTAAATCCACGCTCCAGCATACAACATAATCAAACGTATCATACGGATGGTCATGTTTAAAAAGATTGCTGAGTTTATATTCAATCTCTACTAATACCTTGTTATTGTCTTTATCTAGGCATATCATGTCCGTTGATGTGTGGTGTGAATAGTGTCCTATTTTTTCAATATACCTGATATATTTTCGCGTTATTTCGTTAGATATTAATGAGGTCAATACTACAACAACCTGGGATTCACAATCCGGCCGTTTCACAACTGGTAAGTCATGCAAAGCCAGGTTATCAATTTCATCAAATTTTTCAACACGTTTTTTCAATAAACTTTGTTTGTTCTTTAAGATGTTCTCTATCTCTTCTTGTTTTCTAAGTCTGAAATACCCTTCCTCTGCTAAAGGTCTGATATCCTCATTTAGTATCTTTTTGGCTTCATTAAAAACCCATTTTACCTTGGGGTCATCTTCATTAGAAATATTATTTCTATCAGCTGTAAGCTCAAAGGCTTGGGAATTAATAAGTATATGGTAATGATGATAATTGGGATCATTCATTAGATCAGGCATTCTGAAAAACGGAATAAAATCCTTACAAAGGTAAACTCCAAATCTAGATTTGAGTTTTTCAGCAAATTTAAGTTTGCATATTTTCTTTCTACAATTTACACCGGACACTGTTCCATAGATCTGGAATGAGACATACTCTCCTTTTATATTTGTGGCTCTATGGTAAGGGCCAAAATGTCTACAATAGTTAACTGACCTTTTGTAAATTTCTTCTTTAGGATCCTCTGCAGGTTTCTCTTCAGGAGGCGTGAATTGGTGTGTCCCAGCTATTTCCTCTTTTATTCCTAAAATCCTATCCTCCAGAAATATTCTGGGTGCAATCTGCATGTTTTGAATATATTTATGGAGCTCCATATAATTTGCAAAGTAAGTCTTAAAACTACCACCTGCGGAGAACCAGAGTATATAATCTTTTATTGTATCAAAATTAAAATACTTTTCAGGATTATCTATTATATATCCCTCAATAAGTATAGTCGTACCGCATTTACCAGTTTGAGCCGGGATATCTTCAATAGTGTATTCTGGTATAGTATCAGAGTTTAATGAATCCCAAGGATTTTTCATAACCGCTTTATACGCTTCACCATCCTTTGTCTGTGTATATACGGTTATCCCATCACTTTTAAAGAATGTTTTAGTTCCTAGACCTTTTTCACCAATACCAATTTGCCTTTTGTTGGAATCACCAAGATTGAAGAATTTTTGAAGAATATTAATGTTCATACCTTTTCCATCATCCTGAATTTCTATAACAAACTTTCCTTCGGAGTCCCTATATACACTAATTGAAATCTGCTTGGATTCCGCATCATGAGAATTGCTTATGGCCTCTCTCACTATTTCAAGTGGATTAACAACGTTTTTTGCAATTTCTTTAAAAATAGATATATTTTTTACGATTGGAGTAAATACCTTCATTTAAGTTCACCCTGCCTTAGCCACAAAATTTTCCATGTGTGTGATAATCACACAATTTATTATTAACTTTTTATTAAAATCAATACATCAAACATAGATAAGGGTGGTTTTAGTGGAACCAAGAAATATTATTGGTAAGAAAATCAGCCAAATACGGAAGAAAAAAGGCATTACTCAAGAAGACCTTGCTGCCAGGTTAAATGTACAAGGTATTAATATAGACAGACCTATGATTTCAAAAATAGAAAATCAGTCTAGAGAAATATTAGACTTTGAGATACTAGGTATTGCTAAGGCTCTAGGGATTACTATAGAAGAACTATTTAAAGAATAATTACAATTGCATTTTCATAAAGTTAAAAATGCAATTGTTAAATTATATAAATTTATACGTTAAATCAAATTTGGTCTTTACCTTCAAGGATTTTTGCCAAATCAATTATACTATTATTTATCTCTTTCATATAGGTGTTTTCCTTTTGACCTACAATCTCTTCTATTAATTCTTGATTATTATCAAAAATATGCAAAAGTTCATTTTGAATATATGTATCCCCTTCTTTTTTTAAAACCATTACATCATTTAATGAATTTTCCGATAATCGACTGTTATAAAACATCATAAATAATGCTTGTTTATATTGACTCGCCAATTTTTTATACGTATTTACTTTTTGCTGCAATTCATTGAACTTTTTATCATTACGTGCATTTTCATTACGTTCTTTTTGGAAAATCTTAATTAGAATCTGTTTCATTTTCTGAGGATTGTTTGAGTTAGTATCAATTACTGCTTTTATATCATCTGTACCTACTTCAAATGATTCCCCGGCAATTATAGGATGATTATGGCGTTTACATAAATCAATTTGCTCCTTGCCTTGATTTGGTACTCCTCTATAATCAGCAGCCCAGAAAGAGTATCCATATAGTTTAAAAAGTTCGTTCTTTGAATTTCGTTTTTTTGTTTTAACAAGATATTTATTGAATGTAAACACCGAGTTGTAAGTTACCTTACTTATGTTATAGTCAACACTCTTTAGTTTCATTTCAATGATTTCATTTATCTCTTCGATATCATACTGTGTCTTGGGTCTTCCAGTACCATTTTTATTCATCATTTTTTTCCTCCCCATTAAAATTTAGAATTAATGCTTCTTTGAGCATTTCTAAACGGTTTGCATTGCCGGTAATTGATTTTATTAGCTGACGATATTCACAATAGTATTCTTCTTTTAGAATCAAGCTCCCATTGATAAGTTCGATACTAGCCTTATTTAATAACGCATGCAGCATTTTCTTGTTTGTACTAAGTTCATTTTTGAGTTGTACCATACTACGACGACTTATATATTGTCCTGCCTTTACTAAGTTTTCATTTTTGGGACGACACCACCATTTACTGCAAAAAAAACATAAATCATCTTCACATGAGAATGACCTGTCTGTACAGTAACCTATTCCGTATTCATCCGGAATAGAATCCTCAAAATTTGATGGCGCTTGAAAAGGCATATTCATAATTATATCTTTAAGTTTCTTACTATAATTATAAGTGTTGAAATCAATCTTGTTATAATAGCGATATATTTCAGAATCTATATATAGATCCACATGATTAACATAGGAACCAAGAGAATCCAATGAAGTATGTCCACCTATCATGGCTATATCAATTGGATTTAAATTTTGAAGCAATAGCGATGAGAAAGCCAGATGTCTTGTATCCCCAGCACGTAGACGATCGTATTCTTTAGGTGCGTTTATCTGCCGATTTATATAAAAATCATAAAAAAGATCTATGAGCTGATTAAGGTCTGTACTTTCAAAGTGGGTGTATTCTTCATAAAAACGCAGGAAAGTATTTGCTTTATCCCGGAACATATCTTCTTTTTCTCTTACATTAAGAAAACAATTTCTTAGAAAGTCAATTGAAAATAAAGTTACCGATTTTGTATCATAAGCAACAACATCCTGATAGCTCTTAATCAAATCATACAAATCCTCAGAAATACATATTTTTCTGGCAATTGGTATCTGCATTCGTTTAACTAAGCTACCTTTAATTCGATTTAAGCGAATATAACAGGCGTTGTTTAACCTAAATATACAGTCTTTATTAAGATTATATGTAATTTCGGACGGGCGAATCGGTATCACAATAGATATTCGCCACCATATTATTACCGGCAAAAATAAATTTTTTAGATCTTTGTCTTGTTCTGTTGTTTCAAACTTGTGCAGATAATACTGAAACATTGCAATATCCTTGTTACTTGGAAGTTCACGGCTTTCATTAGCTTTATTATCTACGTTATGTATTAAATTCAACTTATTTTTTGCCTTTACTAAAGTTTTATAGTTAGTACTATAGAAAGAATTTTCTATAATAAATTCTATAAAGTTGATGGGTATATATAAATATATCTTATCGTTTTGGCTACAGTAATACTTTATTTCATCATCGCTCAATTCATTAACAGTCGTCAATCCATGAGAGGATATGTAAAACTGTTCAAGGATAGAATAATAAGCATAAACGGTAGCCTCAGAATATCCGTCCATCAGCATGTTAGCCAAAAAGCATTTTATAAGTACTTTATCGTTTCTGTTATAAATTACCTTGCTAAATAAGCTAAAATCTATCCTTTCACGGTCATTATTATGATAAGCCTTTTTTAATAGCCATACTTCTGATTCAAATGTAAATGATCGTACATCATCGCTGCGACAATATCTACTGTTAAACCAGAGAGCCATATGATTCTTATAATCTATTATTTGTTCCTGGGTTGAATGTTCTTGCTGTGGTAAATTATTAGGCATCTATCTTATCTCCTACTATTTGTTTCATTTTCTTTTGTGTTGCTAAGAAATTCTCTATAATTAGTAAGAACTGATCATAGTCAGTTCCGTTAATTGCCAGAATTTCTCTTAAAATTTCATCTCCATATTTTTGTTTGGCCCAGATAATATCTCTGGATTTCTTGAACAGTTTGGATATTATTTTTTTGCGAGTTATATCACTTACTGCACTTCTATAGCAATTAATATCTTCCTTAATACTTTGACATATGACAGACAATGAATAAATTGATGGTATGTGAAATATACAACACATACATTCATCCTTATTACCATGACTGTAATTGCAAATATTTTTTATACATGGCAGATATTTATCTGTTTTCGAACCCAAATGGTTCAGATATAGCTTTGTAAGCTTAGTCTGTAATTCTTCCAAAGACAAAGAGTTTACGTATTCATTTAAGCTAGCCTGTTCCTGATGAGTGTAATTTAAAAATCCATATAAAATATCAATGTCCTTCATATTAGGAATCATATATCGTATTCTCCTGATTTTATCGGTCATGTCTTCTAAACTCAGTTTGTTATCCGTATCTAAAACACTTCTTATCATCATTTCATAGGCATAGCCAAACTCACCCCGAGCACAAATCATGTTAGTCAATCTGTCAAAAACCTCCTTTGACTTCTTAATATAGTACGCGGTTGAAGAAGGTTTTACATGGCTTCTAAGTAGCATTGCCTGCCTGCGCTCAGTATCAATGTCGTTATCTATATAGTAATTTTCAAGAAAATCAATCAGTGAAAGAAGCGTTTTATTCAATTTCTTTGACTTAAATCGAAAGTTAATTATCCCAAACTTTAAAAAGAAGTAATCTAGCTGTGCTTTACTGACTCCGTTGTACTTGTTTTCAAAATGGCTTACAAAACCTATATTGTAGCTTATATGTTTTGCCGTATATAAGGATAATAATGAATATACAGTTGCATATGTAATAAGGAGCTCATCAGAACACGTAAACCTGGTGTATTTTTTTGTTTTGGATATAACCTTAGGGTTGTTCTGTATTCGCAATACTATTATAGTTGCATCACTTTTAGATATTCGGTTATTAAGGTACCAATTTATATCATCATATGTATTTCTATAGACTATATCCATGATATCAATGTACGGGAACATTGAAAAATCACTGCTTCTCCATGCGTTGTTTAAATGTGACATTACATAGAACCATGTTGATGCATAAATACATGTGCCCTTTTCAAGAATCTCTCTTACGGCTATTTCTACATGTATATAGTAATCATTACAATAATTAAACAACTTACTATACTCTCTAAAACTATAGGTCTCGGGTAGTATATCATCAGGATTTTCTTTTTTAGTTACTGGTATTTTCAATTCAGCAATACGGTATTTGGGTTTAATTCCTATTTCAGCATACATAATGGCTGCATACTTAAAAAATCCCATTAGAATACTGCAATATGTTACTGAAGCGATATAATTAAAACTACGGTTTATTACACCTGTCTGAAAGTCACTTATTTCTGTAATTTCATTGTCCTGAAACATATTGACTAGTATATTCAATGCTTTTATGCATTGATTTATCATGGAATTTACACCTTCTTCAGAACGTTGCTGAGTTGATAATTGTAGCCTTATGTATCCATCCCATATATCGGCTGATATAGGAGATATATGCTCTAAAGTTTTTTCTAATCCTAATGGCATCTGGCGCATTAAATAAGTCTGATAAGGTTCTTTTCCGGAAATGTTATTATCCACCTTGATATCATATTGAGTGTTACGAGAAACATGGAAGAAATCTCGAAGTCCAATAACATCTTCTTTGAGGTAAGCTCTATTATTTGTAAGATTTTTGTTACTAGTCATATTGATAATATAATCAGGTGTCTTATAAACACTGATGGTTTTTAAGATTTCCCTGTCCTTTTCGGATAAACTTTCAATGTTAATGTTTAAAAATTGGGGTATATAATCCTCCAAAACATAGTTTGTTTGATGAGCTTTTTGTAATTCAACTAATTTGATAACAGAATCTCGTCTACAAAAAACATTAGATCCATCAGCAAACAAAGAGTACGTCCGTTCCAGCTTGTCAAGGCTATTTCCAACCTGCAACAGATGAACAGCTAATCTACTTGGTATTTTTGAAGGTAGTAAGTATAGATTATTCTGCACTTCAGCTGCAGTAAGCAAAGTATCACAATTGACCCTCTCATTATAAACTTCATCCAAAAGATTTTGTGAAATTTTTTTAATTAGATAGAAGCCTCTATGATTTTCTGGCATCAAGAAATAAAACATTGCTGGTGGCGCAACTATTTCATTAGTTAAATTTACGATTGGGCGACTATTGTGAAGTAAATAATATAAATTTTTAACTGGAATATATTCATCCAATAAATCATTAATGTAATTTCTCAATGCAATAATTTCTTTAGCTATCATGTATATATTTTCGCGATAATAAAATAAGGATAATTCAAGATTATGAAGAATCGCCCACGTTAGTGTAATCGAATATTTGTCTAAATTAAGATACATTATAACTTTTAATATTGGCCAGTATTCTATTGATTTATCAAGGTATTCGCATACAGTAATATTACTTTTTCTTTTTTGTTGTAAAAAAGTAACTATCATTTGCGCTGCACACAAATTTTTCACGTTCATCGCAGTAAGATAATCATCGTTGATAAGATTTTGTAAGTTTTGGTTAAAGTTATATAAACAAGTATAATCAAGATTTACATGATCTTTTGCACAACCAATATTACTATGTAAATTAAATAACTCTGCAGTATAAAAAATTTTTAAGCATTGAAGTTTGTGTGCTGTAAATGAGACATATTGATGCTCATCATTCTTAATGGTATCTTCTATTATGTTATATCTATAATCTTTAACTTTATCCCAATATTTGGAAATACTATTTGACACGTATTTCCTTAAACCTCTACTAATGTACCATATCCAGTTCGGAGGAGATAGTTTAGCTCTTATAAAATAAAAACTAAGTGAGTCTCTATTTTTAGCTGAATAAAAATATTGATCACTTTCAGAAGTTTTTATATTTAAATTCTTAAGAGCAATATAATAAATTGCTTTTTCATATTGTTTTGCAAAATCATATATACGATAGAGATGCAATGATTCAATTTTTTTTAATTTGCCTTGGCGCTTAAGTGCTTTTTCAAATGTAGAATTGTACTCAAATCCTTCCAAATCCCACATCTTACACAATAGATTTAAAGTCTCATATTCGTTGTTATTTTCATAAAAATTAAAATTACCTGTCGAAAGGCCAATATACTTATGAGTCATTTTACTTGATTTTCTGCTAAACCAGCCCAAGTACCTTTCATGAACATCATATTTATCAAAAAAAGATTTACTTTCTTTATACTGATGTTTAAATCTTGTATCACTAGAAACAACATCATATTTTGCAATACTATCACCATAGCTAAGTGAAATGTTATTTACACATATATAGCGAATACTATTATGACAGTATAATTCACAAGTCTCATTAAACGATATATATTTATCATGTACTTCTATAGCTTTTTCTAGTACATTACAAATGTCGTCAATTAAATATTTTTTTTTACCTCCAGTACAGTTATATCTTATATTAAGCTTCATTAAATAAAAGTGGTATAATGCAGGATGAACCTTAGTAAACCCTAAGATAGAAACTGCTGCTTCTATGGAAACAAAACTCTTATTATAATGTTTTGCATATTTTCTTGGTATTTTGAGAAAGACTGACTTACTCAAAATGCCCAATACCTTATATACCTGTATTGACTTATAGACAAACTTTGAATACTTAAATTTTCCAACTGGATAACTATCATAGAACAAACACTGCATTTCAACAGGCATTCTCAAATATTCTAAGTTCATATTTAATAAGTCATCAACATTTACGCCAAGTAATTCAGCTACATAATACTCTGGTAGGTACTCCTTAAAAAAGGTTACAGCTTTTGCATAAAATCTGCAGACTTCTTCGCCATCATATTCCGGATTTATATCGCATAGTTCTAATACATTTTCAGCTATTTCATTTTCAAAAGTAGAAATGCCAAGCATGGTCATTACTTCAAATTTAGTCATTTTCATTTTTGTCATACCCCATTGCTATATTGCTGATGTCATTTATATTTTTAGATACCGCTTCACTTAAGGTATACTCGTCAATATATACCATAGATGATTCTTCTGAACTGTCTCCTCGTAAAAGAGCAACTAGCTTTGGAATGGGTTTATTTCCACTTCCATTAGCATATCCTTTTTTTACAATGGTGTTAGTGAAAATATGCCTTCCTATGTGAGTACCCCAACGATATTCCTTCATTTGCAGGGCCAAAGCTGGAAGTCCTTCGTTTTCTAAAAACTTAATAAAATCATGTTTCAAATTATTAAAATAATTACTAAAGGAATCTCCTGACATTGGCAGTCCATAAGCATTTACAAAAAGTGCTTTATTCTTTATATACCGACTATTATATATTTTTCTTAAGTATTTTTTATGAGTTTCAAAAATTTCTACTATTCTTGAATGGAGTGGTAATACGGGTTGTTTCTGACGTGGCTTTTTAACTTGTGAATTATTTAGATTTATGTCTCTATCTCCAAATAATTCATACTGATTATCTTTTATGTTAAGATACAGCATATGATTTTGTTTATGTAATTTGACGTCCTTTACACGTAAGTTCACACAACCCCCACGCCGGATTCCACTACAGATTGTGATTATAACCCCAATAGCTATATTAGGATAGTATTCCTCTGCATATTCTACAAAAAGATTCCATATTTCTTCCGGCATATCTTTTAAAACACTTTGAGAATTTGTAAGTTGTTTTGGATATGAAATAACAATATCTGGGCACATATCGAAAGGAGATATTTTTTTGGATTTCTTATTAATATTTTGGGAGTTTAGTAGGTCCACTTTTTCAATGATATCATCATTAAGATTATTTATATTGGATAGGCTTAGGAATTTATAGAACACAAACAATATATTTTCCTTTATTTTTACAGTACTTAATAATACCGGTTTTTCAGGGTTGTTTGAAATGTGATTTAAATAATGAGCCAGATGATAAAAGGTTAAGCCAGAAAGCCCTTGAGTCTTTAAAGGTTCAAATATTTGATTCTGGCTACTTTGTACATTATCAATTATGTAATTAATAAACAAACACAATTCATTTGCATACTTCCTCTGTGAATTATATGACTTACCATATTTTATTACAAAATGTGTTAATGGACTTGGTAAAACAAAATCAGGAGAATCTGTACAAAATTTCACAATAAAGATTTGCTTATTTCTTTCCTTTTGAAGTTCGTCGTAGACAGTTATGTCCTTGGTCTTGTAAATAATCACGTGCTATCCCTTCTTTTGCAAAATATATAGTAGCAACAATTACCATTAAAGCAAAAATCGCTACTATTTCGTATATATATGCATTTTATGATAGCACATCATTTACAAATATTCTATAACATTATAGAATATTAATATAACCCAGAAACACTATGTTTTGGAAGGAATTTTATAGGCCATATTTAATATTCTATAAAAGGATTATGATAATATGATTCTGATAAATTACCTATTTTTTTAATAAATTATCTCAATTATTTGGATGCAATTCAAAATAAATCAAATAAGACGATTGAAGGATATTATTACGATCTAAGTACTTTTTTTAAATGGTTAAAGATACATTTAAAATTAGCAAGCCAAAAAAGTAAACTATCAGATGTTTATATTAATGATTTAACTATTGATCACATAAAACTTATTAATTTAAACGATCTACACAAGTTTTTATCCTTTACAAAAAATAAATTGAATAATAGCGACTGTGCCAGAGCTCGTAAAGTTGCCTGTTTAAGATCCTTTTTTAAATACCTTAGTGTAACTGAAAAATTATTAGATTCTAATCCAGCTGCAGAACTTGGATCTCCTAAATTAACGAGAAAACTGCCTAAATATCTAAACCTTGAAGAAAGTCAGGGACTCCTCTCTTCCGTTGAGGGGAATTATTCCGAAAGGGATTTCGCTATGCTAACAATATTTCTTAATTGTGGCCTAAGAATTTCTGAGCTTGTGGGTATGAACATAAATAATCTTAAGGATAGTTCCGCAACAATTTTGGGTAAAGGTGCTAAAGAAAGAAAAATCTATTTAAATGAGGCTTGTCAGAATGCCTTGCAGGATTATCTCAAGGTAAGGCCTACAGATAAAGTAATTGATAAAAATGCCCTATTTCTAAGTAAAAGAAAAACTAGGATAAGTGTTGATTCTGTTCAATTAATAGTTAAAAAGTATATAAGGGCTGCAGGTCTAGACCCTGAAATATATTCACCACATAAACTTAGACATACATTTGCTACTCTGATGTACAGACATGGAAATGTTAGCATTCTTGCTTTAAAAGAGCTTCTTGGTCATAAAGATATATCAACTACTGAAATTTATACTCATTTAGAGGAAAAAGATCTGGAAGAAGCTGCTACAAAAAATCCTCTGTCAGGTTACAAAAAAAATAGTGAATTCTCTTGAGGTCACGATAAGTGGTTGAATTTTTAAAAAATTATTGTGTCAGATTCATATAACCCACAGTTCAGAGTTAACCTGAACTGTGGGTTGCTTTTCTTGGAGAGAGTATTTCTTTAAACTATGTCATTCGGAAAAGAAAGTTTCACCGAGATTCGGCTTCTTGTCCGCACTTTGTACAGTTCTATAGATTTGGAACACTCTATATTGAGAGTAAAGCCTCACCCTTGTCCGATTATTCTGAAATCAATTACTACAGGTTTCGGTAGTAATTGATTGTACCAAATTAATTTATTACATCTATCTTGTCATAAAGAGGCATTTGACCAACGGAAAAGCAATCGTAGGCTACAAGTGCATACATTCTCTGATCCGTGGCCATAGCATCAAGCTCTACCTTCAAAGTATGTTTGAAGCCTCCTCCGTCTACATAAAACGCAAGTAAAGCAGTCAGCACATCATTACCGTTTTTTAAAAACCTTTTGTCAGTTTTGGGATTAATATTCAGTGAAGTAAGCGCTACTATAACTTGAGAAATACTTTCACTGCTTGCCTCATCTCCCCATGTGCTTTTAAAGCTGCCATCCTTTTGCTGTGTGCCTGAAAGGAAATCGAGAGCCCTTTCAACAGCTACCTCAACCTCCTTATCCTGGTATTTGGAAAAAGCTTGCAGAGCCATAGCTGTAATATCTGTATCGGCAGGAGCGTCTGAAGTTAATGACTAGCCGCCTCCTTTGATTTCCTTTGATAAAATGTAGTCGACAAGCTTCTCTCTCGTAGTCTGCACTGTAACATGCTTGTCAATAGGTATCTGATAACCCTTGCTATCAAGTGCAATCAACGCCCAAATAGGCCCGTTTAGTCCCTGCTTTATTAGAGTATTGAAGTCAGCCAGAGGCTTTGTCAGGTCATACCCGTCAACATATTGGTAACATCCTTCCCAATGAAGCCTAATGCCAGATTTACCCTGTCATAATTGGTATATTTTACATTATACTTCTATACTTGAGTATTTTCAGTGTATTCACCATTTCTATACTCATATGCTTTCATAGCAACAACTGCTGCCATTTCTCTTGTCGCAAAACTTTTGGGATTGAATTTGCCATTATCCCCTACCATTAAACCAAGTGAAAAAATTGTTTCAACGTCTGTTTTAAAGCTGGCTGATACCGCATCCATATCTTTAATTACAGTATTTTGCTTGATTGGCTTAACCCCTAATGCTCTAATAATGATTGCTGCCATTTGCTCTCGTGTAATTTTTTCATTTGGGTTAAATTTATTTCCGCTACCTGAAACAATTCCTGCTTTATATGCAGCATTGACATAGGGATAGAACCAATTGCTCTCTTTGACATCGGTGAAATTAATCACCTTGCTAGTCTTAATATCCAGTCCAAGGACAGAGACCATTATTTTCGTAAATTCAGCCCTTGTAATATTATCTTTAGGGTTAAATTTGCCGTTATTTCCGCCGACAAAGCCTTTCTGTGTGGCGGTCCTAATTGCCTTATATGCCCATGTGGAGATAGACCCTTCGTCTTTATAGATTTTTTTAAAATCAATACTGTTTGTTTCTTCTTTTGGAATATCAATTGTTGATGTTTTATCATTTAGAGAGATTACAGGTGTCTGCCCTCCTGTGGTGGGTGTCCCTACTGGATTTTCCCAATTGTTGAGGTCTTCCCCCAAATCTACCCCTAAATTGGTAGTATACCTCCACTGAAGCTTATCTCCATCCTTAAGGATGTATTTTGTTGCTCCATAATTTGGATACCAACCATTAACATTGTACATCCACCCGCTGCCACTACCGTGGTCAAATTCTCCGTCGCCGTCTATAGACTGTACATACACACTTCCATATGCTTCTGTCCATATATATTTACAGCTTATGCCCCCCTTATCCAATTCTCTTTTCAATAATGACCAAGCTGTATCTCCTGATTGAAGCTCTACTTGTATAGGTGAAATGACATAACCATCATTAATAGTAAGCTTATCGACTGATAATGTTACATATTTCTTGGTTGAAGGTGTTGTTCCACCGTTGTCTGGAGCTTGAGCATCACTTGATGAATAAACAACATAATCAGTAAAGTGATTTGTTTTTACGATCAAGTCACTCCCACTGTTGTAGGCATACTCACTTTTACCGCTGGCCAGTCCTGCTGAATCACTTACATATTTTTGTATAGGATGAAGTATTCCGCTTTGAATATATGCAGCTTCCTTCCCCTGCATTCCTTTGAAGGTCAGAATAACATAGCCGTCAAATTCTATACCTTCACTACCTCCCATTGATAAGGCCTGAACAATTGAATCAAGCTTCTTTCCTGCAGGAATAATATCATTAACCTTATTCTTTATTGCAGTATCGGCAGTATCTTTTGACGTTATCAGTTCAATCTGTGATGCATTTGCACCCGTTACTTTTAAACCTTTAGGAAACAAGACAATAACATTACCCTTGACAACCGTTATTTCAGGCAGCCCGCTGTTCAGCGGCAATTCGGCAAAAGCCTTTGCAGTATTATTGTATGGTATTTCCACTGTAATTTCTTTATTACTGTCTCCAGTAGTTACAGGAATCTTGTAGTCGCTATTATCAGATGGAATTTCTACTTTTGGCTTGTCTCCTGTCGGAATTACCTGAATTTTTGCAGTATAAACTATTGTAAAGCTTTTCTCGCTCTTATTCCCAAATGAATCTGCAGCACTTACTATTATTCTATTTAATCCCTCATTCAACTCAACTCGGTAAATTCCATTTGATCCTTCAATCACTTTGCTACCCAGCTGGACAACCGGCCCAACCGTTCCTTCAACAGCATCGTTTGCACTTGCCATAAACGAAAGTGCGGATGTATTGACCGTTTTATCTGACAAATCAGTTGATATCACAGGTGCTGTTATATCATGACCTTCAGGAACTTTTTCTGTAAAGTCATAAATACTTTTTTTACCGTCCAATTGTCTTAAATACTGTTCTAATGCATAGACAGCCTGTTCGGTAGCCATAGAAATACTTCCTGCATTATTTTTTTGCCAGTTAAAGGTGCCATTCTCATTTTGCAGGCCTAGTATAAAGCTTATAAGATTTCCCTTTGCCTTGGTAAATTGCTCTGATTGCGGATCCTTACCATTAAAGCATAACCCCATTAGTACCTGTGCTGCCGTATTAATATTGTTTTCAGTAGACCAGGCACCAGCTCCAAAGCCTCCGTCTTCACTCTGTCTATTTGCCCATGCTTTAACAACATTATCTACAGCTGCTTTTACTGAAGGTTTTTCATTGTAATATTTACCCAAAGCAGTCAATACAAAGCCTACACCATCCTCCCCGCCTGTCGGACTAGCAAGTGTAATTAGCTTATTTATAATCGTATCTCTTGTAAATCCCGCATCCGCAGGAATTTTATAGTTAACCGCATCCAACGCCAGAAGCCCAAAAGGTGTTGTGTAAATACCACCCTCTGTATTTACATTTTTCATATCACTTAATTGACACAGCTCTGCCAGAAGGTTTCTTCCATTAATATTTGTAGGATCTCCGCCTGCTGCAAGAATTCCAAGAATATACTTCCCGTATTGTCCTGAATTTGCGGCCGGCATGTCTCCGCAATTAATATCCTTCAAATAAGAACCTGGTACTTTTTTACCAAATCCATTGATGGCAATCGCCATCCAATGTTTCTGATAGTTAAAGCTGGAATCATCAAACTTTTCAATCAGCTTGTCTGTTGCTTTATTTAAAGCATCTTCTATTGTTTGCCTTGTCACAGGAAAAGTAATTGTTTTGGGTTCATCCTTTATTACTATAACCTTAGTACCTGCTTTTTTAGCATTATCAAATGTTTCTGTTGCCGTATTTAAATCTGTTACTGCCTGATTAATCTCTTTCTGTGCAGTATTGGCTTTATTGAATATTCCCTGAGCTGCAGCTATAGCTGCTTCATACAAAGTCATTTTTTCTTGTGTAACCCATTTTTTTGCTGTTTCTACGTCAGAACCATCCACACTTACCATAACAGAAACTTTATTTGTGTTTGCAGCCGTTATTGCTGACTGCAGGGTATTCTTGTCTGTAGTGGCAACTGTAGTGACAGTTAATTGTGCATCTGTTTTGTAACAAATACCACCTAAACTAGCATCAATAAAAGACAATTCAAACCCGTATGTACGTGGTGTAAAATTTTCAGGAACAGTAAAAGGAATGCTGAAACTGCCATCTATTGCAGAAGTATGCCCAACTATTTCAGTCCAGCATTCATCAGGATACGTTGGGTCACCATTTATATCAAAAGTTTGGAAAGAAACATAAACATCTCTATCTTTTTGATTAGGATTTTTCCCTGTAAAGGTAACACTTCCTCCTAATGCCACCTCTGACTTGTCTATATGAAAAACAAGTTGATTAAAATCAGATGGATTGTCGTATGCAAACACAGGATTTATTCCTGCAAAGGAACTCATTAATATACATATTAAAAGTAATAACAAACAAAATTTTTTAAACATTCCAACCTCCATAATTTATTTCTATAATCTAAAACTTTATAATGCTCCCCATTAGCCAGTTGTCTGCGTATTAATTTTTATGGTACATTATTAACGGTTACACTTTTACTCCAGGAGTGGACATGTTGCAGCCCGGTGTTTAAATCTCCAGTAGAAAAGAATTTGTTATCCACGTATAAATAGCACGCGGTATCCTCAGTAACCTGAGGTGTCTGAATTAGGACATTTCCGTTTGTACCGGTAGTACCGCTTGCCAGCACAGCACCATCTGAGGCCCTTACAAGTTTTACGATTGCTCCTGAAAGGTTGTTAAATCCTGTAAGTACCCAATTAATTATATCTGTAAATTTCTGAGCTTTTACATTTACGGTGAAGGAGCTTCCCTCATTGTATGAAGATTGTATACTTGTGTAATTGCTCATACAGGTGTAAAATGATTCAGCCGGAATTGCATAATACCATGTCATTTTGTCACCATTCTGCATTGTATAATCCCCACAGCTATAAGAAGGAAGTTCATCAGTTGTCGGAGAAGATTCTCGCCATACCCTAAACATCCAGCCCGAATAATAGGATGAATTTGGAGTAAAATATGCTTCAGCTTGGCCTCCGATACTGGATACATATGTACTCGCACCGTTTCCTGATGCAACTAGGCTAATGGATTTATCACTGCAAGCCTTATTTAGTGCATCATATGCTGTAAATCCGGTCGAATCGTTAAGTGTTACCTGGTATTCATTTAAAATGGAGCCACCGTTTCCACCTACATTATAGCCTTGAATTCTAACTGTCACAGTTATTGGATCTGCTGCAAATACTATTCCACTAAACATTGTGGTAATAATAACTGCCAGCATTAATAGACATAATATTTTCTTAATATTTTTAATCACTTTTCTACCTCCCATTATTTTCATAACCGGCTAATGGTTCATCGCAGTCAACATTAGCAGCAATCAAAACAACCACTGAGTAAATGAATATTCACTCACCTTAAAACGCCTCCCATACACTTCCGTTTTTGCTATCTGTTTAGTTGTTATAAAGTTACTCGGTTTTTATTTCTTCAACCAACTTTTTACGAACCGGCTTGATTCCCGCTTTTTCCAGAATTCTCGGCCAATTTCCAAGCCGGGACTTAATATACCCGAAAGCTGGAACCTCCGACTTTTTTGGAATCCGACCAAGCTCATTTGCAATGTCGCGAAGGTATTGGAAAAGCTGCTCATCACTTTCCTTTTTATATCTCTTAATATATTCACTGCATAAGTCCTTTTGCTTTATAGTCGGTTCTATATTACAGCTCTCTGATATTGAAGGCTTATAATCTTGGATTTCCTGATGGCAGGTTTTAGCTTTCAAATACATTCACTCCCCCTCTTGTACAAAATTACCTTTCAAGCAGCATAAAAAAACACTACCCCTTTCAGAGGTAATGCTTCCGTTTTTCGATCAGCACCGTGCAGTTTAAATTACTGCATTCGCATATCCCATTTTTTATTTTTAATAATTAATGGTATCAAGCGCAAATAACATATGTATTTTGAGACATTAATCCGTATGCTTCAAAGCTTAATTGACTTTGTGAGTTCTTCAATTCGTACAGGTTGATTACCTTGTACAATAATTTTAACCTCTCCGTAGTCAATCCCACGAAGAATTCTTACAAGCTTCTTTTCCTTTTCAGTCAGCTTATCATCCAAATTATCCTTTTTCAGGCTTATGGAATCAACCAATTAAGTACACCCCCTATCGTTCGTAGAGTCATATGGTACAAAATAACAGGCAGGTCTTCTGGCTCAAGCATCATTATTCCTTTCACCTTCCCGGTTTCCCAGTGGTACTTTGAAAGAAACTCATCTTTTACAGCGGCGGGACCGCGTGGGATTTAAAACCCAACTTCCCTTTTCACCGGTTCATGTCTAATCTTCCGACATAACCGACACCTGTTTTTTCATATTTAGTTTTCATATTAACTATATATTATTATATATAGTTTGTCATGTAAAATTTTATATTTTTTTAAATTTTTACCATTCAATTGTTTTATTAAAATTCAATCCCTTCTCGTGCTGGAATTCCAACAGAATAAGGATGCTTTACTGCTTTGATTTCAGAAACATAATCAGCTAGTTTAATAAGTTCAACAGGGGCATATCTGCCAGTCATAACAATCTCAAGCTCGGCTGGTTTATTTTCTAAAAAGCTCAACACATCTTCAATATCAAGAAATCCGGAGGTTATCGCCAAATTTAATTCATCAAGTATTATCATATCTCTATTTCCACTCTTTGCTTGATCCAAGGCATATTGCAAAGTA
The DNA here is from genome assembly GCA_023412275.1 of Bacillota bacterium. Taxonomy (GTDB): domain Bacteria; phylum Bacillota; class Clostridia; order Acetivibrionales; family DSM-1351; genus Ruminiclostridium. Next base: position 46,941 of record JAEYNY010000044.1, read on the forward strand.
TTCTTAGCATTCCTTTTCATTTCTTCCAATTCATCTTGATTCATTTCCCAGGTGAATTTTTTCAACTCAGTCTGTCTGAATAGCTCAAAATTCGGTATAAGGTTTTGTATTATAAACATTTCTCCAGTTTGCGAGCCCTTGAGAAACTGCAGCATGAGTACTTTTTTCCCCCTGCCGCAGGCTCTGATTCCAAGTCCAACAGCAGCAGTTGTCTTTCCTTTACCATCACCAGTATATATATGTACCAATCCGTTCATGTTCTCTACCTTTCCATCTATGCTCAATATATCCATTAACCATTAATTGTGCTGTGTGACTTTTTGATTTGAGAGTCTTTTTGCAAGTTCTACTGCCTCATAGGCATCTCGGGAATATCCATCTGCTCCAATTGCTTTTGCATAATCGTCATCAACTACTGCCCCTCCGATCATAAACTTGCATCTTAAGTTTTGTTCTTTGGCTAGTCTAATAACCTCCTTCATTTCAACCATTGTGGTAGTCATCAGGGCAGAAAGGCCAACTATGTGAGCCTTTAATTTCTTCGCTTCGTCTATAATTATCTCTGCACTTACATCCTTTCCAAGGTCATATACTTTAAAGCCATAATTCCGAAGCATTAGTCCAACTATATTTTTCCCTATATCATGAATATCCCCTTTAACTGTAGCTATGACAACAATAATATCTTCTTTCTCTTCTTTTTCATTTTTTTGTTTTAGTAGCGGCTCTAAATAGGTAAAACCAGCCTTCATTGTCTCTGCACTTTGAATAAGCTGAGGAAGAAAATATTTCTTTTCATCAAAAAGCTTTCCTACCTGGCTAATTGCAGGAATTAAATAAATATCTACAATATCTTGAGGAGCTGTCTCTTCCGCCATTGCCTTTTCTATAAGCCTACCTATACCTTCATTGTCCCCGTTTAAAACTGCATCAAAAATTCTTTCGCAGGTTTTTTTCTCCTCTGTTTTTTTTTCATTTCCATCCTGAACAGGCTTATCCAGGTTGTTAAAATAAGCAATATAATTTCTGCTGTTTATGTCGTTTTTCATTATTACATCACAGGCCATTTTAATGCACATGAGCATCTCGCTTGAAGGATTGGCAATAGCCATGGTAAGACCCTTAGCAATAGCCATGGATAAAAAAGCTGCATTTACCCAACTTCTTCCCGGTAAACCGAAAGAGACATTTGATAGTCCTACAATAGTTCCACAACCGAATTCACGGCTACACCACTCTATAAGATTCAAGGTTTCAAGTGCCGCCTCCTGATTCGAAGACACAGTCATAACAAGGCCGTCTACCACAATATCACTTTTTTGATATCCATAGCTAGCAGCTTGACTAAACACCTCTTGAACTATAACCTGTCTCTCTATGGCCTTTTCAGGGACTCCCTCATCATTTAGCGGAAGAAGTATGAACATAGCACCATATTTTGCAACTACTGGCAGTAATCTATCAAGCTTGATTTTTTCTTGAGAGATTGAATTTATAAGTGCACGTCCGGGGTAGATTCGTAAAGCCGCCTCAAGCACCTCAGGAGATGAGGAATCCAGGCACAACGGAGCATCACAAATACTACCTAGCAAGCTAACGGTATTTACCATTACTTCCTTCTCATCTATACCAGGCATACCTACATTCACATCCAGGATATGAGCACCCTTTTCTTGCTGTTCATGTGCAAATCTTCTTATTTCATTAGTTGAGCCTTCTTTCAATTCTGTCTGCAGTTTTTTCTTTCCGGTCGGATTAATCCGTTCTCCAACAATTGCAACAGGCTTA
>JAEYNY010000075.1 GCA_023412275.1 Bacillota bacterium
TGGCATTTCGTTGGTTCGAGTCCAGCCATCCCAGCCATTTGACCCATTAGCTCAGTTGGCAGAGCACTTGACTTTTAATCAAGGTGTCCGCAGTTCGAATCTGCGATGGGTCACCAAAACTCTTTTAACTTTATGGTTAAAAGAGTTTTTTTGTTGCTTTACAGAGTGTTGACCTGTATTATATTTATATCGTCGTAACAGAATATAAAAAAGCGAAATAATAAAAAGGTGAGTAAAATGAATCTTTATTCCAGTATAAAACATCCAATCGAAGATATTATGAAAGAATTAATAAGAGACCAGTGGACAAAGGATTCAATTTTTGCTGCTGTAATAGACGCTGAAGGTAATATAGTTTCTAAAGGGAAAACAACAGTACAAGATGACTATGATCCCACGGCACATGCTGAAATAAATGCTATTAGAAGTGCATGCAAGAAACTAAAAGTAGATGTATTACCTAAGGGGTATTGGCTTTATTCAACATTTGAGCCATGTCCTTTATGTGCTGCCGCTGTTATCTGGGCCGGATTTGAAGGTGTGGTATATGCTAATAATCCTGATTATAGAGGGAAAGAAATTAATTGGTCATTCATAAAGTGTACTGATGTTCTACAATCAGGTAAGTATATAAATGATGTAGCATTAGTTGAAGATTTTTTAATTGATGAAATAAAAGATTACTTTAAATAAAGTTTACCTCCTTTATATTAATTGTTACCTTGACACTCCAAATGGCATATGCTATTCTGAAATTAATTTTAACAATGGAAGGAAGGTTTTGATGTCGGTATTATCTGTAAAGGTGATTAACAACTAAATAGTTGGAAAAGGTTCTTTTATAGACAGGTCGTAATCCTGTTTATTTAGTGTGCCTTTTTATTACCGATACCTGTGTTTGGGTATCGCTGGACACCTGCTTCGTACGTTCAGTACATTACAGATATGCAACAAAACCATTTTTACTATAGTTATTAGCCGTATTCAAATGATTTTTGCAAAGCGTGACGGGTTTGTTCCTGTTACGCTTTTTTATTTGTTCTGGAGAACGTATATATAAGATTTGTGTCCGTTTAATTTAAGTTAAAATTTCATGCAGATTGGACACACCTATCTGCCTGCTAATAACAGGAGGGTAATTATGAATAAATACGCTATAACACTTGAGTTTAACAAAATTATTGAAATGCTTATGGAAAATGCCGTTTCACAGAAAGCTAAAGAAAAGCTTTCATTGCTTGAACCATACATGAGCGAAAATGAATGTAAAAGAAGAATGAAGGAAACCACCGATTCAAAGAGGCTTCTTGAAAGCTTGGGTACTCCCCCTCTGTCTTCAATGAATGAGCTTGATAAAATTCTTAATTTATGTGCAAAGGGAGCAATGCTTGTTCCTGAACAATTTGAGGAAGTCTCACAGTTTCTTCTGGCTTGCAGACGCATGAAATCATATCTAAAAAGGGCCGAAAGCCAAGAGAATGAAATTGCTTATTATGGCAGCTCAATAGACGCTCTAAATGACCTTTGCGAAGAAATTGAGCATTCAATAAGAAATGGACGTGTTGATGATTCTGCATCACCGAAATTAAAAGATATACGTAGAAGAAAGGATAATGCCCATCAGCAAATCCGTTCAAAACTTGAGAGTATTTTAAGGGGTAAAAAGGAATGGTTTGCAGACAGTTTTGTTTCTATGAGGAACGGACATTTCGTGCTGCCAGTTAGAAAAGAGTATAAAAGCATGGTAGCCGGTTCCCTGATAGAAACCTCAGCCACAGGAGGAACGTGTTTTATAGAGCCTTCTGTTGTTCGCAAACTACAGGATGAAATATCAACCCTTGCAATTGAAGAAGAAAATGAGGAAAGAAAAATTCTATATACTCTGACCTCATTAGTAGATGAACAATTACCTGTGTTTAAAAACAACGTAGATATTATGGAAACTCTAGATGCCTTTTTTGCCAAGGCAAAACTCTCTGTTCAAATGAAGGCAAATGCAGCGGACATTCATATGCAGCGTAGGATTGTTATTAGAGCCGGACGACACCCTCTTCTCAACCAATCGGAATGTGTACCTCTTGACTTTGAAATTGGTAATGAAACCAGAGGAGTTGTTATAACAGGCCCTAATACAGGAGGTAAAACAGTTGCCCTTAAAACCGTAGGATTACTTTCAATTATGGCACAAAGCGGATTACATGTTCCTGCCGGTGCAGGAAGTGAATTTACAATGAACAATGTGATTTTGTGTGATATCGGTGACGGTCAAAGCATTACCGAAAATTTATCAACCTTTTCATCACATATAATAACCATAAATGATATTCTAAAGCAATCCACAGTAGAAAGCCTCGTCCTGTTGGATGAGGTCGGCTCAGGAACTGACCCGGCAGAGGGCATGGGTATAGCTACAGCAATTCTTGAAGAACTAAAGAACAAAGGTTGCCTGTTTGTGGCTACTACTCATTACCCTGAAATAAAGGAGTATGCCAGAAATACACCCGGTCTTGTAAATGCCAGAATGGCTTTTGACAAGGAGAGTATGAAACCTTTGTATAAACTTGAAATTGGCGAGGCCGGAGAAAGCTGTGCTCTATACATTGCAAAAAGGCTGGGCTTTCCTTCTCATCTTCTCAGGCTTGCTCACGATGCTGCTTATAAGGAGTACAACTCTAACAAGGTTATTGCTGCTGAAAATAAAGAATCTTTTTTGAGCTCTATTGGTCAGGAAAATCAGGTTGGAATGCAATCGGACTTAAAATCACCTGCCCTTATTAAGGAAACCTCAAAAAAGAATATGCCTCAAAACCGTAGCAGCAAATTCAACATAGGAGACAGTGTTATGATCTTTCCCCAAAAAGAATTGGGGCTGGTCTATCAGAAAGCCAATGAGTATGGTGAAATAGGTGTTCAGATTAAAGGGCAAAAAAAGCTTATCTCTCACAAAAGAATAAAGCTCCATGTACCTGCCAGTGAACTGTACCCGCCTGACTACGATTTTTCAATAATATTTGATACTGTTGAAAATCGAAAAGCAAGACACAAGATGGGAAAAAGGCACAATCCAAACTTGATTATAGAGTATGACAATGATAAAACTAACAAGTAGCAAAAAAGCCGATAAAGTAAATTTATCGGCTTTTCTTTAAATATGGGGTGAATAGTGGAATTCGAATCCACGGCCTCCAGAGCCACAATCTGGCGCTCTAACCAACTGAGCTATACCCACCATTTATCAGTATGTCCCGCAAGACACATTTGATATTTTACGGTACAATGTTAGTTTTGTCAATAGAAAATAAATTATTTTTCACTATTTTTTAATAAATAGCTTAATCCTCATAAAAATACTGCAAATATAGTAAATCTTTGAAAAATTTAAAATCCATTTAGCCTCTTATATGTAATTTTTTTACAATATTTATTTTAAATTTATTGCTTATTATTTTTTCAAAGTGTATAATAAATATGCAAAGCTTATAATTTCTTATACTGATTCATAACATCCTTTTTGGTCCGTAATGTTTAAGTTCTTATATGCTCAGCAATAAAATTTTATAGGAGGTAGACCCATGGAAGATAAAACTCTTACTTGTAAAGATTGCGGTGCAACTTTTACATTTACGGTTGGCGAGCAACAATTCTACGCCGAAAAAGGATTCACTAATGAACCAGCAAGATGTCCTGATTGCAGAAGAGCTAAGAAGGCATCACAGAAAAGCTTTAATGGCGGATTTAACAGAAGGTAATTTTCGTAATTTAGAGCAAATTGAAGCCCCTGAAGAATCAGGGGCTTTTTGATTTTACTTATTCAAAAATTTATATATAGTTACATAATGATATGTGTCATTTGCTTTAAGAATAGGTGAAGGAAAATTCTTATGTTTCATTGCATTTGGGAAAAACTGTGTTTCAAGACAAAGTCCTGTTCTCTTGTTGTAAACAGTATTATTCTTTCCGATCAACTCTACATTTTCATTTAAATGGTTTCCTGAATAGAACTGCATACCTGGTTTTGTTGTGAATACCTGCATTGCGCGTCCGCTTTCAGGTTCATACAGCTCACAAGCAACTTCATTTATATTTCCTTTTGTATTCAGTACCCAGTTGTGGTCGTAACCTAAACCATAGACAATCTGCTCGTCCCCGCTTGATATCCCTTCTGAAAAACTACTCAATTTAGTAAAGTCCATTACAGTACCTTTAACATCTCTGATTTCCCCTGTAGGAATACATTCATCATTTACAGGAGTAAATTTGTCTGCATTAATATATATCTGATGTTTCAAAACATCTCCTGAATCGTGTCCTGAAAGGTTGAAATATGCATGGTTTGTAAGATTTACAACCGTGTCCTTATCAGAAACTGCATTATAGTCTAATTTCAACTCATTGTCATCTGAGAGTGAATATTCTACCTTTACTTTGAGATTTCCGGGGTAGTTTTCTTCACCGTCAGGACTTGTGTGCGTCAGAACTAACTTTTCAACTCCATTTTCTTCTTGTATTTCAGCATTCCATATTACATTATGAAAACCTATTGTGCCACCGTGCAGATGGTTATTACCATCATTTTTCACAAGTTCATATACTTTTCCGTTTAATTCGAATTCCGCGCCCTCAATACGATTTCCATGCCTTCCAATTAACGCACCGATATATGCATCATTCTCCATATATCTATTAATATCATCGAATCCCAAAGCAATATCTGCAATATTCCCGTTTTTATCCGGCATAAGTATAGAAACAATAGTTCCTCCGTAGTTTAATATATCTACAGACATATTGTTTGAATTTTTTAATGTATAAATATCTACTTGCTTACCATCCGGCATTTTTCCAAAAATCTTCTTAGTTATTGACAATGTTATATCCTCCTGTTAATTCATTCTATATTACTATATATTTAACTATATAATAATTCAATATTATACATAATGTAAACACTTTTATCCTGCTTCCATAACACTAAATTGAGAATTGTATAATTTATAATAGTGTCCTCTGGCTGCCATCAGCTCGTCGTGTGTTCCCCTTTCAACAATTGAACCGTTATCTATATACATAATACAATGGGCATTTTTTATTGTTGAAAGCCTGTGAGCTATAATAAATGAGGTTCTTCCAACCAGAAGGCCCTGAAGACCTTTTTGAAGTGCAAGCTCCGTTCTTGTATCAATGCTGGAGGTTGCTTCATCCAGTATCAGTATCCTGGGGTCTGCCAGAAGTGCCCTTGCAAAGGATATAAGCTGTCTTTCGCCAATTGAAAGCCTCGTACCTCTTTCATTTATTTCAGTGTAATAACCGTCTGGCATATTCATAATGAATTCATGGGCACAAACTGTTTTTGCAGCCCTGATGGCCTCTTCATCGGTAGCATCGGGTCTTGCATATTTTATGTTACTCATAACCGTACCTGAGAAAAGGAAGGTATCTTGCAGCATTACTCCCATCTGTTTTCTCAGAGACTCTAGCTGTACTTCTCTAATGTTTATGCCGTCAATCAGCACCTCTCCCTCTTGAACATCATAGAACCTGCTCAGAAGATTAATTATAGTGCTCTTACCAGCTCCGGTGGGGCCTACCAATGCTATTGTGCTTCCCGGTTGGAATTTGAAATTTATATTGCCAAGAATCTTTTTGCCTTCTTCATAGCTAAAACTAACATTTCTGAATTCTACGGCTCCCTTTACCTCAGGCATTGGAGTGACTCCCGGAAGATTCTCTATAGTAACCTCCTCATCCAGTGTCTCAAATATTCTTTCTAAATATGCCATGGCATTTATCATTGCGTTGTAGAAGTTCCCCAGATTGGTTATAGGCTGCCAGAACCTATAAATATAGCTTGTAAAGGCTATCAATACACCTATTGTTATCCCCTTTACCCAGAATATTCCGCCAAAATAAAGTATTATTATACCAATTGTTGAAATGGTCTCTATTATAGGCCACAGTATGAAATTGGCTTTGACAAATCTCATCCATGCACTTCTGTAAATCTTATTTAATTCATGAAAAATACCTTGGTTCTGTTCCTCTCTTGCAAAGGACTGAGTTACCTTTACACCACATATACTCTCATGTATATAAGCATTGAGGTTTGACTGCTTCATACTCAAGGCCTGTGTATTTTTCCTCTGTATATTTTTTATCAACAGTATACAAATAATCAATGGAGGAAGTCCAATCATACTGATTAAGGTAAGCTTAACATTTATAAAAAGCATGAAAACAATTATGCATACAAGGGTAAACATGTCTGTTATAAAGTTAATAAAGCCGTTTGTAAGCAGGTCGCTAAGTGAGTTTACATAATTCACGACCCTTACAAGTATTTTTCCATGGGGACGACTGTCATAATAAGAAAATGGTAGTTTCTGAATCTTATAAAAAATGTCTTCCCTAATCTTTTTAACAACATTGTTTCCAAGTCGTGACATGAGTATTACTCTGAATTTAAAACATATGGCATTTATTATCAGTGTGACTACAAAAATTACTGACAGAATAATGAGTCCCTTTATATTTCCGGCGGGTATCTTGTGATCTATGGCATTCTGTACAAGCAGTGGGCCGATAAGATTTGCAACGCTTGCAGTAAGCATCAAAAAGACTGTTACAAACATTGTAAGTTTGTATGGCTTCAAGTACTTTAAAAGTCTTATAAGGTCTTTCATTTTGAATTTTGTTAATAATTCTTCATCAACATCATATTTGTTTCTTGCCATTTAGCCCACCTCCTTTTGGTCTAGTCCGTCAAAGTCCCCGTACTGGCTTTGATAAACATTGTAGTAATAGCCCTTTAAATCCAGCAATTCCTTATGCGTTCCCTGCTCAATTATCTGTCCGCCGTTCAATACAATAATTTTGTCTGCATTTTTTACAGATGATATTCTGTGAGCAATAATAAAAGTAGTTTTATTATTGTAAAAAGACCTTAGTGTCCTGTGAATTTCAAATTCTGTTTCCATATCAACACTGGAGGTTGTATCGTCCAGTATAAGTATAGATGGATCTTTAAGTATTGCCCTGGCTAAAGCAATTCTCTGTCTCTGACCGCCGGAAAGTCCCACTCCGCGTTCTCCTATGATGGTATCATAGCCTTCAGGCAAGGATGATATAAAGTCATCGGCATCTGCTATACCGGCTGCCTGCTTTATTCTCTCATAAGGAGCATCAGGCACACCATAAGCGATATTCCCTTCAATAGTATCTGAAAAAAGGAATACGTCCTGCATTGCAACTGAAACTTTTGAACGCAGTGTTTGCAAATCCATTTCCCTTACATTTACATTGTCAACCAGTACTTCACCTTCACTGCAATCATAAAATCTGCATATCAGGTTTACAAGGGTGGATTTTCCTGAGCCTGTGGGGCCAATTATTGCAACTGTTTCCCCCGGTTTAGCTTTAAGACTGACATTTTTCAATACTTCGTCATTATCATAACCAAAGCTGACATTTTTGAATTCAACATATCCCGTTATTTCTTTTTTTGCGGGTTTTTCTATATTGCATATTGCTGTTTCATTATTCAGATATTCACGTATTTTGTCTGCAGATGCATTGAATCTTTGTATGTCATTAATTAGCCAGCCGAAGTTCCTCATGGGATTACCCAATGCCCATACTATAGAGTTAAAGGTTACCAACTGGCCTATTGATATTTTATTATTAATTGTAAGTATTCCTCCCACAATCAAAATGATCAGTGAAAGAGCTCCGGCCAAAGCATCTATAATCGGAAGATATTTTGACCATACTTTTGCGGATTCCATGTTTCTCTGACGATAGGCTTCGTTTTCCTTGTCAAATTTGTTTATTTCTATGTATTCTGTTGCAAATGCCTTTATTACTCTGTTTCCGCTTATATTTTCCTGTACAACGGAATTGAGTCTGGAAAATTGTTCCCTTATTGCAGAGAAGGTTGGCCTGACATCGCCTGCCAGTCTTATTGCAGCCCAGGCCAGAAATGGTACAACCAAAAGCAAGGCTAAAGTAAACTGCCAGTTAATTGTGAATAACAGTGTTACGGCAAAAATAAATATTGTCGCATTTTCAAAAACCATGTATATTACCCATGCAATGAGATGGCGAACTGTTTCCATATCTCCTGTCATTCTTGCCATGATGTCACCGGTCCTGGTGGTGTCAAAAAATTTGAAATCCATATTCTGAAGCTTTTGGTACATACTCTCCCTGATTTTCATATAAGCTCCCTGGGATATGGTTTCAAACATAATCTGATACGAGAACCTTATTATAGATTTGATAATCATAGCTCCCAACATAAGCATACACAGTTTTAAAAGCATGTCGTGATGGCTTTGCTTAATTACCTTGTCAATTATTATTCCGGAGACATATGGGTTTACCATACTAAGCGCGGAAGCCACCAATACAAATATCAAGGCAATACTCATTCGGAGTTTATATTTTTTTATATACTTCCAAACCCACTTTACATTTTCCATAATAAATCCCTTTCACAATGCCATTAATTATCTTTATTAATTATAATTGATAAGTTTTCTTATGGAATGGATATTCTTTATCTGGTAATGTACATTTTTATCAATATTAATAGACATAATTTGATAGTTTCCCGATTGGAATAAAATTTAGTTTGTGGTAAGATAGGATTACTCTGCACCATATATATTGTAAAAACAGAGGTGATTCTTTTGTGTAAGCCGGAAATCCGTGCCGAAAATTTTAATCCAACATTGCTATATGCATTCATTAATATGGTTAATTCCGAAAGCCATGTTACACTGCATACACATGACTTTACCGAAGTAAAAATTATCCTGTCGGGTTATTTTACATATATAATAGATGATAAATTATATGAAGTAACCAAAGGGAATATTATTATTATAAACCCCGGTGTAAAACATAAAAAGATTATTCCAGAGGGAGTTAGTATTGAGGAGTTTAATTATGCATTAAGCAATTTACAGTTTAAGGAACTTCCTGAAAATTTCCTTATTGAACCCTCCTCTCAGCCTGTTTTTAGTTTGCCTATTCATCAACCGGAAATAATAAAGTGTATTAACGAAACAATAAGCGAACAGGAAAAAAACGAGCCTTACTGTGACTTGTTCATAAAAAGCAGCATAATGAAATTGACTGCACTATTACACAGGGGGATGACTGCAAATAAGGAAAGAACTGAAAAAACAAGGCTTGATATTCAAACCTCCGAAAAGACATATATTGTAAACGACATTCTTGAGTATCTGAGTTCAAATTATATGAAGCAGATTTCTCTATATAGAATAGCCCACAATATGTATCTGAGCCCTGTTTACATTTCTAAAATATTTAAGGAAGAGACGGGTGAATCCCCAATAAATCATTTGATAAGGATTCGCCTTACAAAAGCACGTGAGCTGCTGATATCAGGAGACATGCCTATTAAAACCGTTGCCAGAAATGTCGGTTATGATGATGCCTTTTACTTCAGCAAGCTTTATAAGAAATACTACGGCATTCCTCCTTCTATGGAAAAAAGGAAGAATGCCGGTTGATAAATGCCTATCCGAGGGCAACATCCAGTATCATCATTACCGTAAAACCTATAATACAGCCTGCGGTGGCCATATGTGTGCTTTTGTGGCTTCCGCTCTGGGCTTCCGGAATAAGTTCTTCCACAACAACAAATATCATTGCCCCCGCCGCAAAGGCAAGTGCGTACGGAAGGATAGCCTGCACATACATTACAAGTGCTGCACCCAAAACACCTGCCATAGGCTCAACAAGACCGGAAGCTTGTCCGTATAGGAAGCTCTTTGTACAGGACAACCCCTCCCGCCTTAATGGAATTGATACGGCGGCACCTTCCGGAAAATTCTGAATTCCAATTCCCATTGCAACTGCAATTGCAGATAACAAAGTTATATTGTGAAGGCCATTTGCCGCAGCTCCGAAAGCTACTCCCACTGCAAGACCCTCAGGTATATTATGTAAAGTTATTGAAAATACAAGAAGTATACTTCGCCTTAACTTTGTTGATATTCCTTCGCTTTCTCCATCTTTAGAATTTAAATGCATGTGCGGAATAATCTTATCAGCCATGTAGAGAAAAACCGCACCACCTAAAAAGCCTAAAGCGGCAACAAGCCATGCAGGTACTTTTGATGACTTTTCCGCCATTTCTATTGCAGGAGCAAGCAGTGACCAAAAACTCGCCGCAATCATTACACCTGCTGCAAAACCAAGCATTGTATTAAGAAGACGTTGGTTTATTTCCTTAAAAAAGAAAACCATCGCAGCACCCAATGCTGTTACCGCCCAGGTTCCCAACGTAGCAAAAAGCGCCAGTAATACAGGATTTTGATTATTCATCCATTCCATAAAGTCTCACCTTTCGTAATGCATTTTACGAATATATTAATACCCTTATTTATTAAAAGTAAACAATACATTGTCCAATTCCAATAAATAAAATAGTAATATTAACTAACCGACAAAAGTTTTATTCTTAAGTATTAGTCTGTCTATCCCACTGCAGGTAAGGCCTGCAACTAAAAACTACTTCTCTGATCATTTATTTGTATACTCACTGTAAATAATTGGGGGGTTGTTACATCCGGGTATGGATGTTAACATAATGTCCATACCCCGGTAGGCTGATGAATATTACGCTGATAATTCTTTTGGCAGAAGCAACGTCGCAAGAACGCTGATTATGGGCAAGAAGAAGGAACGAACGTAAAATTAATCGAAACTAATGGAGGTAAAATATGAATAAAAAATCATCTATAGTAATTTCAAGTGTAGCTGCATGTGCTATTTTTGCATCAGCCTTTGCTTTTAACGGTTTTGCAATCGGAAATACAAAAGCAGAAAGTATTGCTGCACAAGATACAACAAATATCAGCCAATCAACTACAGCACCATCCAATGCATTAGAGTCAATTATATCTAAAGTTGCACAAACTACAGCACAAAATAAAGATGGCTCAAATACAGCGGCAGTTAACAACGTGACCGCCAATACTTCAAAATCAACAAATTGCCCAATTAATAATAATGTTGATACAACTACAGCAACAAACAATTATAATCAGCCGACTACAGCTACCAATAATAATATCGAATCAGCAGGTATTATTAATAAGCTGCAAACAATTGCGTATACAAAGAATTGTAATAACTCAACTGCCAAAAATACGAATTATTCAAATATTCAGTCTGCATTGAATTCATTTTTTAAGTCGGGGTCATCAGTAGCTAAGCCTGCTGCTTCAAAACCATCAGCTTCCAAACCGGCCACTCAAAAGCCTGCTTCAACACCAGCAGTAAGTGGTGACTATGCAGCTTTTCAGAAGAGAGTTGTTGAACTTGTTAATGCAGAGAGAGCAAAAAATGGTCTAAAGCCTTTGACAATGAATGCTCAGGTTAATAAAACAGCAACACTTAAATCACAAGATATGGCTAAACTGGGCTACTTTGACCACAATTCCCCCACATACGGTTCACCGTTTGATATGATGAAGAAATATGGTATCAGCTACAGAACCGCAGGTGAAAACATTGCAATGGGACAAACCACTCCTGAACAGGTAATGAAGGGTTGGATGAACTCACCAGGACATAGGGCAAACATCCTTAAAGCATCCTTTACACAGATTGGTGTGGGAGTAGCAAAGAACTCCAGCGGAAGATTGTACTGGACTCAGCAGTTTATAGGATAAATTAAAAAATAGAGGCTGCTTGCACATGAGTAAATTTTCATGTGCAAGCAGCCTTTTTTTATATCTAAAATAGTTCTACATTTGCTTTTTAAGCAAATCCCTGATTTCAGTAAGCAATATTTCTTCCTTTGAAACTTTTTCTTCCTTTATTTCTTCTACTTCATCTTCCTTTTTACGTTTCAGCATATTTATTAACTTTACCATCATAAAAACTACAAAAGCAATTATGAGAAAATTAACTACTTGCTGAATAAACGAACCAAAATATACGGCTACTTCAGGTACATCTCCCTTTGCCTCTTTTAAAGTCCATTTAAAATCAGAAAAGTTTATGCCTCCTATTATAAATCCGATAACAGGCATAATAATCTGATTCACAAGCGAATTAACTATGGCTGTAAATGCAGAGCCAATTATTACACCCACAGCCAGATCCACCACATTTCCCCTGGATATAAACTCTTTAAATTCAGAAATAATTTTTGATTTTTTCATATAAGCATCCTTTTTTGATTATTTTGTATTTAATTGTGAAGTAAAATTAGTATATACAAGAATTATACATAAATTAATGAGATATGTAAAAAGGAGGTCAAAATAAATACTAAAAAAAAGTCCAATCATTCATGCGTATTGGACCCACATAAATGATTGAACCGCAGTATTATTTATATATTGGGAGAATCCCGCCCACCCAAAGCACTAGCATACAGGCAGGTCGGGAAAATTAGCTTAACTTATCCTAGAATCTTTTTCAAGTCCTCATCTGGAGTAGAAATCGGGCTGATGTTGAATTTCTCTACTAATATATTTAATACGTTTTGTGAAACGAAGGCAGGCAATGTAGGCCCAAGGTAAATATTCTTAATTCCTAGAGAAAGCAGAGTCAACAGTATGCAGACAGCCTTTTGTTCGTACCATGAGAGCACCAATGAGAGAGGCAGTTCATTGATATCGCACTCAAAAGCGTTAGCCAAAGCAGCAGCTACCTGAATTGCACTGTAAGCATCATTACATTGTCCCATATCCATGATTCTTGGGAGTCCGCCTATTTCACCGATATCAAGGTCATTGAAACGATACTTTCCGCAAGCAAGTGTCAGGATAACTGTATCCTTTGGTGTTTTCTGAACAAATTCTGTGTAATAGTTTCTTCCTACCTTTGCACCGTCACAGCCTCCTACCAAGAAGAAGTGTTTTATTGCCCCTGCCTTAACAGCATCAATTACCTTATCTGCTACTGACAGAACAGTTCCTCTTGCAAAACCGGTTGTTAATGTATCACCTCCGTTGATGCCTGTGAACCTTGTGTCTTCCTTGTATCCGCCAAGTTCAAGAGCCTTGTTTATTACAGGAGTAAAGTCCTTTTCCTCTCCTATATGAACCAATTCAGGATATGCAACTACCTCAGTGGTAAATACTCTGTCACTGTAGCTTGACTTTACAGGCATAAGACAGTTTGTTGTAAACAGTACAGGCGCCGGAAGATTGTGAAATTCCTTCTGTTGATTCTGCCAAGCTGTACCAAAGTTACCCTTTAAATGAGGGTATACTTTAAGCTTAGGATATGCGTGTGCAGGAAGCATCTCCCCATGAGTATAAATGTTGATTCCCTTATCTTTTGTTTGTTCCAAAAGAAGGTACAAATCGTAAAGGTCGTGACCTGAAATTACAATGAATGGACCTTTTTCAACTGTCATTGGTACGGAAGTCGGTACAGGAGTTCCATAGGTTTCTGTATTGGCCTTATCAAGAAGAGCCATGCACTTTAAATTAACTTCCCCTGTTTCCATAACAACTGCCAGCAGCTCATCAATAGACATGTCACTTCCTACGGCCCTTAGTGCCTTATAGAAGAATGCGTTAACCTCATCATCGGAATATCCCAGAACCAATGCATGGTATGCATAAGCTGCCATTCCTCTGATTCCGAATAAAATAAGGGATTTCAGAGAACGAATGTCCTCATTAGCATTCCATAGATTTTCCATATCATAGTTGTTCTGTGCTGCAACTCCGTTAACCAGGTTTAATTTTTCACTATTAACCTTTTCAATATGTGCAAGGATTGACTCATTGTCAAAACTAACGTTAGTTATTGTTATAAACAGACCTTCAATAATAGTTTTATGAGTACGGTCGGTTGGATTAGCATTTTTTGCTATGTTTGCAAGACCTATCATTGCTCCTGTGAGTAAATCCTGATAAATTGAAGTATCCGCTTTTTTACCACAGACACCTGCACCCCCTGTGCATCCCTTTCCTCCTGCGGTTTGCTCACATTGAAAACAAAACATATCTGACATAAAAAACTCCTTTCAAAACATTTATTTTTATTTAACTTTGTTTTTGTATTGATTGACTTTACGAGATGAGTATACTAAACTTAATTAAATAAATCGGTTGCATTTGCAACAAGGAGTAAAATTTTATGAATAATTCAGTAGAAATATTAAGACAGGTGGCAATTTTTCAAAATGTAAGCGAAGAAAGTCTTCTTCATATGCTGAAATGCCTTGAAGCCTATGAGCAGGTTTATTCTAAAAATGATATTCTGGTGTTGGCAGGAGACAAAGTATCCTCGGTAGGAATTATTCTTGCAGGTTCCGCTCAGATTGTTAAGGAAGATATAATGGGTAACAGAAATATAGTATCTGAAATCGGTAAAGCAGACATGTTCGGAGAAGCTTTTGCATGTGCAAACGTAGCGAAAAGTCCGGTAACAGTGCTTACGACTACAGGATGCACTGTAATGTATATCAGGTTTAACAGGATTGTTACAACCTGTTCTTCCTCCTGCAGCTTTCACACCAAGCTTATTGAAAATATGCTTTCACTTATTGCACAAAAAAATATTTTTCTTAATAACAAAATAGACATTCTGTCGCAAAGATCAACCCGTGAAAAGCTTATGGCCTATTTCTCAATGCAGATCCAGAGAACAGGGAAAAACAGATTCAGGATTCCTTTTTCCCGTGACGAACTTGCAGACTTCTTGTGTGTAAACAGAAGTGCTTTATCCAGAGAATTATCAAAGATGAAACAAGAAAACATACTTGATTTTGACAGGAATGAGTTTGAGGTATACCCTGCGGAGTAACAGCCTCAAAGGTTTGATTTACAGGGCATGATATGATATAATTAAAACAATATTTTGTGAGGTGATGTCCAATATGGCTATCATTGATAGAGTTAAATTTGACGGACTTAGATCCCGTGATTGGATTGTTTACAAACATCCTGCCGAAGATCTTGTATATGGAACACAGCTTATTGTAGGTGAAGGTCAAATTGCAGTTTTTGTTAAAGGCGGAGAGATATGTGACCTGTTTACTCCGGGAACGTATACTCTTGATGCTAAAAATCTTCCAATACTTAAAGCCTTTGTCAATCTGCCTTTTGGAGGAAAAACCCCTTTTAGTGCAGAAATTTTTTATATCAATACTACTTCAAAACTTGATATCAACTGGGGAACATCTGACCCAGTACAAATAATTGATCCTAAATATTATACCAGACTCAGGGTTCGTGCTTTTGGCCAGATGGGTTTAAAACTTGAAAACTATGAGACCTTTTTTCGTGAATTGATTGGTGTAATGAATCCGGCTGATATTATTAAATTTGACAATGTCATAGATTTCTTCAAGGGAATCTTAATTCAGAAGATAAAAAGTATAATCGCTAATGTAATTGTGAATCAAAAAATATCTGCATTGGAGATTACTGCTAGATTGGATGATATTGCAAATTACACCCTTGAAATGATTGCTCCGGAATTTTCAAAATACGGATTAACTGCAATCAACTTAATTATAAAGTCTATTAATTTCCCCGATGAAGACTTTGAGGAAATTAACAAGATTCTTAAAAGCAAGGCAGAATTTGAAATTATGGGTGACAACCGTTATGTGACAAAACGTTCTTTTGATGTATACGACCATGCTGCCAGTAATAATTCAGGGGTAGCAGGTGCATTTGCTTCAGGTGGTGTAGGTTTTGGTATAGGTGCATCTCTGGGTTCCGACATGCATAACACAATTAACACAAGAGCAGCTGCGGATACAGCATCCATAGCATGTCTCTCCTGTAGTGCTCAGAATCCTGCAAAATCAAAGTTTTGCTGTGAATGTGGAACACCATTGGAAACACCAAAGAAGAAATGTACTTCATGCGGAGCATTAGTACCCGGCAATCCAAAATTTTGTCCTGAATGTGGAACACCTATGGGAACCAAGACTTGTGAATGCGGATCAGAAATTCCCATAAGCACAAAATTTTGCCCACAATGCGGTAAAAAGCTATAGTTATTGTGCGCAGACTTTTTGTAATATATCATATTTTAAAAAAATATAATTAAAATAAATAAGATAGGGTGGTATAAAAATGGCTCAAAATGAATGTCCTCAATGTGGAGCACCAATTGCTCTTGGTGACAGGGAATGTAAATATTGCGGTGAAGCTTTGACATTAAATACTTCTGCTCCACCAGCTACTCAGAGACCTGTTTCCCAACAGCAGGAGTTTGACCTTAAAGCAGCTGAGGCACTACTATACCAACAACAGGTAGCACAACAGCAATTTGCTCAGCAGCAGTACATAAACAACGGCATTGATCCTTCCTGGCCAATAAAGAACAAAATTGTAGCCGGTCTTTTAGCTATATTTTTAGGTGGACTGGGAATTCACAAGTTTTACATGGGCAAAATAGGTAAAGGAATCCTTTATCTGTTATTCAGTTGGACTTTTATTCCAAGTTTTATTGCTTTTATCGAAGGTATTGTTTATTTATGTTCCAATGATCATAATTTCCAAGTAAAACATCATGTAAGATTTCAATAAATATATTTAAAACCTGTAAAAGATTTTAAAACGGTAATGAATGCTCAAGAGCATCATTACCGTTTTTTATTTACCTGAATTTTCTCCAAACCTTCACACTATATACACACAACCGTTAAATTTTAAACACAAACCGGAATTAATATTTTTATATACACTTTAAGGAGGTATCTCAATGACAGAAAGCAAAAGCAACCGTGTTTTATTGATCAGTCTTATTTCAGCATTTGTAATCGGTCTGGTTCTATTCAGTCTTGCAAACCGTTATCTGATTGAGCATGTAGAAGTGACCAATGCTATTAGTTCCACATCCGGTAATTCAATTAGTAAACAAAACTCGTCAAAAGAGTCTTATACCTCGGATGACTGGAATTATAAAAGTGATACTAAATCTATAACAATAAAAAAAATGATCTCAGGCTCAGGTGATGATAAAATTACATACTTTGTAGCCGACGTGCAACTAAAGAGCTCAAGTGACCTGAAGTCGGCCTTTGCAAAAAATGAATTTGGAAATAACATCATAGAGTATACTTCAAAGATTGCAAGTGACAATAATGCCATCTTTGCAATTAATGGTGATTACTACGGATTTCGTAACGATGGGATTGTAATCAGAAACGGAAAGCTTTTCCGAGATATTCCCGCAAGAGAAGGACTCGCATTATATAAAGATGGAACCATGAAAACCTATGATGAGACCACTACTTCAGGAGAAAAACTGTTATCTCAGGGTGTAATACAAACCCTTTCCTTCGGTCCTGCTTTGGTACAAAACTCCAAAGCAATTACAGACTTTGGGAGAACTGTCGTCGATACTAATTTCGGGAACAGATCCATTCAAAATGCAAATCCCAGAACTGGAATAGGTATTATTTCTAATAATCATTATGTTTTTGTTGTTGTTGACGGCAGAAGCACCGGATACAGCAGGGGCATGACTCTTTCCCAATTCTCTCAGGTATTTGAGGATCTTGGCTGCACCGATGCCTACAATCTTGATGGCGGTGGCTCTTCTACCATGTATTTTATGGACAAAGTTGTCAACAACCCTCTGGGAAAAGGCGAGGAACGCGGTGTCAGTGATATTTTGTATATAAATTAGAAAGCAGGTGAATTCCATATGACAATAGTAATTCCAGCATACGAGCCGGATTATAATCTTCTTTTTCTTGTCCAGTGTATTAATAATAACAGTAGCTATGATATCATAATTGTTAATGATGGAAGTTCCTCCAAATTTGATTCTATATTTGAAAATGCCAAAAGTATGGGATGTACCATTATAAATCATAGTAAGAATCTTGGTAAAGGTGCTGCCCTGAAAACTGCTTTTAGTTATATCCTGAAAGAGAATACAGAAAAAGAAGGAGTTGTATGTGCTGACTGCGACGGACAACACACGTGGAAGGATATATCCAATGTAGCTGAAAACATAGATTATCACAAAAATGCAATTGTTATGGGATGCAGGGAATTTACCGGGTCCATTCCGCTACGCAGCCTTATTGGAAACAAATTAACCTGTTTAATTTTTTCCTTCATATCGGGAAGTAGTGTTTCAGACACCCAAACCGGTCTCAGGGGATTTTCTATTGAAATGCTGCCTTGGCTTCTGAGTATAAAAGGAGATCGGTATGAATATGAGATGAATCAATTGTTGGAGGCCCGGCCTTCAGGGCATGAATTATTCAGTATTCCTATAAAAACTGTTTATGAAAACAAGAATAAAAGCAGTCATTTTCGCCCGGTACGGGACTCTATTAAAATTTATCTTCCAATACTAAAATTTGGAATGTCTTCTGCATCCTGTGGAATAATTGATTTCATATTGTTATTTATTATAAACTGGTTAACCGGTAACCTGCTTTTGTCTGTAGTGGGTGCCAGAGCTATAAGCTCTTTCTGCAATTATATACTGAATAAGAATCTCGTCTTCAAGGCTTCCTCACGTAAATCCATAAAGGCTCTGGTGCAGTACTACGAGCTGGTTGTTATTATTCTGCTGTGCAATTATTTATTAATAAGCTTGTTCTCAGGATTGCTTGGACTTTCACTTTTAGCTGCAAAGCTAATTACTGAAGGACTTCTTTTCCTAATTAGCTATTATACACAAAAAAAATATGTATTTGGCAATTTCAAAGTCGGCCCATAATTTCAAAGTATTGGCATAAATTACCTCAAAGCTTAATCTATTTGTAGAACCTTTATTTTTAATATAATTTGTTTTTTTGTAAAAAATAAAGACTGCAAAAGTGTTATATAAGATCATCTGAGCATTGACCGGAGGTATTGATGTCAATAAAAGCAAAACTACTACTAACTGTAAGTGCACTTTTCACCCTTGCAATGGGTATTTCAAATGTTTTTCTTAATATTCTATTGTGGAAAGAGTCAAAGAACTTTATAGTTTTAGCTGAGTATAATCTTATGCAATATATTTTTCACCCCCCTACCTTTCTTTTGGCAGGATGGCTGTCAAAAAGAAAAAACGGTATCTGGTCACTTAGGTTAGGTATACTTTCTTTTATTATTTTTTTTGGGCTTATCCTTTTATTTGAAGACAAAATTACAAAATTCGTATTGCTATTCGGAGTATTGTATGGAGTAGCCGCGGGTTTTTACTGGCTTGCCTTTAATGTTTTAAGTTTTGATTTTACATCAACTGAAAACAGGGATACCTTTAATGGTTATAATGGCTCCATTGCAGGAATCTGCGGTGCTGTTGCACCTATTTCTTCGGCATATATAATCAATAAAAATATTTTGGGAATGGGTTATACTATTGTATTTTCTATCTCATTGCTGTTATTTGTAGTACTGATATTGGTATCCTTTTTAATAAAAGCAGAATATTACGGAAGCAAGATGAATTTTAAAAAGATATTTGGCACCAGCTCTCATGATTGGAGTTTTTTAAGAAAGGGCTTGTTCATATGGGGCTTCAGAGATGTTATAATTGGATTCCTTATAGTTGTCCTTGTTTTTAAAACTACAGGGAGCGAATGGTCTGTAGGTACTTTTTCACTGATTGCTTCTGTTATTTCATCAGCGGCTTTTGTAGTTGAACAAAAGCTTATTAAGCCAAAATCAAGGTTAAAATCAATGGTGGCAGGTGCTATATTAATGTTTGTGGCAGTGTGGGGATTGGTTGTCAATATCAGTTATGGAACCCTGCTGTTATATATGATAATGGAGTCAGCATTTCTGCCCTTTTTCCTGGTTCCTTTTTCTTCTGCCAGCTTCAATATTATTAGTCGCCAACACCAGGAAGATTTGCGGCTTGAATATATTATTAACAGGGAAATCGTTCTTAACATTGGTAGAATTGTCAGTCTGCTGATACTAATAGGTTTGTTGTGGTTTGCAAAATTCCACCGGAGCCTTAACTATTTTTTGCTGTTCATAGGCTGTACCCAAATCATATCTCTGTATTTTTTACGAAAGATGAAAGTATGGAGGATGTAATTTTATAAAAAAATGGTACATCCTCCACGAAATTTCTATCTTTCATACACCTCGGTTGTACCATAGGCAGCGTTTGAAACTCTTTGCGAAAATTCTTCAATCTGCAACCCATCCTGACACATCTGTTTAAATGCATTATAGCGAGACTGACCGTCTGCGGACTGCAACAAACCAGTATAGTTTTTTTCTAATACTAATTTAATCAGGTATACATCCAAACTACTTGATTGTGTAGGGCTGTTAGTTTCATCAAACCACTTTATTATCTTTGAGTTATTGAATTGATTAGTATTTCCTACCCATAAGTATCTGGTTGCCTTGTACAACTCATCGCAGACTTCCTCTGTAAGATGCATATTCTCTTTCAAGGTATTCAAGCAACTTTCATTACCTGCTCTAAGTACAAGGATCAATATATTTTTTTCTGATGAAACGGAAGGCTTATAAACATTAGCTTTTTTTTCTATCCTTTCAAGGGGCATTTCCTTTTGGTCATTGTTATATTTTCTTTGGTATATAAAAATCATAGATATACCTACTACAGCCAACCCTGCAATAAAAAGGCCCTTCATTCTTAATCCTCCTTTCTTCTTATTCAAAGGTAAATATAAAGGCTCAAATAATTTAGATAAATAATCGGTGCATTTATCAATTATTTTTTTGCTATTCTCATCTGATGCGTTAAAATGGGGGATGATGTCAGTTAATCTGTTGACAGCGCATTTTAAGCTATCTTTTTCTTTTTCACAATAATCACACTGTTTAAGGAATTCTTTTTCCCAAACTTTAATATCATCGCCTATTTTCATCTTAAACCCCGTTCCCGTCAACAGCAACTTCCTTAATACTATTGGATACCGCAGATGCATTATTGGCTTGAAGTAAAATTTTATTCCATCTACCGACTTCCTCTTCATGTTTTTGCTCACTCATACTTATTTTCGATTTTATTGTTTCGTTTACTGTAGTTATAAGAGTATTTATTGAAATTGAAAATGCATCAGAATAACTGTTCAACTGTTGAGCCATCCATTCAAACATATACTTCCAGAATAATTCTTTAGCATTTGTTAAGCCGTAGTCCCACTTCTGTTTCAAGGCTTCACCGTTAGGAAAATAATAAATATTTCCCATTACATCAACATAATCTACATAGCTTTCAGTGGTATTACTTCCGCAAAATGAACCTTGCTTAACTCGCGTCTTCCACACTGTTTTTTTAGCTATACTAACTTCTTCTTCCGGAGGTTTTGAAGCAAACTCAAAAATTCCGTCGGGCAAAGACAGTTCATTAATATCCACAGCCTGAAGTATATTCTCAATTGTTTCAGTCATTTCAAGATCATTTATTCCAAGTTTTTTCCTGCATATTTCCGCTATCTCGTCTATATGTCCCTGAATCATATTTCTTAGCGGAAGAACCAACTCATGAGAATACGATTGGAGAAGTAGCCCGGCTCTTGCTGAAAGAGCCTTGTTTATTGCTACATCTAAAAAATCGTAGCGTTCCATATACTTCTGGATTTCTTCGGTCTTATTTGCAGATTTCAGAACAAAGTGATTGTTAACTACATCCTTGTCCCTGAGTCCGCCAAGTATAATTCTGCTGACATAATCATATGCCCTTGCAAGTCGAGACGACACTTCAGCAGGAAGAAAATCCATTTTTCCCATCACTTCATCGTATGTATCGTTATTTACAATTGAATCCCCGATAATTTGTATTATTCCCAACCTCAGTTCATCTGTCAGGTGTGCAACCGAGTCAAACATATTGGAAAAATCATCAATGCTTCCGAATATTTCTTCATGTTCATTAACAAACTGTTCTGCATCATATGTTCCTTTTCCCTCGTTAATCTTCCTTGTTATTTCCTGAAGATTTTCCTGAAACTCCTGCTTTTTTTCACCAATCCTCCCGGGGGAAATTACAATTTCCTCCATTAAGGACACAACCTCCGACTTGACTTTGTCAATTCTGTTTCTCTCCTCCTCGGGAATGTCCTTACTTTCGTACTCTTCCAGTTCATCCAGTATTGAATTCAAGTCGCTTTTTATACTATTTGCCGCTTCTTCACTTTCACAGCCTATAAGCTCATTCTTAAGTCTTACAGTACCAAGATAATAATTTACAAGCCTCAGCTTTGATTTTGTAACTCTTATACTCCCAAGAGTTTTTAAGGTACTGTGGAGAGCACAGAATATTTTGAATAATTCGCATATTGCTGGCATTATAATTAGCTGGGAAAAACTATTATTTAATCTCTCCTGTATTCTCTCAAACAGCAGGTTTCCGTTACTGCATTCGTAAGTATAATCAAGAAGCTTTCTTAAATCCTCTTCCTCTAAATCATGACCGTGCTTTACACTGCTTCTTAAATCGGCAAGCCACTTTTCAAGTTCTTCACTATTTGCATTGCTGTCATAAATATCATAGCAATCCTTCATCAAACTTTTGAGAAACCATTTGTAGTTATATTTTAAAGCATCATTTGGATATTGAGGCTCCTTGTTCTTATTTTTATGCGAAACAGGCCCCCAGGCACACTGTGCATAGAATAGGGGGAGTGCGGTAAACGGTATTATCTCAGGTTCGTTTTTCAGAGATAGTACTTCCCTGATCTCTTTTTTAAGATTAGATATATTTAAATCAAGTTCTACATCTGTCTCATTTCTCAAATCGACCCTGTTAAGCAGAAAAATTATTGAATCATGTCTGCCTCCCAAGAAATTTACAATATCCTTTAGTTCTCCCAAAAGCTTTTTTCTGTTCTCATCATCCGTATGGCTATAGTCCATGGCTACAAGGCACAGGGACCTTGTCAGCATCTCCTGTATAACACTCAGATTTTCCTTGTCCCCGCTGTTTTTCAGTCCGGGCAGGTCTACAAGCTCAACACATATATCTTCCGGAAGGTTAAGTATTTCAGGTGATGAACCTATAAGTAAAGGCCCTTTTGAGTAAATCCTCGGAGGTGCAGAGTTTTTTCTGTTATCAAAATACGTTTTCATTGTGTCACTGTTAATGTTATATGCCTCTTCATCTGAAATATCCTGCTTAATCTGTCCGGTCTTCCACCTTGCATTTTTTGTTTTTTCTATATAAAGAGACCGTTGGTGAGAATTTTTCAAAACCAGGATTCCGGCACTTTTTTCACCGGAATCAATGGGTGCTATCATTTTTCCTGCCAATGCATTTGTAAGTGTTGATTTTCCCGACGAAGTAGTACCGATAGTAGCAATAGAAAGAACAGGATTTTTTATCCTTTCCATGGCTTTTTGGTGTTCTTCAAAAAAACTTTTGAATTGTGATGTAACCAACTCATCGCCTAAAAAGTCTTCCTTGTATTCATTAAAAAGGGCTGTCATACCATTACCCAAATCCTCTAAAAGTTTCTGAGTTGACTTTAGTTTATCACTGTTATACATTAACATTCCTCCTTATCTCTTTTTCCAAATCTCATACAAGTCACTGTAGAGGATAGGCGGGGTGGTGAATAGACTTTAGTACCGAATTTATCCTATCCAAAAAGCCTTTGTCCACGTTTGATACATTTTCCCTCAAGAGTTTATCAAGACTTTCATCCAGACTGCTGATATTTTGGATTTTTTCCTTTGTCAAGGAATTACAATTATCATATGTAAAGAGATTTATCCCCCTGCTTAGCAGAGGCTTTACGTACTTGTTGACTTCCCCGTAAGTAGCTCCCATATTGGCTAACGCATTTGCTGTATCCACATAGATAGCAGGGAGAACTGAGCTGTAATTATCTATTTGCTCAATTTCCGAAAGCAATGAAATATAAAAATCTCCTATAGAACATCGTATCATTTCAGCCCCCGGTATGCCTCCCACCAGCAAAGGAAGTTTGGGGACAGTACCATACTCCACCAGATGATACGCGTCGGCATACATCCCCGCGCAACAGGAAAAGATACCAGATACCTGCACAGAAATCTTCTCTTTCACAGCATCCCTTATTTCATCGGTTTCTGATAATTGTGAATACAGTTGCTGGAGCATTTGCTTTTTATCATCAGCCTGATCACCAAGCTTTTCAATCATTTTAATAATCTTTATGTTATTATTTAATTTTTCAGAATAAAACCCTTCCGATTTTATTCCCAACTCCTGTATTAACTCCATACTCTTTTTACTTTCTTCATATAAAGCATTCAGATACAGTGGTTTAACATTAATCCTTCCGAACTCAACTCCCACAGGAAGATTTACCTTTTCGCCCAACCCCCATGACCATATTTTCAAAATTATTGTTTGTCCGTCATTAACAAATTCAGGTGTAAAAACTAAAACAGGCTGTCCTTGAAGCCCCGAAAACAGGTAATTTATTGATGCATCGTTAGAAGGTGCATCCTCCCTCCAACTCCCTATGTCTGATATAACCGGGTGAGTGCTTAGGCTATTATAATGTGTTATGAGAAATGAAGACAGATTTCCATTTATATTTCTTGCAATAGGATGGTCTTTATCCTTTAAGGACGTTATTATTCTGCATGGAATGACCTCTTTATCGTCAATACTGCAACCTTCAAAGGGTGTATTAAGGGCAAAGTGCATATCAAAAGGCTCTCTTAAAGGCCAGCAGTTGGAATAAAAAGTTTTTTGCTTCCACTCTTCCATACGCATTTCAAATTGTGTTCTTGCTTCAGTTAATCTGAACTGATGATCAATCAGCTGTATCTTGCTTTTGTTCTCAAAACTAATGGTTGCTTCTTCCTTTTTCTTCTGTATTTCCTTTTGCTCTTGACCTGTAAAAAAGTCGTATGACTTTTTTGCTACGGAGGAAATTGCTCGGGTTGCCAATCTTGATACAACCAAAACGAGTATATCGTCTACTCCAAATGCCATAGTATTACCCTCCTCGTATTATAAACTTCTTAAGTTGCTTATTACCAGTGGTCGCTATAGTTGTGTCCGCAATTACTGCACGTATTACCAGATATGCTCTCAAAATGCTGGCAGTTGCAAAGATATCGCATGCATTTTCCATATCCGTGAAAACTTGGACTATGTGAAGATTGCTGTTTTATTATGCTCTGTTTAGGATACACGCCTGAGTTTTCTCCCATGTCATTATCTTCAGCATGCTGATCTTCATCATTTTCATTTTCATTGTCATCTCCGTCATCGTCATTGTCATCGTATTCTGAATCTTCATCTTCATCATCTTCATCTTCTGTGTCATAATCAGTGTCACTTTGTTGGTCATCGATATGGTCAACGTTATCATAATCATCATCATCCCAAAAACCGTTACTCATATGCATTACCTCCAATCAGAAAATATCATTAGAATAATTATATATTAATTATATTTATTTAGGTACCATGTATTTCAAATTATTTTAATAAATGTAACTTAGTTAAAAATTTGTCATTGAATATGACTTGCTAAAATAATTATTTAATATTTTGTTGACAAAACCATCAAATGTCTTTATAATAAAAACTGCTCGTGCGGATGTGGCGGAATTGGCAGACGCGCTGGATTTAGGTTCCAGTGGGCGACCGTGGGGGTTC
>JAEYNY010000084.1 GCA_023412275.1 Bacillota bacterium
CATGCAATGGAGAGAACACACCCTTAACATTGCCAAAATGTCCGTCCCATGGGCCCCAAAAGCCAATATATCCTCTCAACTTGCCATTTTCAAGTGCTACCGCACCGTACCTAGAATTAAGTATTTCCGATAGACAATTAGTCAACTCAATTTTAAAGTCTTTTTCATAAAGATCTGCCACATGCATTATTTCCATATCGTAGTCAGCTTGTGCCAGTTTAACTGCATCCTCTAAATACTTTTCATTTAATTTCTCAAATCTCATAAATATGTACCCCTTTTATGTTTTAATATGCTTTTATATTTTAGTATGCTTCTAAGTATTAATATACTTTTAAGTTTTAATATGCTTTTAAGTTTAAATTAAGTTTTTAATATGCTTTTACTTATTTATCAAATACGTTTTATTCTAAAACTTAATAATACACTTCATTCCTTCTCATATACCAAGTTCAATAACTTCTGCCATTCTTTGTTTCCTTCAAAAGCCTTAAAAGTGTCTACATCTCTCAGGTACTTTACAAACCACATTTGTCCTGTTTCAATTAGCTTCATGATGTTTTCAATAGTCTGCTCAATATTTGATGCCTTTGCCCAACACTCTGCAGCTTGCCAGTAATAAAATGGTTGTATTTTATTCATCTCAGTATAATATCTAGCCCACTCACTCCATTGCTCTTTACTCAAGTCAGTATCGTTTTCAATTGGCGGATAAGCAGTAAAGGAACTATATTTTTTAATCAACTTAAATCCTAACTTCTCAGCAATCTTTATAGATCCAATATTGGTATCTACACAATGCCAGCCTATCCTCTCTATACCCTTCAAGATGCTTGCACTAATAGTAGCAGCAGAAGCAATAGCACCCAATCCACTATTTCTGTATTCCTTCTCTGTTTTTACCCCAATCTCTATTCTGTTATCTACAATGCAATCCACCAGACTCATACTAACTATTTTGTTATCTAGTCTAATATAAGAGCCCAAGCAATAATCGCTAAACTTGCTAATATCCTCTAGCTTAATCCAATCTCTGATTTTATCACTGTTTTCATAGTTCAATACATTAAGATTTCTTTCGTTCACATGTTCTATAGTGAACTTTGGAGCAAGGCTGTTGTTATAATCTGTAAATTCTAGTTTTTCTAGCTCATAGTATCTTCTAGTATACTTTCTTAATGCAACATTACTGTGCAACTCACCTATTCTGTCTTCCCACTCACTGTCATCACAAGTAAGTTGGTCGTAGAAATCAAGTTTATCCCTTACTCCCGCATTAAAAAGCTTATTCCCAGCATTACCCGCAACCACATTGCATTCTGATGTCATAATGAGAGTAGACAAAGGCCTCTCACAATTATCTACAAATACTTCTCCCGGAGAAGTACCATTTATTACAGCCTTTATGGACAGTTCGTGGTTACTATTTTTTATTAAACTTTCTACCTTATAAAAATCTTTTTTATCTAATTCATAAAACATATTATTTATGCCCCCTTTGTTTCATTTTCATATTTAACTTTTCTTTTTTACTAAAGTATTGCTCGCTTTGCTTTATTCTTCCGTTTAATCGCTCAAGCTCCAGATATAATTTAAAATAACTTTCAAGTCTTTCAGGGCTTATTGTTCCTATTAGCGTCATGCTGTCCTCCTAAATAAAAAGCACATAAAAATCCCACAGAAAGTAACCTCCTGTGGGATTAATTTTGGACATAAAAAAAGCACGATAACCGTACCATGCCATTTAGTGTCGTATTATAATATCAGGCTAAGGGGTTAATTCAAATGTGATAAATGGTAAAACAAACAACCCAAACAAAGAATAAGTTTTGTTTGATACTACCATCTATCCAATATTCAGTTATACAATTGCACCTCTACTATTATCAATGTTGTTTATCATATTTTTATCTCCTTTCGCCTAAAATTTGTATTTAAAACATTATTTACATTATATTGGAAAAACTCCGCATGGTCAATACTTCTATAGTTTTAAGTTAATAGTAAGATTAAGTTGAAAATTTTACCATGCTATGTAGTACTACTTCACAAAGAATGTTAAACTCAGTAAATCAGTTCACAAATATAGATTTATTTGTAAGAATTCAATGTATGGGTCTTCTCAAAAACGGTCAATGGAATATAATTATAATTGACCGCAGCGGTTAAGGAGGTCCATTATGAATGAGAAATTCTTTACTCTACCAGTAGAAAAACAGGAAGCCATTATCAATGCTGGGTTTCGTGTATTTTCCCAAAACTCCTATAAGAAAAGTCCTATGAGTGAAATAGCAGATGCTGCAGGCATTAGCAAATCACTGTTATTCCATTATTTCCATAATAAAAAGGAGCTGTATCTTTATCTTTGGGAGATATGTGGAAGGATTACCATTGAATCACTAGAAAAAAGTGGCTGTTACTATCAGAAGGACTTGTTTGATTCCATGTATAAAGGAATGAAAGCAAAAATTGAAATCATGCGCAGGTATCCGGATTTGGGAACATTTGTTGTCAAGGCATTCTATGAAAAGGATCCTGTGGTAAGTCCGGATATCCAAAAAAGTATTGTCAAATATACTTCCTTTAAAACTAATGAAAAATAGGTTAACCTGCATGCGGAACAGTTTATTCCTGGTTTGCATCTAGAAAAGATGTACCAGGATATGTACTCGGCGTCGGCAGGCTATTTATGGGAAAAGTTACAGCATAGTGAAATAAATGTGAATGAAATTGAACAGGATTTTATCAAGCTGCTTGATTTTTGGAAATCAATTTACTTGCGAAAAGGGGGATAATCAAATGGATGTTATTCAAATATCAAACCTGACTAAATTTTACGGAAAGCAGAGAGGCATCATTGACTTGAATATGAATGTCAGAGAAGGCGATTTTTTTGGATTTATAGGACCTAATGGTGCTGGGAAATCTACTACCATACGCACATTGCTCGGACTAATTTCTCCTTCTTCTGGAAATGCAAATATTCTAGGATTGGACATATTAAAAGAGAAAAATAAAATTCTGTCCGATATCGGCTATCTTCCTTCTGAAGCCGTTTTCTATTCAGGCATGAAGGTTAAAGACATATTAAATTTATCTGCTGATCTGA
>JAEYNY010000063.1 GCA_023412275.1 Bacillota bacterium
CCACAGACGATTGTCACGGAACTAATGACCCTTCGCAATTCGATAAAGGCTATGTTATTGTAAATTCCGATGTAAAGAGCAAAGACAGTATTATGTCGGCACTCAGAGCTGGTAACTTTTACGCTTCGAATGGTAATGACTTAGAAGTAACTACAACAAGTACCAAAGTAATAGCCAAAAGCACTAATTTGAGTAATTTTACTTTTATAGGTCTAAATGGTGTAATACTTAAAGAGGTTAACGGAGCCAATACCGCTACCTATGACGTAAAAGAAACAGATTTGTACGTTAGAGTAAAAAGTGTAAAGGTTAGTGATAATAGTTGTGCATGGAGTCAACCCGTTAAGATAGAGCCAGTTATAGAAGTAGCATTTCAAAACTCAAATAAGGGCGCAACGGATTGTTATAATTACTTAATTGGTAATTCTATTCACCCTATGCTTTTTAGAAATAATGAGTTATATAGTGGTAATACGAAATCTCAAAATGCAACTTATTTTTGGATTTCCATTCAAAATTATTTGATTCAATCGTTAACAAACAAAGTAAACGAATTCATGCAACAATAATTACGCAAAAGGATTCTATTGCGACACAACTACATTTCAAAAATATAGAGTGGTTGAAATATACTACTCTTTTGTTTGTGTAATAATAACATCAAATCTGTGATTTATCAGATATGATAATTTTGAGCTATTATAAGCCTTGTTTGGCTTTGTAATAAAGCCTGTGGGGCATTAAACTACCATTAGGTATAAATCTATACCTAAGTAAAACAAAGCCTTAAATAGGCTGAAATATTAAACATAAAAAGAGACACGTATACTAGGTTCAGCTGTAAGCATCCTATACGTGTCTCTTATACTGCAATGGAACAGTATAGTTATATCATAACATGCTGTCAGATTATTTGCAAAATATTACTTAGAAAGGATGGTATATCATGCATGAGTGAAGCTGTAATAGTTGCATTAATCACATTAGGGGGTAGCGGATTAGGTTCCCTGTGTGGAATTATTATTTCAAACAAACTAACTACATACCGCATTGAACAGCTAGAAAAAAAGGTAGATAAGCACAACACAGTAATTGATCGCACATTCAAACTTGAGGAACGGTGTACGGTGCAAGACGAACAAATTAAGGTTGCTAATCACAGAATAGAGGATTTAGAAGAAAGGATAAGGTGAGTATATGAACAAGAAATGGATTAAAGCCGCAGGAGTAAGAGCATTAAAGACGGTAGCGCAGACAGCTGCTGCCATGATCAGCACAGCTGTATTTATTGATGAGGTAAATTGGACCGCAGTATTATCAGCATCTTTATTAGCTGGTATTTATTCCATGTTAACTTCCACTAAAGGATTACCGGAAGTCAAAGAAGGTGAGTAAATGAATACTATTGATAAAGTATTAAAAGTTGCCAAGTCACAAGTCGGATATCTCGAAAAGAAAAGCAATTCATTATTGGATAGTTTTAAGGAAAATGCCGGAAAGAAGAATTTCACAAAGTACGCAAGAGAATACCAGAAGTTCGCCGGAGTAAATCTCCAAGGACAAGCATGGTGTGATATGTTCGTGGATTTCTGCTTTGTGATCGCATTCGGAAAAGAAATTGCTAAAAAGCTATTAGGTAATTTCAGCGCATATACCCCAACCTCTGCACAGTATTTTAAGAACATGAAACAATGGCATACTGCTCCTAGAATTGGTGATGTAATATTCTTTAAGAACTCTGAAAGAATTAACCATACCGGTATAGTCACAGAGGTTAGCAATACCAAGGTTTACACTATCGAAGGGAATACATCAGACGGTGAAGAAATAATCCCTAACGGTGGCGGTGTGTGTGAGAAATCTTACATATTATCCAATTCAAGAATAGCAGGATATGGTAGACCAAATTATGACTATGCTGTACCTTTGAAAACCATTACAGATAAATCCTCTTACTATGATGTGATATGGCTGCAGATGAAATTAAATAAAGCGTTTAAAGCCTTAAATATCGATTTACAGATTGCGGAGGACGGAAAATACGGAAAGCAGACCAGACAAGCTGTAATTAAATATTACACGCTCCAAGGGTGGAAATCCGAGGGTATAAAGGTAGGAATATACGGTAAGGGCAGATTAAGTAAATATTAATGAAATACCCCTCAATGTCGTAATGGCAAAGAGGGGTATTTTTTATAGTCCAGATGTAATATCGTTAACTTTCTGTTCCACTTTTTTACTTAGGTACATTATTGTTGTAGTAATATCGTAGTTATCGCCAGAAATTACAACATAAATTTTAGTTGTTTCGGTCTCCCAAGAAGCAAACATACTCATATGACCTACGCAAACAGCCATCCCCCAATCTAATGGATCGTCTCTGTATAAGTCATCTTTCCATATTATTTCATCCTCTAAGGGTTCTCCGTATTTTTTTATTAACGCAGCTAATATTGTGTAATAGTCATCTACGTAATCGGTCATGTTCGTGTGAGTTTCGTCAATAGAATACATTGATCCATAAATAAGTCCATCGTCGTTTAGATTATAACAAAGAGCTGCGCTTAGTCCAGCGGCTTCCATATCGTAATATGCAATAATAGATTCGTTTTCACCATCGGGCTCACCCTCAATCTCTAACAATTCGTCTCGTGTCATTCCCCATTTTATTTCTCTGAAATCAGGATCCGTTATTTTCTCTTTTGCAGGTTCTGGGGTTGGTGAAGCTGGCTTAGGTGTAGATGGTGTTTGTTTTTCCGGTTTTACTGGTGGCTGTGTCGTGATTGATGATGCGCGAGCGGCACCTGCTACATTGTCTTCTGGTGCTTTTTTTGAGCATCCAGTAAAAATAATAACCATACATGATATGATTATTATGATATGTTTAAATTTCATAATATCCCTCCTATGTTTAATTGGATTATACTACCAATGTCACAAAATGTAAATAAAAAGATGCCCCATGCACCATTCCGGCACACAGGGCATCGATTCTGCTGAACTTCAAATCTTATCCGTGAATATACTAACATAATTAACATAATATGTCAACAAGTCCCATGTTTCATAAAGTGCATTGTCATCCAAATAATAACACAGCCGAATATTGCCTCAATAGGAAACATTATTAATATGACTATTGTAAATTATTGAGTATATGAATATTTTTCATTTGTGTATATAAATTCCAAATTAGGTAAAATATTGGTTAGTTTAACAGAAAATTAATAAAATAAATTGAAGTTGTTTGATATATTTTATTTATTATACACTGTGTGTGTGGTATAATATACCTACAGCGAGTATCTATTTAGTGCAAAATATTAAATTTTATAACTCTCCATCGCTATATTAAAAAGTATTTATTCCCCAATAGATAACATACATATAAGCAGGAGGGCACATAATGGGTAACGCTGTAAATAACAATCAACTTATTGCCGCGGAAGGGGTCGACAATAGAACAAAAATTGATACTCAGTTAGCTTTTATTAAAGGCTTTATTGACGCATTGTTTTTTGTGACATCAGTAGAGCAATCTACATCAACAAAAAAATGATACCCTTTCATTAAAGCACCCTCGGCGTGAAAACCTTGGGTGTTTTAGTGTATAATAAATTAAAATAGTGTTAGTCAAATGTTAGTCAGTTATAAATTAAAGCAAGCATTTAAGCACGTTTCAGAACATAAATACCTGACTCGAAATCAGGTAGTCCCTAACGGGGCTCGTGGGTTCGAATCCCACCGCTTCCGCTATTAAAATGAGACAAGAGGACTTGAATCAACGTGATTTAAGTCCTCTTGTTCTGTACAGATGATAAAAAAACTGAGCTTGGGTATTAAAATCATGCTTTTGAAAGCCTTCTTTGCATTCCTCCGGATAGTGTCTTGACACCTCCATACCGACTGTCGGTATTTATATAGAATAGTGCATTATTATTTTTTGTTAAGGTCAATATCAGAACGGTAAGGGTTACATTCCTTTCAACACCTTCGTTTTGTATATAAAATAAGATGTTTGATGAATATAATAAAAACATGTTATAATAATCCTAAAAAGATTCAAAAAAAATGAAACCATGGAATAATCTTCATCGTCTAATGGACGAGAGCAAAAACTAATTATATCTATGAAAGGAGATTTTTATGAAAAAAATATTTGTAT
>JAEYNY010000133.1 GCA_023412275.1 Bacillota bacterium
ACCTTACCCATTTAAATTTGAAAGCAAATAAATTGCGGAAGCTACCTACAGAAATCTCAAATTTAAAAAAATTAGCTCCCAATAACTCAAAACCTTCTTTAAGGAAGGGGTTAAATATTGAGGATAATTTTTTTCAAGTCCCTCCCGAAATTTTAGAAAAAAACCCTCAAGAATTAATAAGTTATATATTGGATATTCAAAAAGCAAATACTAAAAAACCATTACATGAAGCCAAGCTAATTTTTATTGGATCAGGGTATGTTGGCAAAACTTCATTGATAAATATGCTTTTAAACGGGATGATCGGAGAACCAGAAAAAACTAATGGAATTAGCATCAGAGACTGGACAATACAAGTAAACAAAAAGAAAATAAATTTACACATATGGGATTTTGGTGGACAAGAAATAATGCATGCAACACATAAGTTTTTTATGACTCGTAGGACTGCATATGTATTAGTAGTGAATCCAAGGTCAGAAGACAAATATGGCGATTCAGAACTGGAATATTGGCTTAAGTTAATTAACTCATATGCCGGGGAAGTTCCTGTAGTAATTGTTATAAACAAATGCGAAGAGCATATTGTAGATATTGGAAAACAAGAACTTAAAAATAAATATAAAAATATTATAGGTTTTGCTGAAACTTCTTGTTTTAAAAAGAAAGGCATAAGTAGATTAAAGAAATTAATCGAGAGATCAGTTCAATCTTTAAAGCATATAGACTCTCCTTTGCCACAAAGTTATTTTGATGTAAAAGAGGCTCTTGAGAAAACTAATAAAGATTATTTGGAGTACGCTGAGTATGAAAAAATATGCAAAGAAATCGATAGTGATTTTAAAGATGAAAGTGTACAGACGCTTGTTGGATTACTTCATGATTTGGGGACAATGCTAAATTTCAGGGATGACAATTTGGTTAGACTAAGAGAAACTCAAGTACTTAATCCAGAGTGGGTAACACAAGGTGTTTATCAAATCATCATGTCTGACAAGGTTATTTGTAGCAAAGGAATAATAAATATAGTCGACGTATCAAAAATACTAGACCCTATTAAGTACCCAACAGTCAAAGAACATAGTTATATTATGGATATTATGCAGAATTTTGAATTATGCTATCATATTCCTGATTGTACAGGTGTGTATTTTATTCCAGGTGCATTCCCGAAAGATAGACCCAAAATAGAATGGAACTATAAGAATAGTGAGAAAATAGTGTTTGAATATTGCTATGAAGTTATGCCAAACAGCATTATGTCAAGGTTTATTGTAAAAGTCCATCAACTTATTAGAAATAACGATTATTGGAGAAACGGTGTAATAATACAAAAAGATGGATGTATAGCTTTTATCAAATCAGATGCTACGGACAGAAAATTAACAATAGAAGTTGCAGGTAATAGTAACAAAAGAGATTTGTTATCTTTTGTAAGAGGCCAGTTTGATTTAATTCATGAAAATTTTAAATATATAAAAGTTAAAAGGTCTATTGTAATAGTTGACGCCGGTAAAACTGCTTCAATTGATTATGATGACTTGATATTCCATGAAAATAATAACGGAGAAATTATCGGCATTAAAGAACTAAACAAGTTTTTTAATGTTAAAAAATTATTAAATGGGGTTGAAGATGAAATAATGAGAAATACAAAAAATGAAGTTGATATTGATAGTTTAGAGAGCTATAAAAAGGATAGTAATTTAAATTTGATATTGCCTAGTATAGAGAAAACAAGAATACTCTTTCTGGCATCTAACCCAAGTGACACTGGTAGATTAAGAGTTGACAAGGAAATACGTGAAGTTGAGGAAGGGCTTACAAGATCTAAAAACAGAGGTTTGTTTGATCTGATAAGTAAGTTAGCAGTTAGAATCTTAGATTTACGGAGAGCACTTTTAGATGAGGAACCAAATATTGTTCACTTTTCAGGTCATGGGGTGGGAAAAAGTAAAAATTTTGAAGGGGGTATTGTTCTTGAAGACAATAATGGTAAAGCAATTATTTTACCTTCTTTGACGATAGGAAAAATATTTGAACTATTTAAGGATAAAGTACACTGCGTTGTGCTTAACTCATGTTATTCGGAAGATCAAGCAAATGAGATAGTAAAATACATTCCTTATGTAATAGGGATGAACAATTCTGTAAATGACGAAACGGCAATTACTTTTGCAATTAGTTTCTATGATGCGCTTGGTGCAGGTAGAGACATAGAATTTGCATATAAGTTTGCAAGAATGGCAATTGAATCTGAAGGGCTAGCGGGTAGTAATATTCCTATTTTGCTAAAGAATAAGAATATTTAGAAGAATATTGATTACGTATATTAATATATGAATTATTCAAGCGAAGAATGGTCCCTAAATATTAACTTAGCAGAACAACATAGTATCTTATTGCCACGAAGAGATAATTCTCATGTTATTACTTCAGGAGCATACCGAGGATTCATCCACACGTGATTTACTCCGACCATGTTGGCGCTTGTATTTTCTGCGGAAAATACAGGCGTTTTTTACGTTGTAAAAAAACGCAAAGCGCCATACGGGCGAGACCAGTCTCCCCGTATGCCCCACTGGCCTCCCGGCGGGGATAGGGGCGCGCTAGTGCTGGACTTGAACCGAATTGGTTTATATTGACAGTAAATTAATATTTACAGTATTATATATAATATGACATAACAACCAAATAAATATAAGGATGGGATAAAATGAAAAAAGTAATTTC
>JAEYNY010000171.1 GCA_023412275.1 Bacillota bacterium
TTATTGACTAGCTTTTTTGTAAGTTATATAATGGCGTAAGTGGATTATAATTTAAGGGGGAATACTACAAATGAGAGGAAGCAACGCGGTTAAATTTTTCTCGATATTGCTTATCATCGGAATTTTAACCTGGGTAGCAGCTTATGGTTCTATCCTAGGGTTTGAAATACCAGGTGTTAAGGAAATTAGAACAGGTATTGATATTCAGGGAGGCGTGGATGCTAGACTTTACGCAGTAACCAAAGACAACAGCAAGGCAAAAGCTGAAGATTTGGATTCTGCAAGAATTACCATAGGTAAGAGATTGGATTCTAAAAATATCTTTGACAGAGTTATTACTGTAGATAAAGATAAGGGATACATTCTGGTACAAATACCACACAAAAAAGGTGAAGCATTCGATCCACAGAAGTCAATAGAAGAAATTGGTAAAACCGCATTATTAACCTTCCAAGAGGTTGACGAAAGTAAGAAAGATGCAAATGGAAGTTATCTTCCAACCAACAAGATTATTCTTGAGGGTGGAGATGTAAAGGATGCATCTGCGGAAGTAGATGCAGAAAATGGTGGTTATTGTGTTTCTCTGAAACTTACATCAGAAGGTGGTAAAAAGTTCTCAGAAGCAACAGGAAGACTTATTGGTAAACCTATAGCAATATTTATGGATAATGGTTTAATCAGTGCTCCAAACGTTCAGACCCAGATTACCGGTACTTCCGCTAGAATTACTCTTGGTGGTACTGCAAGTGATGAACAAAGAGACGAGGCTAAAGAACTCGCCGGACTTATTAAGTCAGGTTCATTGCCATTTAAGCTAGAGGCAAGACAGGTAAATAACATTAGCCCTACCCTCGGATCTAACGCACTTAATGTAAGTATAGATGCATTTATAGTTGCTCTTATACTGATTTGTTTATTTATGATATTCTATTACAGATTACCGGGATTAATAGCAAGTATCGCATTAATTCTCCACACAGTTATGGAATTACTGGCATTGTCCTGGACACATATAATTGTTACTTTGCCTGGTATAGCGGGTCTTATACTGACAATAGGTATGGCCGTTGATGCCAACGTTATAATATTTGAAAGAATCAAGGATGAACTTAAAAGCGGAAAAACTCTTCATGCAGCAATTGATGTTGGATTTAAGAGAGCTTTCTCAGCCGTACTTGACTCAAACGTAACTACTCTTATTTCTGCCGTTGTTTTATGGAAATTTGGTACAGGCCCTATACAGAGTTTTGCATATACTCTGGGAATAGGTGTTGTATTAAGCTTTATAACCGCTGTAACTGCTTCCAGAATAATGCTGAAGTCGATACAGGATATAGAGGTTGCAAAACACCATTGGTTATATGGCGTAAGCATGAGAGGAGGAAAAGCAAATGGTTAATTTATATGCTAAGAGATACTACTTTTTTATACTCTCAGCTCTAATTATTTTATCAGGTGTTGTTATGTATCTAGTTGAAGGCTTTAAACTGGACATTGAGTTTGAAGGCGGAACAATAATAGAAATGAGAGCAAATGATAAAATGTTTACTGAGGCAAATACTCAGGAATTACAGACTAAAATAGCAGATTTTGTTACAAAGACAATAAATAAACCTGCAAAGGTTCAAAAGTCAACTTCATATGATGTAAGCGGAACAAACTCTAAGAGCTTTGACATAATAACAATAAGTATAGGAAGTGAGAATACACTTTCAAATACTGAATTGACTAAGGTTGAAGAAGCAGTTGTAAAAGAGTTTAAACTCAATGCTAAAGACGCTGTTGTTAGTGAAGAAAGTGTTGAACCATTCATTGGTAAAGAAATAATGAATAATGGTTTGAAAGCTGTTGTTATAGCTTTCATATTGATTATATTATATGTTTGGTACAGATTTAAAGCTATGTCAGGATTATCAGCCGGTGTATTTGCGGTTGTAGGAGTTCTGCACGATGTGTTGATAATGCTATCTGTATATGTTATCTTCCAGATACCATTAAATGAGTCATTTATTGCAGCTATACTGACTGTTGTCGGATACTCAATGAATGATACAGTTATAATTTATGACCGTATCAGAGAAAATAACAGATTACTCAGGAAAGTACCTCTTCCTGAGTTGGTAAACAGCAGTATAATTCAAACCTTGAACAGGTCAATAAACACAGTTGTGACATCGTTAATAGCAATAACAACTGTATATATATTCTCAAAAGTAAATGGAATCAATTCAATGGAACAATTCAGCTTCCCATTGATTGTTGGTATTACTGCAGGATGTTATTCATCAATATTTATCGCAAGCCCACTGTATGTAATGTGGAAGGAAAGTCAGAAAAAGAAGAAGATTTCTGGAAAACCTGCAAAAGCTTAATAAACAAAAATAGACTGTTGGACATCAAATTGTTCAGCAGTCTTTTTTTATGCCATGATTATGAAAAATGCGGGCCCCAAAAGGGACCCGCAAAGCAGTTGTTATGATATGTGATTAAACTTAAGCCTTTTTTTTGTGAACAATATCAATTACAAATGCTGCTATTAGAAACTCACACAAAACATAAAAGCTGTTAATAATAAAAGCTCTTGCTGTACTATCAAAGATACTGCTATAACTATTACTCATTCTGTTAATTATAAAAAATACCGTTCCTAATATTATCAATAAAAGTGCAGCCGGAGTGGCGTATTTAATCATCTTTTTCGGTAAATCAGCCATATTACATATAGCTGAACTTAACATACTAAGTTTGGCTTTTTTATCCTTTTGATTACTATTCATATATTACCCCCCTAAATATTTAGACCCCTGATAATTAAAGAAAATTATAAAGAACATGCATATCCATAGTTTATAAGCTAAAATGATTTTACGTACAAATAAAATAGTAACACTTAAAATTTAGAACAGCAATGTTAATAATTGATAATAATCCATTATTCGACAAAATACTTCAAACAGAATGAACTTTTTATGTAAAGTTGGTCGAATTAGAATAAAACTTTTGTATAGTTTAATATATTCTAATATATTATAATTACCATAAAAAGATGCGAAGGAGGAGAGCGGGAATGAGAGATTATGAAACAAATCTTATTTACTCAAAAAAAGTTATTGTCTCCGAAGGTAAAGAAAAGGAATTATATCTCAAGTATTATCTTATCGCAAGCGAACAGACTAATTCTGCTACTACGTATGGTATACAGGTCATCATGGAATATGATATGGGAGGAATTGGAAAGGCATTTATTCCGGATGTCCTTCCATCAAAAACAGGTATAAATAACCTCATTTACTTGCTATACTCAAATTCAGTTACTCCGGTAAGCGTTTATGATGTTATATATGATTGCATAGCATAAAAAAATCAGTTACTTTAATTGGATTATAAAGTATGTTCTAACAGAACATGCTTTTTTTGTGCGATTTAAGGCTTTATTGATTGAATTTGTTATTAAAAATATTATTAAAAAAGAAGGATTATTAATAATAATGTCGAACACATATTAAGTGATTTTGGCTAGGCTTAAAATAAATTATAGCAGATATGTCTATAATATTTGCATATGAGTAAAAAATAAGTAGATAGGGATATTGAGCATAATGGCAAATTTATTTCCAGACGACCTTATTGAAGAGATAAGAGTAAGTAATGACATTGTTGATGTTATATCAGAATATGTCAAGCTGGAGAAGAAAGGAAAGAATTTTTTTGGTAAATGTCCTTTTCATAACGAAAAGACAGGATCATTTTCTGTTGAACCTGTAAAACAGATTTTTCATTGTTTTGGATGCGGTAAAGGCGGAAACGTTATACACTTTATTATGTCTATTGAAAATCTGGAATTTCCTGATGCCCTGAGGCTTCTTGCTGATAGAGCAAAAATTCAGATTCCGGAAATAACCGAAGGTGTTCGTAATGACGAAAAAGCCGTATTAAAAAAGGAACTATTGGCTATAAACCTTGAAGCAGCGAGATTTTTTAGAGACAACCTTAATAATGAAAAGAATACTTTTCCAAATTCATACTTAATGAGCAGGAAGATACAGAAACAAACTGTAGCAAAGTTTGGTATAGGTTATGCCGAGGACAGATTTGATACACTTTATAAACACTTAAAGGCTAAAGGCTTTAGTGATTCGTCTATTATAAAAAGTGGACTTGTTATATATAAGGAAGAAAGTGGTAAAATTTACGATAGATTTAGAGGCAGGATTATGTTTCCAATATTTGATATAAGAGGAAATGTGATTGCCTTTGGAGGGAGAGTTCTTGATTCGTCTCAGCCAAAATACATGAATTCTCCTGAAACCGAAGTTTATCAGAAAGGAAAACACTTGTATGCTTTGAATTTTGCTAAAAGTGCTTGTTCTAAACAACTGATTTTATCTGAAGGTTATATGGATGTTATATCATTACACCAAAGTGGAATAATAAATTCAGTTGCTCCATTAGGAACAGCATTAACAGAAAATCAGGGCAGACTTTTGAAGAAGTACACTGAAGAAATAGTTCTTTCCTTTGATTCTGATTCAGCTGGCCAGGCTGCTGCATTCAGAAGCCTTGATTTATTGAATGAAATTGGCTGTAACGTTAGGGTTTTGACAATCCCTTCAGGCAAAGACCCAGATGAGTTTATTAAAGCTCATGGGGTTACAGAGTTTAAACGGCTAGTTGATAGATCAAAAGGTTTGCTAGATTTTAAGCTTGGTTCGCTAAAAAATGATATAGATACTTCAACAAATGAAGGAAAAGTTAGGTTTCTTGATAAAGCTGTACTTATATTGGACAAAATTGACAATAATGTAGAAAAAGAACTTTATGTAAAAAAATTATCTGAGGAGTTAGGCGTAAGTACACAATCGATTTTATCAGAAATAGCAAAGCAGCAAAAGGATGCAGATACAAATTTTAAAAAGCAAATACCAAGTAATAATAACTTTAGCCGAAATCCAATACGAAAGAGTACAGTTGTTAAGAATCAGGAAGAATGGTTGGTCAGACTGCAATTAATGCTGTTGGCAACTATATGCATCGAAAATAGCGTATATTTTAGCATTAAAGATGTTGTTGGTTGGGATAAATTTGAATCAGATGAAGTAAAAAATGCATTTGATTTTGCAGTCGAAAGGATTGAAAGTAAGGCAGGGATATTAACGGGTGAAATATTAAATAAACTTTCTCCCGGAACGGCAGAAAGTTTTGCAAATATAGTGCAGTCTCAGAGCATATTTGAGGATAATAAAAAAGCGGCTTTGGATATAATTAGAAAGATAGACCTGTTTAGCTTGGAAGAAAGAAAAAATGAAATAATCGAGCTTAAAAAGAGAAGTGATCTGACAGAAGGAGATGTTGAATTATTAAATCGGGAATTAAGCAGTATTGTATCGAATATAGCTATAAAGAAAAAAGGTTTGTAATTGAGCTCGAAAGGAGGGGAAATAAGTGAAACATAGTCAAGAGAGTAGAAAGGCATTACTAAAAGAATTAATAGATAAAGGCAAACAAAAGGGAATGCTAACCTACAAAGAGATTATGGATGCCTTTGAGGAAATCGAGCTTGAGCCGGAGCACATTGAAAAAATATATGAAACCCTCGAAACAATGGGAGTTGATGTGGTTGGCGATATGGAAGCCGAAATGGAAGAGATTCAGCTTACAGACGAGGAACTTGATATCAGTATTCCAGAGGGCATAAGTATAGATGACCCTGTACGTATGTACCTTAAAGAAATCGGTAAAGTACCCCTTTTATCAGCAGATGAAGAAATTGATCTTGCTCATAGAATGGAAAACGGTGATATAGAAGCAAAAAGGAGATTAGCCGAGGCTAATCTAAGGCTTGTTGTTAGTATAGCTAAAAGATATGTTGGTAGAGGAATGCAGTTCCTTGACTTGATCCAGGAGGGTAATCTCGGATTAATTAAGGCAGTTGAGAAATTTGATTACAGAAGAGGGTTCAAATTCAGTACCTATGCTACTTGGTGGATCAGACAAGCTATTACAAGGGCAATTGCCGACCAGGCAAGGACTATACGTATTCCTGTTCATATGGTAGAAACTATCAAT
The DNA here is from genome assembly GCA_023412275.1 of Bacillota bacterium. Classification (GTDB taxonomy): domain Bacteria; phylum Bacillota; class Clostridia; order Acetivibrionales; family DSM-1351; genus Ruminiclostridium. The sequence continues at coordinate 6,067 of JAEYNY010000171.1, forward strand.
AAATTGATTAGAGTTTCAAGGCAATTGTTACAGGAGTTGGGTAGAGAACCACAACCTGATGAAATTGCAAAAGAAATTGGTATGTCTGTAGACAAGGTTCGTGAAATAATGAAAATTTCACAAGAGCCGGTTTCGCTGGAAACTCCTATAGGAGAAGAGGAAGATAGCCATTTGGGAGACTTCATTCCCGATGATGATGCTCCTGCACCAGCTGAAGCTGCTGCATTTACTTTGCTTAAAGAACAGCTTATTGACGTACTAGATACATTAACTGCACGTGAAGAGAAGGTTCTGAGGCTAAGATTTGGTTTGGATGATGGAAGGGCAAGAACTCTGGAGGAAGTTGGTAAGGAGTTTAACGTAACTAGAGAGCGTATTCGTCAAATAGAGGCAAAGGCGCTAAGAAAATTAAGACATCCAAGCAGAAGCAAAAAGTTAAAGGATTACTTAGATTAATCTATGGACCCGCTATCCGGAATAAATCAAGGATAGGGGGTTTTTTTGCACCTTGATAGACATAATTTAGAAAATTAAAAATAATAGCTATTATTCGATTGGTTTATTATAAGTTAGGAAAACGACAATAAACTAGTTAAATAGTCTATTTGTGGTTGTTTTGGTGTTGACCAGTTTAGTGTTCGTAAGTATAATAGTTTATGTGCTCGCGAGAGCAAAGTCCTCAGACGAGCGACATAGAGATATTCCTCAATAGCTCAGTCGGTAGAGCATGCGGCTGTTAACCGCAGGGTCGTAGGTTCAAGTCCTACTTGAGGAGCCAATTCGGGCCTTTAGCTCAGTTGGTTAGAGCAACCGGCTC
>JAEYNY010000184.1 GCA_023412275.1 Bacillota bacterium
TCCTCTTTCTTTAAGTATATTTATATCAATATGTCTTATACTATCAAAATATAAGTCCGGATAATATTTTTCGATCATGTAAATTCCTCCATATCAACCTATGATAGCAAAACGTATTATGTTTTGCAAACCATTTTGTGCTTCTTATTATATTGTGTTCGTTATTCAAATTTTAAAAGTTTATTATTAAGGCAAAGCTGCAAATCAAATTTTCTGCTTCCCACCTTGAAAAACTTTATTTCGATTATTTTCTTATCGGTTAGAAGATCCTGATCTATTGAAACTACTACTCCTCTGCCGAATTTAGTATGGCTTACAAATTTTCCTTCACCTATATTAACTATTATGTCCTTTTGCAAAAGTTGTACAACCTCATTTACAAAAACAGATTTTAAAACTTTTTCATTACTTACCGCTCCCGGATATAGGAGATAAAGTTTTTTTCTTGCTCTTGTCATCCCAACATAAAAAAGTCTCCGTTCTTCTTCTAGTACGATTTTTTCAGAGTTTTCAAGAACTTTGTCTCCCGGAATCTCGCTGTTTGTAAGGTCTATCATAAATACATTGTCATATTCAAGTCCCTTTGAAGAGTGGAGCGTGCTCAGAGTTATTACATTCTTTTCACTGTCGTGCTTATATCCCCCATCCTGAAATATTTGTTCCAACTCCTGCAACCGCATAAGAAAAGAAGAAATAGTAGGACAATCAATTGATATTCCATGTAAAATCCCATAAAGCCTGTTCAGGTAATCAAAGGACTGACCGGATATGGTGCTGTAATCTCTAATACTATCCAAATATCTGAAGTTATTTTTTATATACTCCAATGCCGACCAAGGATTCTTCTTTGCCAATGAAGAAAACTCTCCTTTTAATTCCCTCATTGCATTAAGTTGAAAAGGTTTTAGGTCATGACTACTTGTTATTCTATCAATTACATTTTCGTTTTCTTTACCCTGTAAGGCACATTCCAGCATAGTTTTTGATATATATCTATTCATTCTGAAGCATATTTTTGTAAATGATTCTGTATCACAACCATCAAGTGCAAATAATAAAAATGCACATACCTCCTGTACAAGCCAGTGCTTGAAAAAAAACAGTCTGTTCTGCCTGATTCTGAATGAAAATCCGTTTCTTTGCAGTTTATCCGAAACAAGAATTGATGAGAGGTTATTTCTATATAATATCCCGATGCTTTTTAGCTTTTCTTCCTTAAGTAACTCTTCAATATTTTTTAGTAGGATGTCCTGCTGCCGGCTCTCATCTTCAGCTCCGAGAATCATTGGGTCCTCTGCCCTTTTGTTATTGGTTTTGTGTGATTTCAGATACCTTTTATCATTTTTCATTATGAATTTACTGGTAAGGTCTACTATATTGCTGGAAGACCTGTAGTTATTTTCAAGTCTGAAAAACCTGAGATTGTTAAACTCATGGCTTATATTCAGAATATACTGGGGTTCGGCTCCCCTGAATCGGTAAATTGACTGGTCATCGTCAGCCACTATAAATATATTCCCGTCCGGCCCTGCCAACAGTTTGAGAATGGCAAACTGTATGTTGGATAAATCCTGACCTTCATCCACTTGTATATATTTATATTGTTTTTTATATTCTTTTAAAACTTGCGGATATCTTGAAAGAATACTATAGGCATATGTAAGCATATCGTCAAAGTCAATCATCAGATTTTTTTTCTTATACTCTTCATAGGTTTTATATACCTTTGAGAATTTCTTTGAACTGAAAAAGCAGTCATCGGGATTTTTAATCATTTTATTCTTTATATAGCTTATTTCGTTTATAAGGTTATCCAGCTCATCATCATTTATTTTTGCACTGTATATGCTGTGATACATGTCCTTTAATAGTATTTTTTTATTTATATCTTCTTCTATACCCTCAATACGCCTTAAGCTCTGCCCTTTCATCCTCTCATAGTCTCGGACTACCCTATTACAAAAACTATGCAGGGTGGCAAATTGGACTTTTTCTTTTATCCTATTTCCGTAATATTTTCTAAAACGCCTTTCCATCTCAAGCTGAGCGGCCTTATTAAAGGTAAGTGTCAGAATGCTTTTTGGACTAATACCTGATTTAATTAAATTATAAACACGGTTTACAATTACAGTTGTTTTTCCACTACCGGGGCCGGCAATTAATAATACAGGCCCCTCAACAGTGAGTACCGCTTCTCGTTGTTCAATACTTAAATCTTTAAATTCATGTTCAATGGTTATATCTGTTAATCTATTATATTCTGTGTCTATTTCAGTTTGTGTCATGTATTCACCTATTCAATGTTTTTATCAATCCAGAAGTGCTCCAACCTTTTTCCAAGCTGTAACGTATCCTGTACACGCAATGCATGTTCCCAATGTCTGGGAAATAGTCGTCTGTAGCTGCCATTTGAAAATCTTTCATCAAGAAGGATTACAGTTCCAATGTCGTGTTCTGAACGGATTACTCTTCCCGCTGCCTGTAGTACTTTGTTCATTCCGGGATACATATATGCATTTTCAAAGCCCATCCGGTTTTTGCTTTCATAATAATTCATGATAATATCCTGTTCGGGACTAACCTGAGGAAGTCCTACCCCTACTATTATGGCTCCTATAAGCCTGTCTCCCTTCAAATCAATACCCTCTGAGAAAATTCCTCCCAGTACACTAAAAGAAACAAGGCTCTTACCTGTACCGGATTGAAACCTGTTTAGAAAGCTCTCCCTTTCTTCTTCAGTCATGGAAGTTTCCTGTATTATTGTATCGGTTTTAGGATATTGCTCTGTAAACCTTGTATAAACTTCATTCATGTATTTATATGAAGGAAAGAAAACCACATAATTCCCTATCTTTTTGTTTATAGTAGACCATATTATGTCTACAATTTTATCATAGCTTTTATCACGGTTTTTATATCTTGTAGAAATATTATCATTAACAATAAGGCAGAGATTTTCTTTTTCAAATGGTGATGCAAGATTTATGTTATAATCCTCTTTGTCCCCGCCCAATACATCCATAAAATAGTTAAGGGGTGTAAGGGTTGCAGAGAAAAACACAGCCGCTTTACCTCTTTTTACAGCATCAGCAAGCAAAAAAGAAGGGTCCAGGCAGAAAAGCTTTACTCTGACATCATTAGATTTTGTTTCTATAAATGTAACGTATCTTTCATCGTAAAAATCAGCCATTCTGGTAAAAGCTATTGAATTAAAATAGGTCTCTAAAAGCTGGTCAAAACCGTCTATATTGCTATTTTGGTTTTTTAGTATCCATTCCTCTGATTCTGATATAAAACTGTTTAACAATCTGTACAGGTCAGTTAATTCTGCTTTGCTAACGATAAAACCTTCATCCGTGCATTGTTTACGAAGAGCCACCATATAGGAATTTATCTTGTTTAATATTCTTGCAACCTTAGGAACTCTTGACTTCATAAGCTTTTTTGCTTCAAGATACCCTGATTTGAGAATTTGAGCGGAAAACATTTCTCTAGCTCTGTCCACCAAATTATGAGCCTCATCAACCAAAAAAGCATAATCTCCCGTATTGTTGAGAAAAAATCGCTTTAGATATACCCTTGGATCAAATGCGTAATTATAGTCACAAATAATACAATCCGCCCACAGTGAGAGATCGAGGCTGAATTCAAAAGGACATACCGTATGTTTACGGGAATATTCTTCTATTACATCTCTGGATAGGTTTTCAGAGTTTTTAAGCACATCTTCCAGTGCATTGTTAACCCGGTTGTAATGACCTTTAGCATATTCACAATAATCCGGATTGCAGCTTCCTTCTTTGTTGAAACATATTTTATCCTTCGCCGTAAGTGTTATGGTTCTGAATACCAGACCGCACTCTCTCATTTTTGAAAATGCCTCTTCAGCCACCTGCCTTGTAATGGTTTTAGCAGTGAGATAAAATATTTTTGAAATGTGTTGTTCACCTAGAGCTTTAACCGCAGGAAACAACGTTGATATGGTTTTTCCAATCCCTGTAGGGGCCTGGGCAAACAGTTTTTTACCCTGCTCAACGGTTTTATATACAGCAACCGCAAGCTCACGCTGTCCTCTTCTGTAGTCTTTAAATGGAAATTCAAGGGTTTTTATAGAAGTATCTCTTTTTTTATTCCAAGTATCTGATATGCTGGCCCAAACTACATATTTTTCTAACAATTCTTCAATAAAAAAAGTCAGTTCATTAAATGAAAACTGTTTCCTGATTTTTTTAACTTCCTCAGTTTCTATGTGAAAATATGTTAATTGTACATATATACTGTCAAGTTCATTTTGAATGGCATAAATAAAAGCATAGCACTTTGCCTGCGCCCAATGCAAAAGGCTGAATTCTTCATCTATAAATTCAATCGGCCGTGTTGTTGATTTAATTTCATCTATTATAACTCCGCCAGGTTCAGCTATTATACCATCAGCACGACCCTCTAGTCTGAATATAAAGTCGTCTGTGTCAAAATTATGGACAAGTGAAACCTCTTTGTTATAGGAGTCTCCACCCTGTTTTTGTATTTTCTGGTGTATTTTTGTGCCTTCCAGCATTCTGCCCGAGGAAACAAGCCTGTTATCAATATCACCGGACCGCAGCACCAACTCAACAAGGTTTCTTATTGAAATTTTTATCTCGGGTTTGCCCATATTCTTATATATTAGCCTCCATCTGCAAAGAATATTAATAATTGATAATCAATAAAATAGCTGACCGGTAAACCAATCAGCTTCATCAGAGAACGTTAGTTCTTATTATAACAATAAATCATTTCTTTTTCAATGTGGCAACTGTTGTCTTAGTTAATAAGGTTTCTGTACCTCGCCATTAAATATTCGTCGGCATATTTACCGTTTCTAATGGCCATATACTTTTTGGTGCCTTCTATCTGAAAACCATGTGTCTTGTACAGGCCTACAGCCGTTTCATTTTCTACAAATACTGTTAATTCCACACGTACGAGCATAAGCCAGTTATCTGCCAAATCCAGGATTTTTTCTAATAATGCTGTCCCTATTCCCTTTCCCTGATAATCTTTATGTACCATTAATCCTATAGATGCAGTATGCCTGGTTCTCGGAGTCTGGCTTACAATCAGTGCAACCGTTCCAACTACTTTTTTTATCCCATTTTCATCTGTCTCAGCTACCATATGATATTGATTTTGACCAAGAGACTTTATAAACTCTTCTGTTTGATCTATTCTTTCACTGAATAACCCTAGAAGATTTTCTCTTACTCCATCCATTGTGTACATCTCATTTATGTATGGTGCATCCTCAATACATATGGGCCTTATAGTATAATCCATTTTATAGCCTCCTTATTATTTTTAAATAAATTATGAATAACATATTAATTTACTGGCAATTTTAATAATAAATCTAATTTGGAGGCACATATGTCTGAAAACAGTTTAATATGCCCGGTTTGTAATAACAGCAATTTTTTAATTAAATACGAAGCAACTTATGTCTACTCATATATAATCGATTCCGATGCTCCCGGCCTTAGAAATAAAAATGAATTCCTTCCTTTTATGTTTGATAACCGAGAGCAGAAGGATACAAAGCAATTCCTTGAATGTATTACCTGCGGTTCAAAGTTCAGGTGCTATTTCAATCAATGGGATAATAAAATAGGGCTAAAAGCTTTACAAGAAGCAATCAGCCAACATCAATCCCATAACCCATTATAAATTATTTCATCCATTTTATTACAAGTCATTTTATTAAGTCAAGATTTTTTTCTATCTGTGGCTATTCTATCCTAGTATTCCTTTCTCATTGTTGCCTTGGGAATATCCATATCCTCTCTATACTTTGTTATTGTTCTTCTGGCTATATTTATTCCTTTTTGGTTTAGCATTTCCGCAATTTTCTGATCACTATAGGGTTTCTTTCTGTCCTCATCTGCAATTATCTTTTTAATATCTGTTTTTATAGCATCCGGAACAATTAGAGAATCATAACCAAGAGAAAGTCCGTTTGTAAAGAAGTAATCAAGACCAAATACTCCCCAGGAACATTGAAGATATTTTCCCCTTATGGCACGGCTAACAGTGGACTCGTGTATTTCCAGCTTATCTGATATATTTTTCTGGTTCATAGGTATAAGATAGCTTGGACCTTTGTCAAAAAAGCCTATTTGTTGGTTCACAAGCATTTTTGTAACATTTAACAATGTATTATTTCTCTGGGATATACATTTAATAGCCCAATCAGCTTCTTTTATTTTTTCTGAAATATAATTTTTAACGGTATCGGATGGATTTTGTAAAAGGACGTTTCGATAGTAGCTACTAATTGAAATATGAGGATCTGAAAAGTTATTTAAAAGCACCTCATAATAATCGCTGAATTTTACTACTATCAAATCCGGTGTTTGGTAGTGAATATCTCTTTTTGCTCCGAACCCCATCCCGGGTCTTGGATTCAACTTTTTAATAACTTTATATGCATCATTAACTTTATCTATTGAAACGCTTAATCTCTTGGCTATGAGATTCAACTGATTTTTTCCAAGTAATTCAAGATAACTACTCACAATAGTAACCACTATTGGATCCTTTTGATTAACTCTCTCTAATTGAAGCAAAAGACATTCTTGTAAGTTTCGTGCTCCTACACCGGCAGGTTCCATGGATTGGAGCTGGTTTAAGGCTTTTTCTGCCTTATTTTTATCTATGTTTAAAGTTTTAGATATATCATCTATATTCTCTTGAAGATATCCATTTTCATCAATACAGCCTATCATATAGTGAACTGCTTTATATATTTCCTGAGGCAACCTCATTAAGTTTAATTGTGATTGCAAATGTTGATATAAATCCTCATCATCACCTGGTACATAATGCCCCACGTCTTTATTGTCTTCATCATCTTCAAAGTCATGGTTGTAAACTCTGTATTCTTGGTTTACAGAGTCAAGCCATTCCAGTTTTTTTCTAAGTATCTCATATCTGTCATTTTCGTATGACTGGTCTTCAAGCTCTACCACAGGGTTGTCCACAGCTAATTGTTTAACATAATCCATTAGTTCCTGTGTACTCATCTGGAGAATCTCCATAGATTGCTGCATCTGGGGAGATAGAGACATTTTCTGATTTAAATTTATTTCAATATTCATATGTTACCTCCGGCAATTACAACAACCAATAGTCCGGAGCTATTGAGCCCCGGACTATTGGTTAATTAGTTTTATAAATACTTTATATAACTGCAATACATTCAATTTCTACTAATACATCCTTTGGAAGTCTTGCTACTTCCACACAAGATCTTGAAGGGAAATTCGCTGTAAAGTATTTTTTGTATACTTCATTAATCGCTCCAAAATCCCCCATATTCTTTATAAATACTGTTGTCTTTATTACATTATCAAAATTAGTACCGGCCGTAATCAGCACCTCATTAAGATTCTTTAAAACTTGTTCAGTTTGTGCAGCTGCGTCTCCCTGAGCCACTTCACCGGTTTCCGGTACCACTGGTATCATCCCGGAAGTATAAACCATGTTTCCAAGCTTAATCGCTTGTGAATAAGGTCCAATTGCTGCAGGAGCCTTTTCAGTATAAATTACTTCTTTTTGCATTTACTTCTCCTTTAAAATTTAATTATTATTTATTATTTGCTATTTCATATTTATTATTTAATTACCTTTTTACTTGAACCTTTCTTTAATTTAAATGCAACATATAAAACTAAAATCCATATTGGTCCAATAATAACAGCTATTCTGTAATCAGGCATGATTGCCATAAGCACAATAACCAGTGCCATAAATGCAAGAGAAATATATGAGGATATAGGATGTAACGGCATTTTGAATTTTAATAGATCTACCTCTTTTGCATTTCTTGATTTTCTAAACTTAAGCTGTGTAATAATAATCATTGTCCAGTTTATGATACCTGCAATAGTTGCTATGGCTATTAAGTATGAAAATACTTTTCCAGGCATAAAGTAATTTAATAATACTGCAACAAGTGTCAAGGCTGATGAAGCTAGAACACCAACTACTGGTGTGCCATTCTTACTTACCTTAGCAAGAGCCTTTGGTGCATTTCCTTGAAGAGCAAGTCCATGAAGCATACGTCCATTACTATAAAGTCCACTGTTATAAGCAGAAACAGCTGCTGTTAATACAACTGCATTAAGAATTCCGGCTGCTGCAGGAATACCAATCTTTGAGAAGATTTCAACAAAAGGACTTCCTGATTCCCCAAGTTTATTCCATGGGAAGATAGTCATCATAACTCCCAGTGCACCAATATAGAATATCAATATTCTAAATACAACCTGGTTTATCGCCTTAGGTATACTTTTAGCAGGATCATCAGCTTCACCTGCTGTTATTCCGATAAGTTCAACTCCACCAAATGAGAACATTACCATAACCAAAGAGAATAAAAGGCCTTTAGCTCCATGTGGGAAGAATCCATCGTGTTTCCAAAGGTTACTAAATCCTGTAGGCTGTCCACCATTTCCAATGCCTGTGAAAATCATAAAAATTCCTAATACAATAAGAGCTATAATTGCAACAACTTTGACAATTGCAAACCAAAATTCAAATTCACCGTAAAGCTTTACACTTATAAGATTAACTAAAGTAATAATAATAAGGAAAACCAGAGAGGATAACCATGTCGGAATACTCGGAAACCAGAAGTTTATATATATACCTACAACCGAGAGTTCCGCCATACTTACTACAATGTAATTAAACCAATAATTCCATCCGGAAAGGAAACCTGGAAACTCACCCCAATTTTCATATGCATAGTGACTAAACGCACCTGAAACAGGGTTATCTACAGACATTTCACCTAAGGCTCTCATAATGAAGAAAATAATTAATCCACCAATTACGTATGCTAATGATATGGATGGACCTGTTTGTTGTATTGTAGTGGCTGAGCCATAAAATAACCCTGTACCGATAGCTCCTCCTAGAGCTATCATCTGTATATGACGGTTTTTAAGGCCCCGTTTGAGCTCGTGCTTTTCGTTTGAGTTTTCACTCATTCAGGAATCCCCCTTTGTATTTGATCTAGGAAGCGTGATAATTTTTTCACGCTTCCATTAACAAACTACCTATTTATTTAATGTTACTTATTGATATAAACTGGTTCAAGGAATGCATGGAAGTGACGCATTGGGAGATTACGTCCCATAACTATCTTCACATTAGGGATACTGTCACGATCCTTGTACAGTTCTGAAACAGCAGCTATAACATAGTCCAAATGTTCTTGTGACAATTGGCTACGATTGATAGCGAAACGAACAACGTTACAAACTTCCTTCTGTTGTTCAGGAGTCTTAAGATCGTACTCCATACTATAATCACCAAGTTCTGAAACTCTGATACCGTAACGACGGATTAATTCGATACTAAAGCCCTGACCTGCAAATGTGTCATGACCGCGTTTATAGTCAAAGAACTTATCCATGTTAATATATACACCGTGTCCGCCGGCTGGGAGAACTACTGGAATACCAGCTTTGTAGAAGCCCTGTGCCAAATATTCGCACTGTCCTACACGTTCCTGCAGATATTCAAAGCGTCCACTCTCATACAGACCGCATGCCAGAGCCATGATGTCACGACCACTCATTCCGCCGTAAGAGTCATTACCTAATGTGGATATTTGTTTTACTTTCAGTGTTATACCAACATCTTTTGTTACATTTCCATCAGCATCGAAATCTGAGAAGTTTCTCCAGAAGTAACCTTTGTCTCTGAATGCCAATACACCGCCCATGTTGGAATGTCCATCTTTCTTTAAACTGGCTGTGAATCCGTCGCAATATGAGAACATTTCTTTTGCAATTTCAAATATAGATTTATCAGCATAACCGTCTTCATTTACCTTAATGAAGTAGCAATTTTCAGCCCAACGAGCAGCATCCAGCATATATGGAATGTTATATTTGTGAGCTATCTCACTACAAGTACGGATGTTTGCCATGGAAACAGGCTGTCCACAAACTGTGTTGTTTGTAATAGTAGAGTATACCAACGGAACATTTTCAGGTCCGACTTCTTTTATCAAGTTTTCCAGCTTCTCAATGTCCATGTTCCCCTTAAATGGGTTTTTCTCATATTTACCGCCTTCTGGAACTTCCCAAAGCAAATCTTTATTGTATAGGTTACGTGGTGTAGAACCCATTTGCTTGATGTTTCCTTCTGTGGTATCAAAGTGTCCATTTGAAGGTATTGTAAAGTTCTTACCTGGATAACGAGTGTTCAAAATTTGACTTACAACATTAAACAAAAGTGATTCTGCGCAACGGCCCTGTGGAACAACGAAAGTATTTGGACGCTCCATCTGAGCGGCACCACCGTTGAAAAGTGTACCTTCATATTCACAGAGATACATTTCGTTCATCATTTTTTCAATATCTTCGCAACCAGTACGAACAAGATCGAGAATACGTTTTTGATTGTCACCGCGCTCAAATACATCGCGCATAGTATCAAGGAGTACATAGTAACCTTTGTTACGGCCATAAGATTCATCACCTAGGAACATTGCACTCCACTGTAGATCAGTCATAGCAGTTGTTCCAGAGTCAGACAGACAGTCAACTGTCAGCATCCCAGCTGGGAACGCAAATTCATTATAATGAGTGGATTGCAGAGCACGTTCACGCTGCTCAACAGTTACTTTTGGGATATTTCTTTTAACATAAGCAAAAGAACGTGGGGTTTCAACATTCAGCTTGTATTGTTTCATCTTTGTATCTCCTTCTTCCATCATATTTTGTATTGACTTACATACATATATAACAGCAAGATTCATGCCAAAAATTTTGGTTCGAAAATTGTTAGTTTTTAATAATTTTTATCTATTTTTAATATATTTACTTGTAGTTATTGCACAAATTTATTAAAACCCAAAGATATCTGATTCATTTTGATACACTTTTAATTTTTATCAAAAATGTATTATTTCACGCTTGGCTAAACAATATTTTATGTTGTATACAATAAAAAAGCTGCTTTAGTGTCTCATTTTAAAACACTAAAACAGCTATATTCTTATGATTGTGTATCGCTTTGATACATTATTCTTTCAATTCTTTTTCTAGTCCGTATTCTTTTAATTTTCTATATAGAGTAGATCTAGAAATTTTTAATTTTTTTGCAATATCGGCTTTAGATCCATATGACTCTATTGCCTTTCTTAATACCAAGGCTTCTACTTCATTTAAAGAAGGAAATTCATTAAAAGAAAGATTTATGTTGTGTTTAATTTCTTTTTTTAGAGGAAAAACATTATCGGGTAAATCGTTAATATCTATAATCCCGTCTTCATCACTTACAATGCAAACCTCCATAATATTCTCAAGTTCTCTAATATTACCCGGATATGAATATTCAGTAAGAACCTTTATTGCTCTTGGAGTTACAGAAACTGTCTTGCCAAGACGTTTACCAATTTTATTTGCCGCATTGTGTATATAAAGGTGGACGTCCTCTTTCCTTTCACGCAGAGATGGAATTAAAATCTTTATAACAGCCAATCTATAGTATAGGTCTTCACGGAACGTATTTTCCTGAACCATTTGTATCAAATTTTTATTTGTAGCAGCTATTACTCTTACATCTATCTGCTTTTGTCGTGTTCCTCCAACCCTCATAATCTCACGGCTTTGCAATACCCTAAGCAATTTAGCCTGAAGATGGAAGTTCATATCCCCTATTTCATCAAGAAAGATAGTACCCGTATCAGCCAACTCAAACATACCGGGTCTTCCTCCTTTTTTAGCTCCCGTAAAGGCTCCTTCTTCATATCCGAATAGTTCACTTTCTAGAAGACTTTCCGGGATAGCGGCACAATTTACTGTAATAAACGGTTTTGCGGACCTTGTTCCGTGTTTATGAATAAATCTTGCTATTACTTCCTTTCCTGTTCCGCTCTCACCCTGCAATAGTACTGTAGAACTTACCCTTGAGGCCTTTTGTGACGTTTTCAGAGTCTGTATCATAGCATTATTATTTCCTACTACAATATTGCTGTCTGCAGCAGTAAGAAAATCTAATTCTTCATAAAGATGCTTGATTGTTGATTTTGCATCCTTTAGCTTTTGGTTTAGCTCTATTATTTCAGAAATATCTCTGAATATAGAAACCGCACCCTCAACCTTGCCGTTATAAACAAACGGTACAATATTTGATATTACATCCCTATCATTTACTCTTGTTTTTATTCCGATTAGCTTGCTTCCAGTTGCCATAACTTGTGGTATATGGGAACCGGGAACAACTTCACTTACTTTTTTACCCAAAAATTCGCTCGCCTGAATACCTGTAATACGATAATTGGCTTCATTAACATATATAACGTTTTCTTCGCAGTCTGCAATAGCAATTCCATCATGTATAGATTCCAAAATACTCTGGCTTGACTTTATAATATTATGAATGAACATTTTTACCTCCATGGCGACTGATAAAATAACGACTTCTGGTATGAATACGAATTGTATGTCCCATTTTAGTACACTTGTCCAAATACTTCAAGCTGTAATATTTGTAATGGTGAGACGACACTGTGAATGTCATGGTATCTATTATGGACACTACCATGGCTGCATTCATTGCTGTGGTTATTGCGTTTATTATTACCGGCAGTGCTGCGGTTATTGCTCCTCCTGTTACTATTTCAGCCGCTACTATTCCGGCCAGTG
>JAEYNY010000185.1 GCA_023412275.1 Bacillota bacterium
CAGCTGGCCAGCTTTCAATAAATAAAACTACTTAGTTCAACTAAAGGAGATTCTTATGCAAAAACGAAGTAAAATCATTTCAGCAACCTTAGCATTTCTGCTTTTATTTCAGCTATTTGCCTTGGTTCCAAATCAACCTGTGAATGCTACAGGTGCTTTAAAAGTAGAGACGTATATGGGAAATACATCTCAAACTACAAATACCATATCCCCTAACTTTAAAATTACCAATAATGGCTCAGCCACTTTGAATATGTCAGCAGTTACTATTAGATACTATTTTTCTAAAGACAGCAATAGTACACAGAATTTCAGTTGTGATGTCTCAGATGTAACAGGTAGCTTTATAGGTATGACCACACCTACTCCTATTGCCGATAACTATTTGGAAATAAGCTTCCCGGAAACTAAGACTCTGGCTCCAAATACAAGCATGGAGATTAAAACAAGTATTTCTAAAGCAGACGGATCAAATTACAACCAATCGAATGATTATTCCTTCAGCTCAACAAATACCACTTATGCAGAGTGGAGCAAAGTAACTGCTTACATAAATAACATTAAAATATGGGGTTCTGAACCTGTTTGTATACCAAACGGGTTTCTGATAATCGCAAGCAGTAAATTATATGCCTCATGTCAAAGCGAATTAAATACATACCAGTCAGATTTAACAAATGAGGGTTGGTCCCCTACACTTATAAAAGTTAATAACGTACCGGACAGCAACTATACAGGAGACGAAAGTTTCCATGTTTGCGAAAGCCCAAATGCATTGAAGCAAGTAATCAGGGGATATTATGATCAAGGCTATAAGGGCTTTGTAATTATAGGTTCTGCCCCATCAATTCCGAATGCTATTTGGAGAGTTGATCTAAATTCAAATGATCAGGGGCCTTCTGATTTATTTTATGCAGATATGGGCACTTGGACCGATCTGGGTAACGACGGTATCTATGAGTGCTATTACGATTACTCTACTTCACCACGACAACCTGCAAGTCCTGATAACCCGTTATTTATTCCAGACATGATATACGGAAGGATATCAGCAGGAGCTATCTCAGATTCTGTTCAGCAGGAATGCATTAAAACCAAGGCGTACCTTTCAAAGATACATGATTATCGTCTGACAGGAGGAAATATGAGTTTTGACCCTAAAGCCTTTTGCTTTACCGACGATGATTTTATTGCTATTGAGTATGATAAAGTCTCCTATTTTAAAGATTTAGAAAGAGATGTTTATGAAGTATCCAATAAAACATCAACAAATAAAAACAAATTTCTTGAGCTTCTTAATGGCGGATATAGGATAGGGTATGAAACTATTCATTCATCTCCAACTGGTTGGAGTGTACCTACTTATCCCAACGGGACAGAGGATTCCTGCCAGTTTGATCAGCCAGCTATAGAAGATGTTAACGGCATGACCGTTAAAGTAAACTATTTACACCTTAATTCATGTTCCGCTTGCGATTATACAACACAAAATCTAGGTGCTGCCTTTCTGTTCAACAATGCAGATACATATAGCACTTTAAAGAACTCATATGTTTATAATGTAACAGGAGTGACAATACCTGCTTGCAGTTATCCTGATGGACAGTATTTCCAAGATTTAAAATCTGAATGTATAGGTACTGCATTTAAAAATCTTGTTTCAAGAAAAACGGATGAAATAGCGCAAGGTACATCATATATATTCGAATACCCCATATATGTTCTTTTGGGTGATCCGACTCTAAAATATAACTTTACTAAACCCGCTAACAAATGTCCTCTTGTCACAAATGATCTTTCCGATGTAAATGCTTACCCAAACAAACCGTTTAAAATTAATTTTCAAACAACAGATTCCGAAAACGATGAGGTTTTTCTGGATGTTGCCGGACTACCGGATGGAGCATCTTATGACAGCAATACCAAAACCATAGACTGGATACCGCAGTCCTCACAAGCAGGAAATTCATATAATGTTACCATAACTGCGTATAATAAGGACCTTTCAGGTGAACCTATCAACAAATATGTTCAGAATTTTACTATTTATGTTTCAAGAATGGGTTTATTCGCTCAAGAAATTCCTAACCCGGGATTTGAGTCATTAAATACTGATGGTACGCCATCTAACTGGACCAGAACTGTATGGAATGGAGAACTGTCTTTAGATCCGATAGTTAAGCATAACGGAAATTACTCTGCAAAAATTTCCAGTAATGATGTTAATCCTGGTTTTTATCAACTTAATACAACTGTTGAGCCAAACACTCATTATTTGGTTAGTGGATATATAAAAACCTCCAATATTACTAATCCATATTTTGGAGGTGTAAATTTTAGCATAAATAACGATAATTTGGACGCGGAAGTCGTTAGTACTTCATTATCAAGTACTCAGGATTGGACTCCGGTGTACCTGCATTGGTATTCTGGGAACAACACCAGTATGAATATAAAATTGCAGTTGGCATCAGGAGCAAGCGGTACAGCGTGGTTTGATGATTTTAAGGTAGAAAAGGATTATAATCTGGGCTTTGAATTTTCTTTAAATAATAAAGCATCCGGATGGTCATTCTACAGCTTTAATAGTAATCCGGATACCAATTCAATATCTATGTCGGAAAGCAGCACTAAGCACAGTGGTTTGCGTTCAGTAAGTATTCTATCTAACCAAGCTGCCAATTATGCTTTTTTGTATAAAGATATCCCTGTTGAGCCAAACACAGACTATCGTGTAAGTACATGGGTAAAAACAAGAAATATAAGTGGCGGAACCACAGGTGCAAACCTCTCTGTAAGATATGGATCAACCACAGTAACATCTCCATCTGTTCTCGATGCAGATACTGAATGGAGACAGGTTTATGTAGATTTCAACTCAGGAAACAATTCAAGTATCAGAATTAATTGCAAACTTGGTGATTTATCTGGCTTCGTAACAGGAACTGCCTGGTTTGACGATGTAACCATCGAAGAGAAGTAAAGGAACGGACAAAGTAAAATATGTGGATTTATTTAATGAGCGTAGTTTTAAAATAGTTACATAACTTGTCAAAAAAAGTTGATTAAATAAAAATGTAGTGGTAAAATAATACAGAACTGTTTCTACTAAACAATTCTGTATTATTTTATTGCGCTTTGTGTAATTTCCAATCCTGCAATACACATCATTTATTAAATTGAATTGTCAGCTGGCCAGCTTTCAATAAATAAAACTACTTAGTTCAACTAAAGGAGATTCTTATGCAAAAACGAAGTAAAATCATTTCAGCAACCTTAGCATTTCTGCTTTTATTTCAGCTA
>JAEYNY010000188.1 GCA_023412275.1 Bacillota bacterium
GATAAATACTTCGTAACAAGAATAATTCATAATGAGAAATATAGGAGGTAGAATTATGGGGAGAATAATAATTTTTACAGGCAAGGGTGGAGTTGGGAAAACAAGCACTGCAGCAGCACATGCGGTTAAGGCTGCCGGAGTCGGCAAAAAAACCCTTCTTGTGAGTACTGATATGGCACACAACCTCAGTGATATATTCATGACGGAAGTAAGAGAAGATCCGATTGAAATCATGGGAAACCTTGATTGCTTGGAAATTGACTCAAACTATGAAATGAACAGACATTATGAACATATTTCAGCTGCGTTTAAGAATATGATGACATTTAAAAGTGAGAAAGATACTGAGACTTTTGAGGATATTGTAGTTTTTCCGGGTATCGAAGAGTTGTTTTCACTTCTTCGAATCAAGGAGCTATACGACTCTGGGAGTTACGACCTGATTATAGTGGATTGTGCTCCCACCGGAGAAACCCTGTCACTTCTAAAATTCCCGGAACTGTTTTCCTGGTATATGGAAAAGCTATTCCCAATAGGTAAGGTGGCAATGAAGGTTTTAAGGCCTATTTCAAAGGTAGCATTTAAATTGGATATGCCCGATTCAAAAGCAATGAACGATATTGAGAAACTTTATGTTAAATTGGGAGAGTTGCAAGCCTTGCTGAAGGATCGGGATGTATGTAGTATCAGGCTCGTTACAATTCCTGAAAAGATGGTGGTAGAGGAAACAAAGAGAAATTACATGTACATGAACTTGTACAACTTTAATGTTGACGGATTATATATTAACCGTATAATTCCGGATGATATAGAAAATAAATTTTTTGATAGATGGAAACTAATTCAAGAAAACTATCTCAATGAGCTTGAGGCTGCTTTTTATAATATACCAGCCTATAAAATTAAATGGTATGAAGTAGACATAAATGGTGTAGAGGGCCTTGAAAGGATAGTGAAGGATTCCCTGCAAGACAAAAACATATTTGAGGTTAACAAGAAGGCGGATAGCGAGACCTTTGAAAAAACTGACAAAGGCTATAAGCTAAAGGTTTATGTGCCTTTTACAAGTAAACAGGATTTTGACCTTCTTGAATCTGGGACTGATATTATAATCAAAATCGGAAATTTTAAGCGAAATATACCAATTCCCAATGTAATGAGGAAATATTCTGTGGTGTCAGCCAAGTTTGAATCGGAAATTCTTTGTATAGATTTTGAAAGAAAGGAATGATTTATGTGAATAAAAAATTTATTAAAAACATTATAAAGTCTGAAATTTTAAAATATGACGCCCTTAAAGCAATTCTCCCGGAAGATGTAAAAGCCAAATTGGAAGGATTTGAAAAGGAAGTTATAAGTGTGATGAAAGATATTGCGATTGAAATAGTAACGGATAACAGTAATAAGGATGAAGGAGCGGAAAAGAAAGAGGTCAGGAAAGTGTCTGTTGATTTTTTATAAATTTTAATGGAGGTATAACAATATGAGGATTATTCTATATACAGGCAAGGGTGGAGTGGGTAAAACCAGTATAGCTGCTGCTACGGCATGTAAAATAGCTGAAAATGGCAAACGTGTTTTGATAATCAGTACCGATCAGGCCCACAGTCTGGGGGATTCTTTTGCAGAGAAGCTGTCCAATGCCCCGGTAATGCTTGCAGAAAACCTTTATGCCATGGAAATTGATTCTGTTCTTGAAAATGAGAAGATGTGGGGAAATATTAAAGGTTATATTGAAAGGCTTATGACCCTTAAGGCTGATAATAATATCGAAACTGAGGAACTACTGGTATTTCCGGGATTCGACGAACTCCTTTCCCTGATAAGAATAAAAGAAATTTATGATGAGGGCAAATATGATGTTTTAATTGTAGACTGCGCCCCTACTGGAGAGACAATGTCACTTCTGAAGTTTCCGGATTTGTTTAAGTGGTGGATGGAAAAATTATTTCCCATTAAAAGGAAGGGAGCAAAGCTTGTAAAGCCTGTTATTGAGGCAACTATAAAGATTCCTGTTCCGGGTGATGAGACTTTCGATGAAATTGAAAGTCTGTATTCAAAAATCGACGAGCTGCATCAACTTATGCAGGATAAAGAAAAGGTAAGCATCCGTATAGTAACGACACCGGAGAAGATTGTCATAAAGGAGGCAAAAAGAAGCTTCTCATATTTACACCTTTTTGATTATAACGTTGACGGAATTATAATAAATAAGATATTTTCCAAGGAATCCTTGTCAGGATATTTTGAGAAGTGGGATGAGATTCAAAGAAGCAGTATTCATGATATCCTTGAGAGCTTTAACGGGATTCCGGTATTCAGACTTGAACTTATGGACACTGAACTTAGAGGATACGATGCCTTGAAGAAAGTGGGGGGATTATTGTACGATAATACTGACCCGGAACAGGTGCTTTTCAAAGATAAAATATTTGATGTTGTGAAAGAAGCACAAGGATATACTTTCATGATAAATATGCCCTTTGTTGATAAAAATCAGCTGCAACTGCTCCAAAAGGGTGACGAAATTACCATCTCTATAAAGAATGAAAGAAGAAGCTTTATTTTACCTGTTAAACTGCAATCCAAGGAAATTACGGGAGCGAAGTATATTGAGGGAAAATTGAATATTCATTTTGCATAATTATTTTCCGTGTGCTATATTTGGATGGGGGTGAATACATTTGATTAAAAAAATTCTTTGCATTTTAGGCGATTATTATCATGACCATGACATAGCATTTGAAGCACTAAAGAAAGCAGTTGATATGTTGAATAAGTCAGGCATTCACACATTTGAGCTCATTGATTCTGGTGTAGACGGCCTTAAGGAAGCACTATCCCAGAAATTTGACCTTGTTATTTTGGGCAAGGAGAACAGAATTAATCCTACTGATGAAGTAGTAAACAATTGGATGACTTGCGATATTGAAAGCAAGATTATTGATTATGTAAACAACGGTGGAAGCTGGATGTCGTGGCATGCAGGTTTAGCGTTGTATGATGAAACGGGAGAATACACAAAAATGATGGGCGGGTATTTTTTGAGTCATCCGAACGAACATAAGGTTGTAAAGTATCTTCCTAAAGAAAATAGCAGCGGAATCAAACTTAATAAATCCTTTGAAGCAATAGATGAACATTATTTTGTAAAATATAATCTTGACAGCAGCCTTGTATTCCTTGACAGCGAATCCCCATACGGTAAATCTGAAGCAGGTTGGGCTCGTGAATTCGGGGAAGGAAGGATTTGTTGTCTCGCTCCTACACATAGGGAAGAGGGACTTACAAATGAAGTAATGCTTGAGACTTTGGTTGATTGTATCTCTTGGTGCTGCGGACTTTGAACATAGTTGCTTTTAGTTCGACTAAATACGGGGGTGTAGTATTTGTTAAGTAATAATTTTATTTTAAAGGGCAAAACATCTAAAGTTTTATATGAACGTTTTGCTAAAGATGCGCCGGTTTACGACTATCACTGCCATCTATCCGCAAAGGAGATTTATGAGGATGAGACTTTTTCGGATATTTCGTCAATCTGGTTGGGATATGACCATTATAAGTGGAGAACAATGCGTTTTGCCGGAGTACCTGAGGAATATATAACCGGAAATGGTGACGGACGTACCAAATTCAAAATGTGGGCAAAAACCTGTGAAAGGCTTATAGGAAGTCCCCTTTATCATTGGGCAAACATGGAGCTGGAGACTTACTTCGGATTAAATGAAGTTCTAAAAGAAAGCAATGCAGATAAAATATATGATTACTGCAATGCAAAAATAAGGGAGGATAAGCTTTCTCCTGTGAAAATGATAAGGTCTTCTAATGTAAAGCTCATTTGTACAACGGATGACCCGGTTGACTCCCTTGAATATCATTTACTGCTGGGAAAGAAGTCTGATAAAGGTTTTGCGGTTTTACCTACTTTCAGACCGGATAATGCATTAAAGATACTAAATGACAACTTTGTTGAATACATAAAAATACTGGAAACTTCTTCAAGTATAAAGATTACAACTTATAAGGACTTATTAGCTGCTCTGAAAAACAGAATTGAATTTTTCAGTCGGGCTGGATGTGTTCTGTCGGATCACTCACTTGAAAGCCTTGTTTATTTGCCTACGGACTTTGATGAAGCCGGTAATATATTTCAAAAGAAACTTAGTGGAGCGACTGTATCCATTGAGGAGGCAGAAAAATACAAGCTATATACTCTTTGCGTTTTAGCAGAAGCATATAAGGAAGCCGGTTGGGCAATGCAGTTGCATATTGGAGCTATCAGAAGTACCAATGATACTATGCTTAAAAAAGCTGGAGTTGATTCAGGGTTTGATATAATGAACGATTTCCAGATTGCTGAACCTTTGGCAAAGCTCCTCAATACCATGGATAAAAAGAATGCGCTGCCTAAGACAATATTGTATACACTAAATTCTAAAGATAATCTGGTTTTGTCATCCCTTCCACACTGCTTTACGGAGGATGGTGTTCCCGGAAAGGTACAGTTCGGTGCAGCATGGTGGTTCAATGACCACAAGGAAGGCATAACGGCACACCTTAAAGCTATTGCGGATCAAGGCATGTTGGCATACTTCGTAGGAATGCTTACTGACTCAAGAAGCTTTCTGTCTTATGTAAGACACGATTACTTTAGAAGGATTCTCTGTTCATTTGTGGGTGACCTTGTTGACAAGGGAGAATTTGCTGATGATGATGCAATACTGGGAGAAATTGTTGAAGGTATTTGCTATAAGAATGTAGTAAGGTATTTGGGGTTATAAGTTTATTAAGAATTTAGAGGGTTATTTTATCTAAAAGATTGCGATAAAATAACCCCTTTGTATGTCTTTGACAGTATCCCTAAGATAGAACCTCAGCCAGCTTCTCAGCCTCAGTAATAGGTTCCATACACGAAAAGTTTCGGCACACATAAGCTGCGGTTTTTCCATTCTGGGACTTATATTCTCCGACAAAAGGAGCAATTTCCGTAAGCTCCGGAGATATATTTGAGATGGCAACAGCAAAGGGTAAATATTTACGGTTTAAGGTATCTACCAACTCCTTGCCGTTTGTTCCTGTAATAACTACTTCTGACGATAAATCAGAAATGGAATACATGTAACTGCAAAGCATATAACTGTGCCCGGTTGGGGCTGCCTCAACCTGATTACCGAAGAAATCCATTATGGCTTTTGCCCTGTTTTCATACTCATGATGACCGGTTATTCTTGCTAATCGCAAAAGATTCATTGCTGCAACGGAGTTTCCGGAAGGAATTGCTCCATCATAACTTTCCCTTGGTCGCGAGATAAGTTGCTCAGAATCATGTCCGTATAAAAATAGTCCTGGAGAATTATTTTCTCCAAAGAGATTTAACATTGCCTCTGTCAGTTTTAAGGCTCTTTTCAGATAAATGGTTGTAAACGTAGCCTCATATAGTTCAAGCAATCCCCAGACAAGGAAAGCGTAGTCCTCAAGGTAAGCAGCAAAAACCGCTTCTCCGTCACGGTAACGGGCCAACAAACGTCCGTCAGTTTTGATAAGTTTTTTATATATGAAATCAACGCACCTTTTTGCGGACTCAATGTACTTGTCTTCACCGAAAATCCTGCCGCAATAAGCCATTGCTGCTGCCATAAGACCGTTCCAGGCTGTCAGAACCTTGTCATCTTTGTATGGGTGAACCCTCTTTTCTCTGTGGTTAAAGAGCTTTTTCCTACATTCCTCTACAAAGCCTTTTTGTTGTTGGGATAGGGTACCTGTTTCAATAAGGTTTGGTATGTTCAGGCCTTCAAAGTTACCTGAAGAGGTTATATCGAATATTTTACAATATTCCTCACCGTCCTTCGAGCCGAGGACGTCCATTACCTCCTCCCGTGACCAAATATAAAACTTACCTTCAACACCTTCAGAATCTGCATCTTCGGCAGAATAAAAAGCTCCTAATTGAGAAGACATGTCCCTTTGTACATAGTCAAGTATTTGTCTGGAAGTTTCTTCGTAGTTTTTGTTTCCGGTTGCAGAGTAAGCCTCTCCATATGCAATAGCCAAAAGTGCATTGTCGTACAGCATTTTCTCAAAATGTGGAACAAGCCATTTTTTATCAGTAGAATATCTGCTGAATCCAAAGCCTATGTGGTCGAATATTCCACCATTTTTCATTGATTCAAGGGTTCTTTCAACCATCTCAAGTGCAAAAGGCTCTTTTTCAGCGTACCAGTATCTAAGTAAAAAGAGCAGAGTGTGGGGAGAGGGGAATTTGGGAGAGGCTCCGAAACCCCCAAATTTGCTGTCAAAATTATATTTAAAGTGTGTAAATGCCTCATGTATAATGTCTTTTGAAATTTTCGTTTCATCAGAGACTTCTTCCTGACTTACATGGTCTATGATGCTTTTTGCTGATTCTAATAGACTATCTCTTTTGTTGTCCCATGCTTCTTTTACTGACCCAAGCAGAGACATAAGCCCTATAAAGCCTCTGCCATTGTCTTTCGGGAAATACGTTCCGGCATAAAACGGTTGCCTGTCAGGGGTTAAAAAAACTGTGAGAGGCCATCCACCGTGGCCGGTTAATGCCTGGCAGACGGACATGTAAATGCTGTCTATATCAGGCCTTTCTTCGCGATCAACCTTTATACATATGAAATCCCGGTTCAGTATGTGTGCTACTTCCTCATCTTCAAAGGATTCACGTTCCATTACATGACACCAGTGACAAGTGCTGTAACCTATGCTTAGAAAAATAGGTTTATCCTCACCTACTGCTCTTGAAAAAGCTTCGGGTCCCCAAGGGTACCAGTCAACAGGGTTGTGGGCGTGTTGTAGCAGATAAGGGGATTTTTCTTGGACTAGTTTATTTGTATATTTATGTTCTGTCATTTTTTGTGATCCTCTCTTTAGTGAAACATTTTAACAGATATAGTTATACCCAATATTAATCAATTGTATCAATAAACCGGTTTATGCAACTGCTTGAATGATTTATTTATTTACAAAATATAGCATAAAAGCAATAATGTAACGTTCGTAAAGGTATAAAATAGCGAACTACCGATTATTTAAATTATAAGATATGGATGAAATTATTGAGGATGGAAGTTTTGAAATCCGTGGAATGAAAGGGCATTATGATATGTGGAACGGCGTTTCTATTGCACCAGTGGTATCATCATTGATATCTAAATAATTTTATTCCGTTGATTGACTTGCTTCATTCCATAATATAACATATTAACAGAATATTTTTTAAAGATTATTCATCAGAGGATAATATGAAGAAAAAACTAATTTTTATAATTTGTTTTATATTGTTAACTTTCCTTGGGGCAATGCTCTTATTGAATAGATATTGTATTCAGGACAAGAAGCCTTTACAATTTGATTCCGTTAAAAAAATTGGTATTGAAGGTCTACAAGAATATTATAGAATTCCGGGTTTCACTTATTGTATTATAAGGGATGGTAAAATTATTAAAAAGGATGCTTTAGGTTACATATTTGAAGGTTCTGAAAGAGAGGTTTCTATTGAAGACAAATTTCAAATTGGTTCCTGTGGTAAATCCTATACCGCTTTAATTGCTTCAAAATTAGTTGAAAAAGGGCTTATAAGTTGGGATACAAAAATATTTGATTTATTTCCTGAATGGAAGAATAATTCAAACCAAGCATATTATTCGATTACTTTCAAAGATTTACTTTCACACAAGACATCATTACAACCATTGAATACATTTACTGGAAGAGAGACCTTTTTTAGTAAGAAGGTTATTTATACAAATATACCTAATTTCACTGGTAATCAACAAGAAAGAAGATTGCAATTCTGCAAATATGTGCTTACGCTTCCACCAGTCAGAAGTACTGAAATGAATTATGCGAATTCCGGGTATAGTTTGGCGGGAATAATGATGGAAAAAGTATCAGGAAAATCTTGGGAAAACTTAGCCATGGAAACCGCTCGGGATATTGGTATTTCAATTAGTTTTGGTAACCCTAATACTATTGATAGAGAACAGCCTTGGGGACATAAAGTGGGCTGGTTTGGTAAAAGAATTCCAGTATCACCAGAGGATTATACTCATTTTATAAACCCAATATCATCTCCGGCAGGAAATATAAATATATCAATCAATGATATGGCAAAATATGTTGATATTTATCTTGAAGGGCTTAATGGAAAGGATGGATATATAACTTCTCAGACCTGTAAATACCTACTTAGTGGCATTCCGAAATACGCAATGGGATGGTATAATGAATCTGCTAATGAAACAATCTTTTATCATTATGGTAGTGAGGGTACCTTCTACTCCAATGTTATGATATTTAAAGAATTGAATTCTGCAATAATTATCCTTACTAACGCACCTGGATGCCAAGATACTTTAAATTTTTTAAATGATTTACGTAATTACCTTAAGGGTAAATTCATTTACAAAAATATAGAATAGAAATAATTTCCTTTAGCATAAACGCCACTCTAAAACCTGTATCAAACATCTTATGATAGGTAACTTTTTTACCTATCGTAGTATACATTTATTATTTCTCAAGATTTACGAAACATTTGTTGATCTCGTCAGTGTTATAACACTGAACTGTAACACAATTCTATAAATTTATCGATAATCATTAAATATTTATTGACATATATAAAATATTTAACTATAATCAAAGCGTACTGTAAATATTTACAATTATAAAAAATATTGGGGGGAATGGTATGAATTATAATTCTAAAGTATTAAGAATCAAAAGATATTCTCATAATTTGAGGATTGTTATGAATGTATTTTATTGGGTATCAATTGTTGTTGCCGTTGGGTCTTTAATTGCTGCTATAGTTATCAAATTAATATCTGATTCTCATTTTGTGTTAAATGGAAAAAGTATCGGACACTTCGGTTTTTCTCTTGATGGTTTGATTAAATATAATCTTAATGATTTAGCATTACAGGGGATAAATGTGAAAAATATTTATATTGCAATAATGATAATGTCAGCATCAATATCATTTTTGGTTATCCCTATACTTAAACAGTTAGTTCTTATCTTGAAATCTGTAGATGAGGATAAACCTTTTGCAAAAGAAAACGCCAAGAGAATATCAACAGTTGGTATTATATTAATATTGAGTTCATTTTTGATTCCTGCCTTTGAGGTTTTTGTTGGCAGTACAATGATAGATACATTAAATATACAAAATTTAAGTACAAATTATTCGTTAAACATAAGTATGATATTATCCGGGTTAATGATGTTCATACTTGGTGGTATATTTATGTACGGAAGTTATCTCCAGCATGAATATGATGAAACAGTATAGGGTGATGATATGGCGATAATTGTAAGATTGGACCGAATGATGGCAGATAGGAAAATATCACTCAATGACTTATCGGAGAAAGTAGGTATATCAATTGTTAATCTATCTAATCTAAAAACTGGAAAGGTAAAGGCAATAAGGTTTTCAACTCTCAACGGAATATGTAAAGAGTTAAAATGTCAGCCTGGAGATATTTTGGAATACGTAGAGGGTGATGACGAGGAAGAAGATGATAATTATTAAACATTAGAAGGGGTATTAAAATGGAGAATATCATAATAAGGGAAGAGCGAGAATCTGAGTGGTTTGAAACAGAATATATGGCAAAGAAGGCTTTTTGGAACCTCCATGTTCCCGGATGCAATGAGCATTATTTGGTTCATATCCTCCGGTCTAGCAGTGATTATATACCTGAATTAAGTAGAGTTGCAGAAGTTGATGGAAAGATTGTTGGGACAATTATGTATTCAAAAGCATATGTAATGGACGAAGAGAATCGGACAGAGGTAATAACTTTTGGGCCTTTGTGTATTGACCCTGAGTATCAAAAAAGAGGTATTGGTGGGGAATTATTAGAAAGAACAATGCAGTTGGCAAGAGAGCAGGGGTATAGGGCAATTATTATTTTTGGAGAGCCAGAATATTATCCTCGTCATGGGTTTAAGCCATGCAAAGATTTTGATATTACAACAAAAGATGGTGAAAATTTTAATGCTTTTATGGGCATTGAATTGGTGCAAGGCGGGTTAGATGGAGTAAAAGGGAAGTTTTTTGAGTCTACAGTATTTGCTGATAGTAACTCTGAAAAAGCTGAAGAATATGATAAAAAGTTTCCCTATATGGAAAAACTTAAACTCCCGGGGCAGTGGGCATGAACAAAGATTTGACGTTACTGAGTTAGATAAATTTTTAGAACCAAGACAGAAGTATGAATACCATTATTAAAAAATAAATATTGCTATATGTTAAAAAAGCATTCCATATTTGGAGTGTTTTTTTGTTTTTCAAAGTTATACCCAAAGATAAATAATAGTATAGATTTGCCTTTATTATATCAATATAAATTCATCCAATGAAAATAATTATTTATTTATGGAGAGTAGACCTAATATTTTCAATGAAGATGGGAGGGAAGAGGATGGGATATAAAATAAATTTTGGTAAAAGGACATGTGTCCTTTTCGACGAGTTTTGATTTATGTATACTTGGTTTGTGGGTAAAAGTAAACAAAAATTATACTAAAAAATCAAAGGAGATTGTAATGGATGCACAAAAAATAATCATGGCAGTGGATCATACTCTTCTTACACAAACTTCTACATGGGAACAAATAAAAAAAGTATGTGATGAAGGCATTGCATACAAAACCGCATCTGTGTGTATTCCACCTTCTTTTGTTAAAAGAGCAAAAGAATATGTTGATAAAAAGTTAGCAGTCTGCACGGTAATTGGATTTCCAAACGGTTATTCCACTACAGAGGCAAAGGTTTTTGAAACAAAGGATGCCATAGCAAACGGAGCAGATGAAATTGATATGGTAATAAACCTTGGCGATGTGAAGGACAAACGATACGATGCTGTGTTAGATGAAATTAAAAGGATCAAAGCTGTCTGTGGTAATAGAGTTCTTAAAGTAATTATTGAAACCTGTCTTCTGACAGAAGAAGAAAAGGTGAAAATGTGTGAAATCGTTTCAGATTCAGGTGCAGACTTTATAAAAACCTCCACAGGCTTTTCTACAGGGGGCGCAAATGAAACGGATCTAAGACTGCTTGCAGCGAATATCCGTAAGCATGTAAAGATAAAGGCGGCCGGCGGGATTAAAAGCCTTGAAACTGCAGAACTTTTTATGCAGATAGGGGCATCTAGGCTGGGGACCAGTTCAATTATAAATCTTGTTAAAAATAAGGAAGCACAGGGTTATTAAAATCGAAGTAATTTTATTTATGCCATTTAGAACAATGGCGGATTGGAGGAAATATATGGCAGGTACTACACCTCATATATCAGCAGGTAAAGAAGATTTTGCAAAAACAGTATTAATGCCGGGTGACCCGCTCCGTTCAAAATTCATTGCAGAAACCTATCTGGAAAATGCTGAATTAGTAAACAATGTGCGCGGAATTCAAGGATATACGGGAACATACAAAGGTAAAAAAGTTTCAGTTATGGCAAGTGGTATGGGTATGCCTTCAATTGGTATTTATTCATATGAACTATATAACTTTTATAATGTCCAGAATATAATACGGATCGGTAGTGCAGGAGCAATTCATCCGGATCTGAAGCTGCGCGACATTGTTATTGGGTTGGGCGCCTGCACAAACTCTGCTTATGCAGATCAGTATAAGTTGCCTGGAACATTCGCACCTATTGCTGCTTTTGACTTGGTTTTGAAGGCATATGAGGCTGCAAAATCCATGAATCTTGATGTGAAAATAGGGAATATCTATTCCAGTGATACATTTTATGATGATGCAATGAGTCTTGCTGATTGGCAAAAAATGAATGTACTGGCGGTAGAAATGGAATCTGCGGCACTGTATATGAATGCGGCTAGAGCCGGAAAAAATGCCCTTTGCATTTGTACGATTTCAGACTGTCCTTTGACGGGCGGTGCTGAATGCACTGCGGAAGAAAGACAGCTTTCGTTCACAAAAATGATGGAAATTGCGCTGGAAATAGCATAAGAGGTTAAACATTATGAAGATCAAAAGGATATTTTTAATTGTACTTGATAGCTTTGGAATAGGTTATTTACCTGATGCAGCAGAATATGGCGACATTGGTAGTAATACATTAAAGGCAGTTGCTGCAAGTAAAAAATTTAACACTCCAAATCTTGCAAAGCTGGGTCTTTTTAATATTGATGGGGTAACATCAGGACAGGCCTGTGAGAAGCCGGTGGGTGCTTATGGGCGAATGATGGAGCGTTCGAAGGGTAAAGATACAACAATTGGACATTGGGAAATTGCAGGAGTAATCTCTGACAAACCTCTACCTACCTATCCGGATGGATTCCCTGAAGAAATAATTGAGAAATTTTCAAAGAAAACAGGCAGAAGGATAATTTGCAACAAGCCCTATTCAGGAACACAAGTAATATTAGATTATGGCAGAGAACATGTGGAAACAGGAGCACTCATAGTGTATACTTCCGCGGACAGTGTTTTCCAGATTGCCGCCCATGAAGAGGTTGTGCCGTTAGAGAAGCTTTATGGATATTGTGAGACTGCAAGGCAGATGTTGGCAGGAAAACATGGCGTTGGACGAGTGATAGCACGGCCTTTTTCAGGAGTTTATCCAGACTTCAAAAGAACACCCAACAGGCATGATTTTTCAATAAATCCTCCTCGTGAAACAATGCTGGATCATATAAAAAATAACGGATTTGCAGTTACTGCTATTGGTAAAATCAATGATATATTTGCGGGAAAAGGTGTTACACAAAGCATAAAAACAAAGAATAATGAAGATGGGATGGACTGTACTAAAGAGCAGCAACAGCGGGATTTCAAAGGTTTGTGCTTTACAAACCTGGTGGATTTTGACATGCTATACGGACATCGCAATGATATTGACGGATATGCTGCAGCATTAACTGCATTTGATATCCGGTTGGCTGAATTTCTACAAGGGATGAATGCAGATGATGTTGTGATTATTACTGCGGATCATGGCTGTGATCCATCAACAGAAAGTACCGATCATTCAAGAGAATATGTTCCTGTACTGATTTACGGCGAGGCAATAAAGCCAGCGATAAATCTGGGAACAAGGGGATGTTTCGGAGATATTTCTGCAACTATTCTTGATATGTTGGGTATTGATGCAAAAGTTGATGGGGAAAGTATGTTACAGACCATGATATAGGAGGAAGCAGGTATGGATATTAGAAAACTTGTTGAGCTTGCTTATGAATCAAAAAAGATGTCATACTCACCGTATTCAAATTTTGCAGTAGGTGCAGCGTTGCTTACAAGGAGTGGCAAGGTATACATGGGTTGTAATATTGAAAATGCAGCATTTACCCCGACAAACTGTGCAGAGAGGACTGCATTTTTCAAAGCTGTTTCAGAAGGAGAGACCGAATTTGAAGCAGTGGCAATTGCCGGGGGCCCGACAGATGGGCGGAACTATGATAACTATTGTTCTCCATGCGGGGTTTGTTGCCAGGTAATGATGGAATTCTGCAATCCGGATACCTTCAAAGTAATACTAACCAAAAGTATTGAGGAGTACAAAACGTATACTTTGAAGGATTTGTTGCCTTTGGGTTTCGGGCCGGCAGACTTGGAGAGGGACAAATAGTGGTTCAGATGTTTGAAAATAAATATGTGTAAATGGGTTGGTGACTTTAGATATGAGAATGTATGACTTAATCGCAAAAAAGAAATGCGGTTTTGAGTTAAATCCGGATGAGATTGAATTTGTCGTTAAGGGTTTTGTGAAAGGTGAAATACCTGATTACCAGATGTCTGCCCTTTTTATGGCTATATTCTTTAAGGGTATGACTGAAAGTGAGACCGTATCGCTGACTAAAAGTATGGCCTATTCCGGTGACACTGTGGACCTTTCGGCAATCGAAGGGATAAAGGTGGATAAGCACAGCACAGGTGGTGTAGGTGATAAAACCACATTGGTTGTGGCACCGGTTTTGGCAGCCTGCGGAGTTAAAGTAGCGAAAATGTCGGGACGGGGATTGGGACATACCGGCGGTACCATTGATAAGCTCGAATCAATTCCAAAATTTAATGCAGCCATTCCGAGAGAAGATTTTATTAATATAGTAAAAAGTACAGGCCTTTGTGTTGTGGGGCAGACAGGCAACCTTGCCCCTGCAGACAAAAAAATGTATGCTCTGCGAGATGTCACTGCTACAGTGGATTGTGTACCGTTAATAGCTTCAAGTATCATGAGCAAGAAACTGGCGGCTGGGGCCGATTGCATCCTGCTTGATGTTAAAACTGGTAGTGGTGCTTTTATGAAATCTGTTGAAGATTCCATCAACCTTGCAAAAGTAATGGTGGGAATTGGATGGGGCGCAGGTAGAAAATGTGCGGCACTTGTAACAGATATGGATATTCCACTTGGATATGCCATAGGTAATTCCCTGGAAGTTATTGAAGCTGTTGAAACACTCAAAGGAAAGGGCCCTAAGGATTTTACAGATTGCTGTATTGAGCTTTCTGCAAATCTGTTGGAGTTGGCAGGAATAGGGAATGGTAAACAATGCATGGACCAAGTTAAGAATGCCATCTCCGGAGGAACTGCCTTCGAGAAGCTGTGTGAAATGACCGAAGCACAAGGCGGAGATTCTAGTGTACTAAGAGATACATCAAAATTCGGAATCTCACCGATAACTCATGAAGTAAAGGCACCAACAAGCGGCTATATATCTGCGATGGATACCGAAGCTATAGGCATTGCATCTGTGATGCTCGGTGCAGGGCGCGAAACAAAGGATAGCCCGATAGATTACAAGGCAGGCATCATGCTCAGGAAGAAAACGGGAGATTATGTAAATAAGGACGATACATTAGCAGTATTCTATACCTCTAATAAAGCCTTTTTGAAAAACTCCCAGGAACATTTTTTGGACGCATTAAAATTTTCTGATTCAAAGCCTTTATGTAAACCGCTAGTATATGCAAAGATTGAGAAAGAAAAGGTTACTCTTTATTAACATTTGGCAGTCTAAATAAAAATATAAAATATTAATCTGGAGGGATTTTTTATGAAGAGAATTTTGGCAATTGTATTGGCTGTATTGCTGATTGGTACTTTGTTTACAGGCTGCGGTGCTACTGGAGCAGGAAAGGGTTTTGATATAGCGCTCATTACTGACAAGGGAAATATCGATGACAAATCCTTTAATCAGGGTTCATGGGAAGGGTTAGTTGCGTTTGCTAAGGAAAACAAAATCACACACAAATATTACAAACCTGAAGAGGCATCAGATGCAGGCTACTTGGCAGCCATTGATTTAGCTGTTACCGGTGGTGCAAAAGTTATTGTAACACCTGGTTTCTTATTCGAAGTTCCGGTATATGAAGCGCAGACTAAATACCCAAATGTGAAATTTATCCTTTTGGATGGAACACCACACACAGCAGATTATAAAACATTCGAAACAAAATCCAACGTTGCAAGCGTAACGTATGCTGAAGAACAATCCGGTTATCTTGCGGGTTATGCTGCAGTTCTTGATGGTTTCAACAAACTCGGATTTATGGGTGGTATGGCAGTTCCTGCTGTTCAGGCATTTGGCTACGGATATCTTCAGGGTGTTGAAGCTGCTGCTACCAAATTAGGAATAGCTGATGGCGGTATTAAAGTAACTTACCACTATACAGGAGACTTTGCAGAGACAGATACAAACAAAGCTGCTGCAAAAACCATTTACCAAGAAGGTGCCGATGTTATCTTTGCTTGCGGTGGCTCAGTAGGAAAGAGTGTAATGGCTGCAGCAAAAGAATCAGGCAAAAAAGTTATCGGTGTTGACGTTGACCAGAGATATGACAGTGATACTGTCATCACATCTGCAACAAAGGGCCTTGGTGCTTCAGTTCAGGCTGTTCTCAGTGCAATTTACAAGGATAACAACTGGAACAAATTCGCTGGCAAGACTACAGTTTTTGATGCATCCAACAGTGGTGTAGGACTTCCTACTACTATTATCGGTGAAGCAAACGGAAATGCTTTTGACAGATTCAGCAAGTTTACAAAAGCGGATTATGATGCAGTATACGCGACACTTTCTAACGGTTCTGTTAAGCCAATCCGTACAATCAAAGTTGCTGCTGAAAGCGGATATGCAACATCCAAAGAACTTGTTTCCGGACTTGGTCTAAAAAAGGTTGCAGTGACAGTAAGATAAAACTCCGTAATATTATCTAATTTATGAGGGAGTAGTTATATAAAGTGGGGAAGGGCAACAGTCTTTCCCCAGAGTCTTTCCCCTGTGTAAGTTTGCAAAGCAAATATGATTAAACTGATGAAAGAGGGCAATATGGAAGAATATATTATTGAAATGCTTAATATTACAAAAGAGTTTCCTGGCATTACAGCTAATGACGATATTACCCTTAAGTTAAAAAAGGGTGAAATCCACGCTTTGCTTGGTGAAAACGGTGCTGGAAAATCCACGCTTATGAGCGTACTCTTTGGATTGTACCAGGCTGAAAAGGGTGAAATTAGGAAAAACGGAAAAGTTGTTAAAATAAACAATCCGAATGATGCCAATGCCCTTGGCATTGGTATGGTACATCAACACTTTAAACTTGTAGAGATTTTTACTGTCCTTGAGAATATCATATTAGGCATTGAGCCTGACAAAGCGGGTTTTCTGCAAAGAAAAGAAGCCAGGGAAAAAATAATGATGTTGAGCAAACAGTATGGATTGAAGGTAGACCCTGATGCATTAATTGAAGATATTTCAGTTGGAATGCAGCAGCGAGTCGAAATTCTAAAAATGCTATACCGTGAAAACGAAATTCTGATTTTTGATGAACCAACCGCTGTTTTGACTCCACAGGAAATAGAGGAGTTAATGGAAATCATGCGTGGATTTGCGAGAGAAGGTAAATCCATACTTTTCATCACTCATAAATTAAATGAGATAATATCGGTAGCCGACCGCTGCACAGTCTTGCGCAAGGGTAAATACATCGGAACAGTGGACATAAAAGATACTACCAAGGAAGAACTGTCAAGAATGATGGTTGGCCGTGATGTACTCCTGACTGTGGACAAAAAGGCACCAAATCCGGGAAAGGTGGTACTTTCCGTTAGGGATGTCACTGTTTCTTCTAAAACGAATAAAAATAATGCTGTTAAGAATGTTTCGTTTGATGTGAGAGCAGGTGAAATAGTCTGTCTTGCGGGTATTGAAGGAAACGGTCAATCCGAGTTTATTGCAGCCCTGACAGGTTTGGAAAAGATCAGTGGCGGAAAGATTACTCTCAGTGGCAAGGATATTACAAAGGAGACAATCCGTAACCGAACCAAAGCAGGCATGAGCCATATTCCAGAGGATAGGCAGAAGCATGGTCTTGTTCTGGACTATACACTGGAGGAGAACATCGTGCTGCAGCGTTACTGGCAGCCTGAGTTCCAGCGTTTCAACTTTATTAAAAGTGACGAGGTACGCTCCTATGCTGAAAAATTGATTGAACAATACGATGTTCGAAGCGGACAAGGTCCCATTACCATTGTACGAAGCATGTCGGGTGGTAACCAGCAGAAGGCCATCCTGGCCCGTGAAATGGACAAGGAACATAACTTGTTGATTGCAGTACAGCCTACCAGAGGTCTTGACGTAGGAGCTATTGAGTACATCCATAAACAGATTGTTGCAAGACGTGATGAAGGCAAAGCGGTTTTACTTATGTCCTTTGAGCTGGAAGAGGTTATGAATGTAAGCGACCGTATACTTGTCATGTATGAGGGTGAAATCGTCGGTGAACTTGACCCCAAGACTGTTACTGTTCAAGAGCTCGGTCTATACATGTCGGGAGCAAAACGAAATACGGTAAAGGAGATTAGGCATGAAAAATAATGTTTCTTCCCCAAAAGCATTTAATATAAGGAAGGTAACCAAAAGCAAAGGCTTTTCAGCATTTACGGCAGCTCTGCTTGCCATATTCCTCGGCCTTGTTTTTGGATTTATAGTTATGATTGCAGCAAACCCTGCAGATTCCTTTACAGGCTTTCAGATGGTGCTGTTGGGAGGATTAGGGCGTATTGGAGACGTATTCTACTTTGCTACTCCAATTCTGATGACTGGTCTAGCTGTGGGCTTTGCTTTCAAGATGGGACTGTTCAACATCGGGGCATCAGGGCAGTATACAATGGGTATGTTCTTCGCACTGTATGTTGGGTTTATGTGGGACTTGCCTGCCGGTATACATTGGCTGGTCTGTGTAATAGCAGGCATGATAGGCGGTTTGCTCTGGGGCCTGATACCCGGTATATTCAAAGCATTATTAAATGTGAACGAGGTTATAACCTCAATTATGTTCAACTATATTGGTATGTACCTTGTAGATATGCTCGTACAGGGAAATGCCACAATGTATATTCCTACAAAGACCAGAACGGCGTATCTTTCTGAGTCGGCATTGATACCGTCTCTTGGGATTGCAAATTCAAGCGTTAATATTTCTATCATTATTGCAATAGTTATAGCTCTGATTTTATACATTGTGTTAAATAAAACCACCTTCGGCTATGAACTAAAGGCAACAGGCTTTAACAAACATGCCAGTACCTATGCAGGTATGAACGGAAAGAAGAATATTATATTGACTATGGCAATAGCAGGAGCAATGGCAGGTTTGGGAGGCGCATTTGCCATTCTGGCACCATCCACTATTGCTGGAAGCAGTATGACCTATGAGCCTATCAATGTAATTGCTGCCAACGGATTTAACGGTATTGCGGTAGCCCTTCTCGGAAACTCCAGCCCCATCGGAATTATCTTTTCTGCATTGTTTGTATCATACATCCAACGCGGAGGTACTCTGGCAAGTTTATATGGCTTCAAACCGGAAATCATTGATGTGGTTATTGCCGTTATAATTTATTTTTCAGCATTTGCACTATTTATGAATTCTTTTGTGGGCAAACTTTTTAAAAGAAATAAGAAAGAGAGGGTGTGAATATGGATACATTTTACTACCTGATTCAAAATACACTTCCGGTAGCTATCCCGCTGCTTTTGGTGGCACTTGGAGGTATGTTTAGTGAAAGAAGTGGTGTCATAAATATTGCCCTTGAAGGGATTATGCTGTTCGGTGCATTTTTTGGCTGCCTATTTGTTTATTTTATGAAAGGCACACCCATGAATGCACAGTTGATATTAATTCTCGCCATGCTCGCTGCAGCTGTTTGCGGATTACTGTATTCTATGTTGCTGGCGTTTGCAGCTGTTAATATGAAGGCTGATCAGACCATAACCGGAACGGCATTAAATATGCTGATTCCAGCCGCAATCCTGCTGTTTTCAAAAATGTTCTTCAATAGTGATGGGATTACAACAGATGTGAACTTTTATATTAAAAAAGTACCGGCACTGGGCAATATTCCAATCATCGGCAGGTTATTTTTTCAGAATACCTACCTTACCGTTTATTTGGGAATTTTGTTACTTGTAATTTCAACAATAATCTTTTATTTGACTAAGTTTGGGTTGAGACTTCGTGCATGTGGCGAACATCCGCAGGCAGCTGACTCGGTGGGTATAAATGTATACGCTATGCGCTATTCTGGTGTCGGCATATCAGGTATCTTTGGTGGTATTGGAGGGTTCTTCTATGCAGTAGGCATTATGAACAGCAACATTAATGGTCATACCGGCGTTGCGGGATTTGGCTTCCTGGCATTGGCAGTAATGATTTTCGGACAATGGAAACCGCTGAAGATACTACTTGCAGCATTATTCTTCGCATTTCTTCGTACATTGGCTTACTCTGTTTCACTAATCCCGTTCCTGGATGCATTGAATATTAATCAAACCTTTTATAAAATGCTGCCTTATATCGCATCCATGATTGTCGTTGCATTTACTTCACAGAAATCAAGGGCTCCAAAAGCGGAAGGAATACCTTATGATAAGGGCTTGAGATAATTATTATTATGATTTTAGCAATGTAGTGCTGATTTACCGATAGTGTCGAACCAGCCAGATACTTATCTGGCTGGAATATTGTAATGAGGAAATAAGAAATTAGATCAATCGGAGTTCTTCTAAAGTTTTTTTCAGTAGTTGAAACTGCTCAG
Source organism: Bacillota bacterium (assembly GCA_023412275.1). Lineage (GTDB taxonomy): Bacteria > Bacillota > Clostridia > Acetivibrionales > DSM-1351 > Ruminiclostridium. The sequence goes on from JAEYNY010000188.1 coordinate 20,109, forward strand.
ATGATATTTTTATTACATTTCTTCCAGATGAAATAAACCCTTCTCTTACAAGCTTATTAACTGTTCGGCAGATTGTTTTTTCGGAGAAACCTGTTTCATCTGCTATTTCACTATACTTTTTATAAATTGTAATCATCGGTTTCCCGGGTGTCATATTAATAGAATAATTATATAGATAAATTAGTAGCCGTTGATAAGAATTAAGAAATAAATACTCGCGGTTTATCTTGGACTCTTGTGTAAGTTTAAAGGCAAGCAGGCGGCAAATTATGTTCACAGCTTCGATATCACATTGCATCCAGCTTAAAAAGTCTTTTACATCTATGGCAATAAGTGTTGACTTTGATTTGGCAATAATATTTATCTGATAATTGTTTTTATTTGTTAGTGCCTCAAATTCACCAATTATATTTACAGGATTTAATTCAATAAAATTGTATGTAACATCAGGTTCGAAGGCATCAACACCTTGAAGCCTCCCAGTGATATGAATGTATACTTTATCTGCTTTTTGATCAGTGGATATTAATGTCTGACCAGACACAAGATTCTTAAGGGCAGATCGATCTGTTATATATTTAGGAGCATTCTTAAAAAAACTTATAAGCATTTGCTTGTCTTTATCTGATACAATAAGTGGCAAGACATCGGATAAATTTAACATTTTCATAACCTCGTAAAGTAAGAATTATTAGTACGTTATTATTAATAATTATTAGCAGTTCAGATTAAACTATAAGCAAAAAAAATCATAATTAATAATCATTTTATATTAATTCAATAAAATTTCAACAAACAATGAGTATATATTTTATTGACTATAAAAAATAATACAATTATAAGTGAGTGTATACGAATGTGTCGATTTAAAGAATATAATTTAAAAGAATTTTTCATAAAAATACTTATAGTATGTATAGGTGTTACATCAGCAGCATGTGGGGTTGCAATTTTTTATACTTTGAATATCGGAACTGATCCTATATCTGTATTTGTTGATGGTCAACACCAAATATTTAAGCTTAGCTACGGTTCTGTAAATTTGATTGACAGTTTAGTTTATTTTGTTGTTATCCTTATTTTTAGTAGAAATCTGGTTAACCTGGCGACATGGATTTCAGGCTTTGCAATGGGACCGCTGATAAACCTGTTTACTGGGATGTTTAGCAAATTAATATTACCTGAAGGGACATTTACTCTTCAATTTGCAGCTTTTAGAGACTTTGTTTTTATACCTCCTGGGCAGGATTATTTAGTAAGGCTGTTAATGTTGATACCTGCAGTAATTTTACTTGGCTGCGGCTTAGGGCTATACTTATCTGTAAATATGGGGGCAGCCCCAGTTGATGCGTTGGTACTTTTTATTTCGGGGAAGTTAAAAAAGCCCCTTAAAGAAGTTAAGATTGCTTTTGACTTTGTTGCGGCAATAATTGGTTTTCTTCTGGGAGGAGTAGTCGGCGTTGGTACGATTGTAGCAATTGCAATGACCGGACCTATTATAAACGTAACGCTAAATACAGTGGGAAAACTAAATAAAAAGGTCATATGAAATAGATATAACCAAAGAAGAGTCAGGAGTTCCATTAAAAAACAGCTTTCTATGATATGATTTTATCATAGAAAGCTGTTTTTAATTAATTTTAATTAACGGACTTTATCTCTGTTCGACGGTTACATCGTCAAATGAGACAACTCCTTGTGCAAAGTTGGAAGCATCACCAAGCCTGCAATAGATCTTTGCTGTTGTACTGCTGCCTGAGTTGAAATCAACATATATTTGTGTCCATTCATTATTTGTATTAACGACGGAATTAGATACTGCAAGGCCTGATCCTGAGATTACAGCCAGATTTGCGCCCACAGTTCCTGAGATTACGTTTTGTGTTTTTACCCAGGCGCTAAAACGATAATTAGTGTTCGGAACAACTTCTATATCGTTGTTTAAAAAAGAATAATTTGCAGCTTGACCAGATAGGATACCGACTGAATGCAAGCCGCTATGGGATTGGTTGTTCAAAAGAGTTATTGAATTTGTATCCGAAGTAGTATTACGGCTGTAGAAATTCCATCTGGAAGCCCTACTAGATGCGTCTTGATTAGGAATTTCAAATCCAAGATTATAATCCTTTTCCAGTTTAATATCGTCGAACCATGCAGTGTCGCCACCTGTAAGTCTACATTGTACTTTCATGCTCGTGTTGTTTCCAGAATACCAACGTAGATACACTGGAGTCCAGTCTTGAGTCCCTACCAGTGAATTACTAAAGACATAGGTAAATGTATTATTTCCAAGTATAGACAAATATGCACCTTCGGTTACATTGGAGGTTTTAATATATCCACTAATTAAGTAGTGAGTATTTGGCTCTACAGCTTTATTGACCTCATATAAACCGGGATTGTTTAAGGTGATTTTAGCTGAGTAATTTCCACTATGCTTAACTATCTGATCCATAGATGGGTCTCCAGTTCGAGTCCAATCGGAAGGCGTGCCATCAGTATTTAATGACTCAAAGCCGGGATTTGGGATATCCTGAGGGGATAAAGTCATTCTTGAAACATAAATAGTAAAATCCTGTACATATTTATTAACAGGCTGACCCGAAAGGTCCTTGTTATAAGCAGTTACGGTTACATTATAGGAGTTACCTGCCTGTGAGGATTGCGGCATCCAGTCTACGGTTTTGGTATTGCTGTCATAGGATGCTCCATCCGGTAGTCCGGCAACATCCACAAAAACTGGGTCGTTTTCAGGGTCCGTTGTTTGAAAATTAATTTTAAACGGTTTATTTGGGTAAGCATTTACATCACTAAGGTCATTTGAGACATGGGGACACTTGTTTTGAGGATTAGTGAAATTATATTTCAGAGTGGGATCACCCAGGAGGATGTATTCAGGTTTCACATTACCATAATTACCCTGAAATCTTGTGACTATATTTTTAAAGGCGGTGCCTATACAGTTATTTTTTAGGTCTTCAAAATATTGGGGATCAGCATAAAAACCACTACTGATTGTCATTCCTGTAATGTTGTAAACATTTGATTCACCTGTAGTGCTGTTTCGGTTGAATAGAAAAGCAGCACCGAGATTGCTTGTGGTAAAGTCGCAGGCTGAACAGGAATTAAGGTGAAGATAGTTTACTTTGACAGTTATGCCGTTAATGTCATCTATAGTCGGTCGATCAAAACTATCGGCATCCTCTGAACCGTTTGGATGGGTTGGAATCGTCCAGCCTTCCTGGCTTGCATGGATGATCTCGAATCCCAATCTGTATCCACCTTGAAGAAGCTCTAAAAATTTGTTTTTAGTTGTTGATGATTTATTTGAAGTGCTGTATATTTCTTTTTCTAAATTTGCCAATCCAGCTATCATTTGAGGTTCGTATCCCCAAAAATCATCGTCAGCAAAAGAAAAGGCTTTAGGCTCGAAAGACATATTTCTACCGGCCAAACGGAAGGCATGAATTTTTGAAAGGTATTCCGAGGTTTTTTGGCTTGCCAGTTGGTCAGAATCTGAGATAGCTCCTGAGGATATTCTGCCATAAATCATATCCGGTGCACTTGTCCCAGAATTGTAAGCTGACTCATATAAACCGTCTCCATCTGAGTCGGCCCAGGTACTCATATCTGCATAAAAGAGATCTGTAGGTACGTTTTCGTTTGAACCGGGATTTGATTCCCAAAAAGCATTAGGAATTGATGGAGCAGAACCTATAATTACAAAGCCCTTATAACCTTGATCATAATATCCACTGATTACTTGCTTCAGGGCATTGGGGTTTTCACAAACATGAAAATTTGGGTCTCCTGTATAGTTACTGTCCGGAACGTTGTTAACTTTTATGAGTGTAGGCGACCAACCCTCATTTTCTAAATCAGCCATGTATGTATTTAATTCGCTTTGACAAGCACTATAAATTTTACTGCTTGCAATTACCAAAAATCCATGGGTAGGATCAAAAATAAAAGGTTCAGCCCCCCATATTTTAATGGAATTTATGTAAGCGGGTGTCTTGCTCCACTCTGTATAAGCGGTATTTGTTGAGCTGAAGGAATAATCATTCGATTGGTTGTAATTTGATCCGTCTGCTTTAGAAATACTTGTTTCAATCTCCATGCTTGTATTTGGAGCCAGAAATGTACCTGATGGAAAGTGTATTTCCAAATAGTTATCGGCATTAAGAGCAGGTGTGGCCATGTCCACAAAGCTACCTGTTACACCTGAAACATTACAATTGAAATTCTGTGTACTATTACTGTCTTTAGTAAAATAATATCTAATAGTAATTGCTGACATGCTTAAAGAGTTTACGCCATTATTGGTAATTTTAAAGTTGGGGGAAATGGTGCCTGTTGTTGAAGCGGTATTCCCCATATACATCTCAACTTTTAAAGCGCTTGCGGCATTAACAGGTTGATTTGTAACCAAGGCAAATAGCTGAAATAAAAGCAGAAATGCTAAGGTTGCTGAAATGATTTTACTTCGTTTTTGCATAAGAATCTCCTTTAGTTGAACTAAGTAGTTTTATTTATTGAAAGCTGGCCAGCTG
>JAEYNY010000103.1 GCA_023412275.1 Bacillota bacterium
GGGATTTGGTGCAATGAGATTACCGCAAACGAATGTTGGCGGTCGAATGGTTTTTGATACCGAAGAGAGTATTAGGATGATACATAGGTCTTTCGAGTTAGGTGTGAATTATATTGACACAGCACCTTACTATTGCGAAAAGCAGAGTGAGGAGATTGTCGGAAAAGCCATAAAAGGCTGGAGAGACAAAGTTTATCTTTCAACCAAAAATCCCATTGAGGATGATTCCGGTGCGCATTATAGAGAAAGACTTGAAAATTCGTTAAAGAAACTTGATACTGACTACATAGATTTTTATCATATGTGGGGAATAAACCTTGAGGCCTTTGAACAGAAAATAATCGTAAAAGACGGCCCACTTTCAGCTGCATTAAAAGCAAAAGAGGAGGGTTTGATAAAACACCTATCCTTTTCATTTCATGACAAGTCTGAAAATATGATAAAGCTAATTGATACAGGGTACTTTGAAACAGTGTTATGCCAATACAATATGCTGGACAGAAGCAATGAGGCTGGCATAGCTCATGCACGTGAAAAAGGACTTGGAGTCATGATTATGGGCCCTATTGGAGGAGGAAGATTGGGAGCACCCTCTGAAGTAATCAGTCAGTTAATTCCCGGGGGAGCAAAAAGCAGTGCCGAACTTGCTTTAAGATTCGTAATTTCTAATCCAAATGTTACATGTGCATTGTCGGGAATGAGTAACATGGCCATGGTTGAGGAGAATATACGGGTTGCATCAAATCAGAATCAGCTTACAGACGAAGAAATCATTGCAATAAATGAGGCAATGGAACAAAATAAAAAGCTGTCTGACTTGTACTGTACCGGGTGTAACTACTGTATGCCGTGCCCCAAGGAGGTTAACATCCCCAAAATATTCGAATTTATGAATTATCATCGTGTTTATAAATTGACGGATTATGCTAAAGCAGAATATAAAAGTATCGGAACCAATGAATGGCTTAAAGGAAACCGCGCTGATGCATGTGTAGAATGCGGTATATGTGAGAAGAAATGTCCCCAGAAGATACAAATACGCAAGCAATTAAAGGAATCAGATAAAGAATTGGCTTAGAAATATCATAGTTGAATTTTATTTAGGGTCGGTGGAACAACTTCTGCTGACCCTTATTAATAATTAGTTCTATTGAACTATATGACAATATTGTAAGAATAGGGTATAATCCGAACAGGTATCTTGATTTTACTTCCCAGAAAAAGTAAAACCCCAGATAAAATAATATTGTATAAACCAAAAGTTCAGCCTTGAAATCCTTATATTTTAAACAGTTCAAAAGATAATATGCAACAAGGGCAAGGGTTATCCAGTTATATGTGTGTAAATACCAGTCAAGGGCCCCCCTCAAGATTTTGTCACCCGGTTCCGCATATTTTATGAGGGGGGTATTATAAAGTTTGAAATATTCAGGTTTAAGTGTTTGGCTTAAACCGTAATAATTCACATTGTAGGTTCCTTCTGTCCATGTCCAGAAGGTTTTTTTAATATAACCTTTTAATGTGTTTTTCTTGCCTATGTTCTGATATTTATCAATAATATCGTGGATAAAAAATCTGGAAGCCATTTTGGGGTCGCACTTGTAGCGGGAAACAAATATAGATGTATTACGCCCTCCGTCCCAATAGCCCAGTTTACTGTCAGATGGAAATCCTATATTAATCCATCTCCAAATGGGATTTGCATGAATGCCGACAGGTTCATCTATGATACCGCTTTTAAACCCTATAAAACTGAATAATCTCAAAGGTAGCGAGAACGCTAAGATTGCTATGATAATTCCTGCAATGACCTTTTTGTAGTTTAGTGTACACCTGAAAAACTTGCTGTTCAACGTCCAGTAAACTAGAACTGCAAGTAAAAACAGAAGGGCAACACTTCTTGTGAAATTCCCCAACATAAGGAGTAATGCTGTGTATATCACATATTTTACAAGGGAGGTTTTTACAAATTTTACAGAGCTAAGAAGTCCTGCCGTACAAAGGGAAGTACTTATAATATCGCCATATGTAAGGTTGTCCAGGATGATTGCAGGCAGAAAAAATACAGTCATTAGCAGCACACCACAGGAAGAATTTTGTTCATTGGGGAAAAGCTCTTTATAAAGCTTATAAGTTAGCCAGGCAGTCAAAGTTGAAAATATTACATTACAAAACCTAAGAGTAAGAAGATTATCAGGAAAAAATAGATATAGAAATGAAAAAAGCAATGTAATACCTATGTTATTGGGGTAATATCCAAGATAATTACCTATTTCCAGAGAAGAAAATTTGCCTTGGAGAAATTCACGTGCAAAGCCTTCTACAATAGCGGCATCTTCATAGGCATTAACCGGAAACATTAAGATATATAATACCTGTAGGATGAAGTAAATTGTAAGGATGATTAATATTGTTCTTTTTTCGTTAAGTCGGGTCAAAATACGCCCCATGCGGAAAATACCCAAAAGCACCAATAATATAGGTATTGAAAGGCAAATTAATATTAATGGCTTTTGAGGCACTATTATTGGAAGAGGACTTGATTTTGCTCTAAGCAGCAGAGTCAGTAGCCACATGAATGAAAAAAACAGCGACAGAGATGTAAAACACAGAAATTTCATTTTGTAAGCGATCTCTCTCAAGTTCTATCCCTCCAAGTGAAAAATAAGTAAATGAGTTTTTCCTGCTATCATAATGTAACCTATAGAGTTTTTTAAATACGTGTTAAATTTTTGTTTTCTTGAAATCATTGACTTTACTTACAGCATACTGCTACAATTACAATAAATTCATAAGACAGTTCGTAACCATCCTGTCTGTAAACAAAACTACGGGCCTGCTATCGGAAGGATAGCTTATTTTGTTTACACAAGGGCATATGCCCTTTTTTTATTTTTGTTTGGAGGATTTTTTATGAGTAAAATCGGAATTACAACTACAGTTCCTATAGAAATATTGCTTGCGGCAAACTACAATGTAATTGACTTGAATAATGTATTTATATCCGGCGACAACTATTCAGAGGATATAGAAAGGGCGGAAAGAGACGGTTTTCCCAAAAGTTCCTGTGCATGGATAAAAGGGATTTATGGAGCATGTCTGCGTAATGGCATAAGTGAAATTGTGGGAGTTCAAGAGAGGGACTGTTCCAATACCGGGGCATTGCTTGAGGTTTTGAAGACAAGAGGTGTGAAAATTTATCACTTTTCTTATCCGTCATCTCATAACATTTCAGATATCACTTTAGAATTAAATAAATTTATGAAAATTTTTAATGTCAGCTTAGAACAGGTGGAGTCTGTCAGAAAGACTTTGAATATCATAAGAACCCGTGCCAAGGCTATTGATGAGCTTACCTACATAGACAATAAGGCTACAGGTTTTGAAAATCATATATCACAGGTAACCTTGAGCGACTTTGACGGTAATCCGCATAAATGTGCAGAATTCCTTGAAGCAAAAATATGTGAAATTACAAAAAGGCAGCCAAGAAAACAGGAATTGAGGCTTGGTTACATAGGTGTCCCACCAATGATTTGTGATGTATTTGAGTATGTCGAAAGGTTTAATTCCCGCTTTGTATATAATGAGGTACAAAGAGAATTTTCCTTTCCAAGGGCTGGTCAAGCCAAAAATATCTACGAGCAATATTATGATTATACATATCCTTATGACCTGGAATTCAGGCTTGCGGAAATAAAAAAGCAAATAAGACTTAGAAAGCTTGATGGCATTGTCCATTATACTCAGTCTTTTTGCCACAGAGCTATACAGGACATAGTAATAAAACAGGAACTTGATATTCCTGTATTCACCATAGAGGGAGACAAAGTGAATTGTCTTGATTCACGTACAAAGTTGAGGCTTGAAGCCTTTTTGGATATGCTTGGTGATTTAAGGAGGCTAAAGTAATGGAGATACTTGGAATTGATTTGGGTAGCAGAGAAGTAAAAATAGTTCTCATGGATAAAAATTCAATTATACATAAACAAAAAATTAGTACAATGGCTTTTTATAAAAATTACTGTTCATATAAGAATGGAAAACTGGAGGTTGATGTAAGCAGGCTCGGAATTAGTGAAGAGGTGGTTGCAGTATCAACGGGATATGGCAGAAATAATACTGATATCAATATGTTCAGACAAATAACGGAAATAAAGGCGCATGTTTATGGAGCTATATATCAGACAGGTCTGAAGGAATTTACCCTTCTGGATGTGGGGGGGCAGGATGTGAAGGTTGTAAAGGTTGAAAAAGGCCTGATAACTGACTTGGAGATGAATGACAAATGTGCTGCTTCCTGTGGAAGATATCTAGAAAATATGGCGGGAGTTCTGGAATTTCCACTTGAAAAATTAACACAATACTGCGAAGCACCTGTAGAACTAAACTCCACCTGCTCTGTTTTTTCTGAATCAGAACTCATAGGTAAAATAGCAGAAGGAGTTTCAACAGAGAGATTATGTGCCGGGGTAAATTATTCACTATACAGAAGGCTTAGACCTTTGCTTTCAAAATTCAAAGGAAAAAGATTGGTTATGTCGGGAGGAGTAGCAGGAAGCAAATCTCTTGTACATTATCTGAAAAATGACTTTGACGAAATAATAAAGCTTGAAGAACCGCAATTTAACGGTGCAATCGGGTGTTGCAGTTATGGTTCGTTTTTTTGATTTTTTTACCTTTTTACAAAAAATATTTTTGGACACAATATAAAAAGAATAAATCTATTTTAATTAGTTCTCTTACCAAGGCACAGAAAGCAGGGAGGGATTTATTATTAAAATAATAGGTAGATTTTTAGAACCGGGCCAGGTTGGCGGTGTAGTTGATTCACTTAGAAACAGCGGAATCAACAGGCAAGATATGATAATCAGCAGTTTCGATGAAGCCAAGTTTCGAAGCATGAATGCTGATGCCATAGATAATCATATATCTGCCACCGTGAAAACAGAACAGGATGACCCCGGCAGGTTAAAGTCTTTTCTTGAAAGTTTAAACGAATTGAATCATGACAGTGGGATTGTAGTGTTTGTGAAAGCTGCAAGGCACAAAGCACAAGAAGTAAAGTCGGTTATGGAACAATCAGGAGCCGTCGAGATTAAGATTGATGATGACAAAGACTAAAAATATTGTAAATCAAAGGGAGGATATTTATATGAATAAGCCTAAACCGGATGACAGAAGTGATAATGTAGAAAGAATACAAGCCAATATCAATCATACAATCAGGAATATGGAACTAGCTGATGAACTCATTGAAAAAACTGATGACAGTAAAATGGCAAAAACCTTGGAAGAAAAAAATGATAGAAGACGTGATGCACTTGAAGGCTTCAGAGCAGAAATAAGAGATGAAGCCTTGGACCAAAAGCGCAGGGACGACTAAAAAAAACAAGGGGCTGCATCAGCAGCCCCTTGTTTTTTATCTATTCTTTAGATTCATTTTTTACCGCAATGTAGATTGTTACAGCAAGTCCACCCCAGAGGAAAATCGCACCAAATAGAAAGAAAGCTATGGATGTAGCAGTCATCTACTTCACCTCCTCAGATTTATAAGAAGTAATACTTCTGTCCTTCCAAGGTCTTTGACATAATATCAAAGATAAACCAATTCCTATTATTACTACACTCCAACCGAAGGCAATCAGTGCTTTTTGTGAATATCCTCCGTATGGTTTTGTTATTTCATTTATAACGTTGGATATAATCATGAAAGTCAAGACTGCTGGGGTTACAAATTTAACCATGACATTCCACCACTTTCCAACTGAAAAATAGGAAATAGGATTAGTATGTTCTCTTATCTTGGAAGCTCCGAACAACCATCCTATGGTTATTGCCTCAAGTAAGCCTACGGTTACAATTCCGTAAGAATTTACAAAGTTGTCTATAATATCAAGGAAATATAGTCCTGCTCCTGTGGAATAAACTATACTTATAGCGTATCCAACCAGACAAACCAAAGAAACAACTTTCTTTCTGCTGGCTCCTGTTTTGTCAATCAATGCGGATGACGAAGCTTCTACCAGAGATATGGAAGAAGTTATTCCGGCAAAAACAAGACATATAAAGAATAATACGCCAAATAACTTGCCTATTCCACCCATAACCGTAAACACTTTAGGGAAAGCTACAAATGCAAGGCCGATTCCCTGTGAAGCAACTTTATCTACCCCTACACCTTGAGTTGAAGCCATGTATCCCAATATTCCGAAAACTCCTATTGCAGCCAAGAACTCAAATCCACAGTTTGCAAAGGCTGTCATGAATGCACTGTTATTTATATCTGTTTTTTTAGGCAGGTAACTGGAATATGTTACCATAATACCCATGGCAAGGCTTAATGAAAAGAAAACCTGACCATATGCAGCTATCCAAACTTTTGGGTCCAGTACTTTTGACCAGTCCGGTGTAAAAAGTTTGTTAAGTCCAAGACTTGCTCCCGGAAGAGTTACGCCTCTGATAACAATAATTATCATTGCAACTACAAGGGTGGGAAGCAGAATCTTATTTAATTTTTCGATTCCCCCTGAAACACCTTTATAGCATACAAACCAATTTAGCAGCCAGATAATAGTAATACCAACAAATACAGGCCATACAAAGCCACCCAGCTTAAAGGGACTATCAGTCATTTTAAGGAAATCTTTAAAGAAAAATGAATTGGTATCAGAGCCCCAGGACTGAGTAAAGCTCAAAAACAGGTAATTGACAGCCCAGCTAAGTATTAGGGTATAGTATGTCAATATAATAAATGAATTAATACTTGGCCACCAGCCCAGCCACTCCCACTTTTTATTTGCTCTTGCAAATGCCAACGGCGGGGAACCTTTAAATTTGTGTCCCAACCCGTACTCCATAATCATTAACGGTATTCCGGCAGTTAGTATGGCGAAGAAATATGGAATTAGAAAAGCACCCCCGCCGTTGGAATAGAGTACATACGGATATCTCCATATATTGCCCAACCCTACAGCCGAGCCAATGGCAGCAAGGATAAATCCGGCTTTTGACCCCCACTGATCCCTCTTTTGTGTCATTTGAATACACTCCTTATTAATATATTTTTTCCCTAATTAAATAAAAAAAGATTATTATAGTCACTTTTATCTTCTAACAGTTTACTACCCTAAATGTAGTGACTAGATAATAATAGCAAGGATGAAAAAATATTTCAATTAGAATATATTAATTGTTAACAGGAAATAATTCACATAATCCAATAATAGGGATTTTACTGCAAAAAAAGAACTGCTTGAAATATATATTCAAGCAATTTGTTTTTACTGTTCTTAACACTATAGTTGCTCGGCAAATCTGACCAATTCCATATTAAACTTATCTTTTTCCTCAAAGAACAGACCGTGTCCGCTGTACTCAAAAGGTACGAGCCTTGAGTTTCTGATATTTTTTTTCATGACCTCTGCCAAAGGAAACAGACAAACACGGTCATGTATTCCGTGAAGTATCAGGGTAGGAACCTGAATTTTGGGAAGATCGTTAAAAAGGCTTTCGTCACGGAAGGTTTTGGCACACTCTGCTGTTGCCCAGCCGGCCGCCTTAAAGCCAAGTTGAAAAAACCAGTCAGATAGAGCCTTGGTTATGGGCTTGTAAAAAAACATTGGTGCAGTATCCAGAAGCATTTGTGGACGGTTGTCATATACACTCTGGATTATTTTAGTTATATCTTCTTTGGGAAGGCCGTAAGGAAAGTCAGGGCGCATAGTCAGACTTGGTGCAGCAGCAGCAAACAATGCCAGCTTTGACACACCATAGCCATTAAAGAGAGACATATAGCGAATAACAGTAGCACCTCCCATTGAATGGCCTGCCAGAACGAAGTTTCTAAGCTTTAATGCGTCAACTACACAACGGACATCTTCAGCCAACCTGTTGTAGTCATAACCCCAGAAAGGCTTACTTGAATTGCCGAAGCCTCTTGTATCCATACCAATACATCTGTATCCCATTTTAGGAAGCACATTGAATTGATATTCAAATGCCCGGTGGCTTAAAGGCCAACCGTGTACAAAAAGAATCGTCTTTTTACCATAAGGATTAATATCATTTACATAAATATTTACATCCTGTTCTGTCTTAATGGTGTACTCCATAATTTGTTCCTCCAAATAATACAAGAAATCCTATAATATAGTATTCAAAATGTATTAATTGAGTGTGTTAAATAAAAATTAGCACTTGAGAACAAAATAACTAAGAGAAAAATAAATTAAAATTAAACGGAGGAAAACATGAGTCTGTTTCTTGGTAAAATACATTACTGGCTTTACAACAAAATTATCTGGTATGAAAAAATTGAGATGGATATTATAAAATGGGCTCAGGCAAAGGACTTGCCTGTAGGCACCTGGGTTCAGGATATAAACGAAAAACACGGCCCTCCTTTGGAGCCTGAGCCATTGGAACAATTGATTGATACCTCAAATATACACGGATGGCTTCAGGAAAGAATAGAAAGTGCGGAATTAAGGCAGGCAGCTATTGTAACTCAGGTACTAAACAGGAACATGGATTATAAGAATGATTTAACTGAGATTTATAAAAACCAGGGAAAAGCTGCTGCACAAGATTATCAAGGGGAAAAATCTATTCCGGAGGATATATTTAATGCTTTGAATGACTATATCCTTGAGGGAATGCCCTGTGACCGTGTAAACGAAATAGTATCAAGCAGTGATAACGAATTTGTATGGAAGTCCGCAATATGCCTTCATACACCATATTGGAAAAAGGTTGAGGGAAATGTAAATAATTTTTATGAACTTAGAGAGGTTTGGGTAAAAGCCTTCGTAGAAGAGCTGAACCATGATTTTATTTATACAAGGTCCGCTGATAATACACACAGGATATCACGTAAGTAGAAAGGAAGATTATATGGATTGTATTGATTTAATGGTAGATGAACATAAAAATATAAAGCGTATGCTGAAGGTCATCCGTGAATATTGTTACAAGATTTTAAAGGGTGAACAGATAGAGTATGAAGATTTTTTTACAATAATTGATTTTGTAAGAAATTATGCAGATGCTCACCACCATGGCAAAGAGGAAAAACTTCTTTTTGACAGAATGGAAAAAGAAATGGGGCCAGCTGCACAAAAGCTTGTAAGACATGGCATGTTGGTTGAACATGATCTTGGAAGGCTTCATATGCAAGAACTTGAAGCTGCCGTAAAAAGGGTCATGGAAGGAGATGATGAATCCAAGCTTGATATAATTGCCAACGCAGTTTCATATACGCACTTGCTTTACAGGCATATTGAAAAAGAAGACGGAGTAGTATATACCTTTGCAAGGAATAATCTGGTTAAAGAAACAATGGACAAACTGAACTATGAATGTGAAAAGGCAGAAAACAAAGCACAGGAAGAGCATTTACAGGAGAAATACATTAAACTGATAGAAGAGTTTGAAAAGAAGATATTATAGAAAAACCGGCTAATGGCCGGTTTCTCTTATTTGAACACTTTAAGTCTTGATTCAATTGGCTGAAATTGCTTTTCATCAGGAGATGCAGTTGGCTTTCCGAATGGCATCTGGGCAACAAGCCTCCAGTTCAAAGGGATTTTCCATTCAGCCCTGACGGCATCATCTATTAATGGGTTATAGTGCTGAAGAGAAGCTCCTATACCTTCAATTTCTAAAGAAGTCCAAATTACATATTGTAACATTCCGTTTGACTGTTCTGCCCAAACGGGGAAATTATCCTTATACAGTGCAAATTGCTGCTGTAGGGACTCGATAACAGAGTTGTCCTCAAAAAACAAAACGGTACCATAGCCACTTCTGAAAGAGTTGATTTTTTGCTCCGTTGCTGAAAAGTTTTCAGGCGGTACCACCTTACTGAGAGCATCCTTTGTTATGCTCCACAATTTGTCATGGTTAGCTTCCAATAATAATACAACTCTTGCACTTTGACTGTTAAAGGCTGAAGGTGTGTGGAGAACTGCATCTTTTATAATTTCCTGAACCCTTTCATCGGAAACAGGAATCTTCTTATCAATTCCATAGTATGTGCGTCTGTCTTTTACTGCTTCATAAAAATTTTTGGACAAAACAACTTCCTCCCTTATTATTTAATTAGTTATAAAATATATTAGTATTTAATCTACCAACATTAACATACCAATAAACATATCTTTTACAATAATAAGGTAATTATCCGTAATAACTGCTTTTATTGTCTTTCGGGATACATTCCCTGTGTAGCTATACAAAATACAGTATTTGGATCCGGTTCACCACCTCTTAAATCAGGTAGCCCAAACGTAGTACTGCCATTACCGCCGAATTGAGCTCCCAGCAGTGAAAATAAGGCGGTATTTGTTTGAACGTTTAAAATCGAACCATTACAAATCGCCCAACCAGATGGGACATAGGAAAACGGAAAGAGCTTTATCATACCTAAAATAGGAAAATCCATTATAATAACCTCCCTGAAAATAAACTTTTTAATTTTGTGTAGGATACATGCCAGTCATTGAAATATAATAAGCCATGGGGCGCGGAACCTTAGCCTGATATGCACTTGCTTTTAACAGATTTGGAACTGCGAATGTCTGACCGGGTGTACCGCCAAATTTATTTCCAATTAATGAATATAATGCTTGATTTTGTGCAACCTGAAATTGTGTTCCATCACACAACTGCCAATCGTAAGGAGCGAATCCTAAGGCAAAAAGCTGAATCTGACCTATGAAAGGATAATCCATAATAATAGCCTCCCTGAGCCGCAGAACGGCTAAAATAAATTTTTAAAGTTGAAATTATATAAACAATCAACCTAATTCCGTGTAGGATAAAGGCCTTCTATTGCTATGTAATACTTTGTATTCGGTACAGGCTCCGTGCCTAATAAATTAGGTAGGGCAAAGGTTGTTCTACCGTCACCGCCATAAGAAGCTCCCAGTAACGAATACAGTGCTTGATTTTTTGTAATGTTTAATAACTGGCCATTACACAAAAGCCATCCTCGCGGTACAAAGGTAAATGGGAAAAGTTCTATTTCACCTAACATCGTCTCCATATAAACACCTCTCGCTGATTAATATATAGTAATTATATAATATTGTGTAAAAATATGTCAATAGGATGTCATAAATAATGACAATTAGAAAAATTTTGATTGTAATTTTGATTGAGTTACAATATAATAATAATATCATTTAATGTAAAAAAATACAAATTTTAATATAGCAGGGAGGAAATACATATGGGTAATACCGCATTAATTGGTCAAGTTTCAGCATCCAGTTATATAGCTCCTTTTGGGGCGGCAAAAGCAATTGACGGGATATTAAAGCCTGTTAACAGATGGGTTGGAGAAGTACCTTGTACACTGAGTTTTACACCAAATAATTTGTATTGTGTGAATCGGTGGGTTGTAAACGGCATGGCTTCAGTGGGTTGGGACCCTCAGCAATACTATATGCTGACATATTCTTTACAAGGAAGCAATGATAATAATACATGGTTCACTCTTGATGTAGTGGATAATACAAATACTAGCACAATAAGTTACAGTTCTGACAGAACGTTTGTTCCAACCGCCGCCTATAGGTATTATAGGGTAAATGTAACAAAAGGACTAAAATGTAATCCCAACATTGCTTCAATTTCTAATTTCCAGCTGTTCCCTGTTGACCCGACAAGCCAATATCTATCAAACTTGACGATAAACAGCGGTACACTTACACCTGCTTTTAATAAAACTACATTTGCTTATACTGCTACAGTTGATTATAGTACGACAAGTATTGTAGTAACTCCTACCGCAGAAACTCCGACAGCCTATGGCCAAAACGCGGTTATTAGGGTAAATGGAGTTATAACCGCAAGTGGAGCAGGAGCAGCTGTGAATCTTGCAGTCGGTGTTAATACTATAACTATTGATGTTACTTCGGCGGTTGGGTACCTAACTCAGAGATATACCATGACTGTCACTAGGCTTAACAGTAACAAACTCGCAAGTCTTTCTGTTCTTAACGGAACTACAGTACTTCCGATGACACCGAATTTTGATAAAAATACTTTTGTTGGGTACTTGGTAGAAGTTGATAGTACAGTTCAAAGCGTAATGATAAATGCTATATGTGAAAACCCTGCATCGACTATGACAATAAACGGAGGAGCTGCTGTAAGTGGTACACCATACGGGCCGATTCCACTGCAGACAACAGGAGATACAACAGTAAATGTTATAGTAACTACAGCAACAATGTCCCAGCCGACGCAGACGTATACGGTAACAATTAAGAGGAAAGAGGATTTGACGTTGTCCAATTTATTGGTTAAAAATGGAAAAGCAACTCTTACATTGCAGCCGACATTTAGCCCAACACAACCGCAATATACTGCAAGTGTCAGTGGAACTACAAGCTTATCCATAATTCCAACTGCTATGAATCCTAATGGTGTAAATATTACTGTTAATGGTATCTCAGGAGCAAGTGGTTCGACGTTTACTGTGAATAACTTAAACGCTCCGATTTGTATTGATGTTATATCAAAGATTACAGGAAATAAGATTACTTATACAATAACAATATTATAATTTATTATGTGGCCACACTCTGGTTTTATATACGCCCTGAGTGTGGCTATGTATATATAGGAGGGGCAAATGTCAAAGACAGTTAAAAGAATATCTGTGGTAATTTGTATTTTACTATTTAATATCATGATGGTATATAATACTGGTTATGTCTATGCAGAAGCACCACAGGATCAGAATTTTGACTCAGTTGCGGCTGGGAGTAGTTCAGGAACATATCAGGTAGGAGACCTGAATTTTACTACTGATACTGGTATTATTAACGTAAGAGGATGGGATGCATTAAGTTATGAATTTGGATATGGTCGTACGATAAATGGTTTTAGCGGTATGGCAATAAGTAATGATCCAGATTTAAATACAAGTCCTAAATTCTTTGCATTTGAATCTACAATACAAAGAACATTTAAGCTACAGTCGTTGTACGCATTAATAACCGATATGGGCTCTTCGACTAAGGTGGATATAAAGGGATATAATGGTTCATCAGAACGTGTCCATGTAGATGGTATCGATTTTACTAAACCGGGTACCACTGAATATGGTGATGTTACATATACCAATAATGTGTGCAATTCCACAGATGGTGAGTACGGCGGATTTCTTTCTTTTGGGGATAGTTGGTATGATATTAACAAAGTAGTAATTACTGATACAGATACAGATCAGCCCTTGTATATTTCTCTAGACAGCCTCGACTTCTCAAACCTTACAGACCTTTCAATAGCCGACGCACCTGAGACTACTGAAGGACAGAACGCAACCTTCAGAGTAAATTTGACAAAGGCTTATACAAACGACATAACTGTAAACTACTCAATCATTCCCGACACTGCAACAGCAGATGATTTGGATACCACTGTACTAGATGACACAATTACCATTCTAGCCAATACACCTTATGTGGATATAAAAGTACCAACAAAAGATGATCCTGACCATGAAAAAGCGGAAAGCTTTAAGGTCAAGATTTTAAATACCAGTGTCGGTGGTATTACAGATGGAGAGGCTACGTGCACAATAAAGGACAATGACTCTCCTCCGAAAGTATCCCTAAGTATAGATAAAAGCAGTATTAGTGAGAATGGTGGTACTGCAAAAATAATCGTTGATCTTTCAAATAAGACCTACGAAGATGTAAAAGTTAATCTTGATTTTACAGGTGCAACCCCTGGAACTGATTTTATAGCTCCGACTTCAATAACCATACCTGCAAATAGTTTATCCGCTTCAGTTTACATAATTCCGACGGACAATGATATCTTTTCAGGTGATAAGAGTGTAACCGTTGGAATAAGCACTGTGGAATATGGGGAAAAAGATACAACTACTTCGGATACGCTGACAATTACTGATGACGAAACCGAGCCAAAAGTAAATTTAATCATAACACCAGGGTCAATATCAGAAAACGGAATTGATACGGCAACTGTAAAAGCTACACTTACAAATAAATCAAGCAAGGATGTAACAGTAAAATTATCTTTTGGAGCTGGTGCTGTGAAAGATAAGGATTTTACAGTTTCAAACGATACTATTACAATACACAGCACAGATACAGATGGTTCAGTGCAAATTAAAGGAATACCAAATAATAAATTCAATAATGACAAGACACTTACAGTAAGTACCTCCGACGACGATGTTACAAACGCAACTACAGGAGACGATAAATCAAAGGATTTAACAATAACCAACATTGATGCCAAACCAACGGTAAATATAGCGCCTGTCGAGTTCAATGAAAACGATATAACTAAAAAGGCCGCTTTTAAAGTTTCACTATCACAAGTAAGCGATGAAGATGTCACGGTACAATATGAGACATCAGACGGATCTGCAAAGAGTACTGAAGACTATACAAGTGCTTCAGATACGTTGAAAATAGAAAAAGGCCATACAGAAGGTATAATCGAAGTAAATGTAACAAATGATTCACTGGATGAAGATGATGAAGACTTTTCAATTACTTTAACAAGTGCTGATGGTGCAGATTTGGGTACTTCTACTGCAACATGTACAATAAAGGACGATGATGTTGTTCCAGATTTGATTGTATCTAACCCACAGGTAGAAGAAAGTGATTTCGGCAATACTACCAAACTGATATTTGATGTTAAACTTTCAGCAGAAAGCGGAAAAACCGTAACAGTAAATTACTCAACTGCTGACGGGCTCGATACTCAAGATAAAAAAGGCGCAACACAAGGAATAGACTATACCGCTATTACTGGTGGAATTCTGACTATTGCTTCGGGTGACACAAGTACACATCAAATTGAAGTAATTGTTATAGGGGACGATACACAGGAGCCAGATGAGACAGTTAAATTAAATTTATCTGCTGACAATGCGAACGGTTGTACTGCAACTGGTACAATTACGGATAACGATAAATCAACAATCTCTATAAGCGATGCGACTATTACAGAAGGAGCTGCCCCCAAGATAGAATTTAAGGTATCTCTCAGCAAGCCATGTTCTGAAGGCGTAAGTGTTAATTTCAGAACAAAAGACGGCAGTGCTGTAAAGGAACAGGATTATGTACAACAGGAAGGTCCTGTTACTTTTGGAAAAGGTGAATCCGGAGATAAGACTATAACCATTGACATAAATGACGATGAATTATATGAGGGAACTGAAACCTTTGATGTTGAATTGTTTGATTTATCAGACCCAGCTGTAGAAATGGGTAAGGCGACAGGAAAAGGAACTATAAATGACAATGAATCCAAACCTTCAATATCAGTTGAAAATACCAACGTAGATGAAGGTGATTCAAGTAAGACTACCGCTTCATTTAAAGTATCTCTTTCAACAGCCAGTGCAAGTGATATATATGTAGATTATGCTACATCAGATGGAACTGCGGAAGCAGGAAAAGACTATACATCTGTAACAGACAAACTAAAAATCCCTGCCGGGCAGAAAAACGGAACAATCAATGTAGATGTGGCAGGGGACAACGTGTATGAGGAAAATGAAACATTTAAATTAAGTCTTTCAAGTGCAGAAGGTGCAGATATAGATTCTTCAAAAGGAACAGCATCATGCACAATTAAGGACAACGATACGATACCTTCTTTAACATTTGTTAAAAGTAAGGTGGAAGTAGAAGAAGGAGATTCCGGAGCCACACAGATGGTATTCAATGTAACGCTTTCTGCGAAGTGCGAAAAACCAGTTTCCGTTGATTATGCAACAGAAGACGATACTGCAACGATTGCTGATAACGATTACGCTCCGTTGTCCGATAAGTTGGAATTTGCTCCCGGTGAAACATCAAAGTCAATAACTGTAAATATCAACGGAGATAAAATAGGTGAGCCTGACGAAAACTTCTATGTCACTTTAAAACCTGAAACCGGAGATATTAAGGCGGAAGGAATTATTAAAGATGATGATAGAGCTTTTATCAAGATGCTTAAAAAGAAAGATGGTTCTGATATTTCGAACGGTAGCACTGTAACCTTCGAAAACACAAAGGAAAGCGAGCTGGAGTTCACTATATCAAATACCGGGAACATCGATCTCAAATATGATGGAACAAATAAGTTTATATCAATAACAGGTTCTGATTTTACTATAGAAAGTGAGCCCGTAAGTCCCATTGCAGGAAAAACTTCAAGCACCTTCACCATAGTCTTCAAGCCGTCCTCTCCGGGAGCTAGAACGGGTGAAGTAACTATAACCGACAAGGATGCCGCTAATAGCCCGTTCAAGTTTAAGGTTTCAGGAACCGTACCAGACAGCCAGACAGGCGGCGATACAACTCCTCAAACCCCAAAAGAAACAATAGACATAAATGTAGGAGACCAATCCCTGAAAAAGGTAGCTGTGGATGTAAAAAATGAAAACAATATTAAAACCACCACAGTAAATCTGGATGAAACGGAAGTACAAAAAACCCTTAATGAAATGGAAAAGACGAATCCTGATAAGGAAAAGAAGGTAGTAATTCCTGTTACTAATAATTCAGATAAAGTTGTTGGGGAGTTAAAGGCCAGTACATTAAAGGCTATGGCAGATATGGACACCGTCCTTGAAATTAAAACGGAAAATGCATCGTATTCTCTACCTGCCAACGATATTAATATAGACGAAGTTGTTAAAAAACTGGGTGGCAACCCTGAACTTAAAGATATTTCAGTTAAAGTTACAGTTTCTAAAGCTTCTGATGATACGTCAGAAAAAGTAAAAGAAGCAGCTGTAAACAAAGGATTTGAGGTAAAGGGCAAACCTGTTGAGTTTGAGATATCATTCACAAATGCAGGCAGGGAAGTTACAGTTTCTTCTTTTAACAATTACGTTGCAAGGACTGTAGCAATACCGGAGGGAACCGACCATAATAAAATAACAACAGGTGTTGTGTATAATCCTGACGGTTCATTCACACATGTACCAACAGCGGTAAATGTTATCGACAATATTTACTATGCACAGATAAACAGTCTTACAAACAGCACATATGCACTTATATACAATCCTCTGACATTCGAGGATGTAGAAAAACACTGGTCAAAGGATTACGTAAATGATGCAGGTTCGAGGCTCATAGTCAGCGGAACCGGAAATGGAAACTTCACTCCTGACAGAGCTGTTACAAGGGCTGAATTTGCAGTAATGATAGTAAAGGCTTTGGGATTGAAGGGTTCTGAGTTCGCTGATAATTTCTCGGATGTGGGCAAGGATAATCCATATTATTCATATATCTGTACTGCATACCAATATGGAATTATTACAGGCTATAATAACGGCAAATTCGGGCCAAATGATTTAATTACAAGGGAACAATCCATGACAATGATTTCAAAGGCCATGAAAATTGCAGGAATGGACACAACACTAACAAATGCTGATAACCTGAACAAAAACTTCTCAGATTCCGCTGATATCTCAAAATGGGCGAAAGACGGAGCAGCTATCTGTGTTAACAGTGGATTGTTTGTGGGAAACAAAGGAATGCTTAATCCTAAGAAAAATGTTACGAGGGCTGAAAGTGCTACAGTAATTATAAAGCTTCTCAAAAATGCGCATTTAATTTAAAGTATTAGCCAAAAGAGGCATATGCAAAACATTTATTTTGCATATGCCTCTTTAATTTAGATAATTTATTGATTTATTTTACACTCTAAGATATTACAGTTATGGGTTGACTTAGAAAAGATATTCTGTTTCCTGCTTCATCTACCTGTGCAACATAAAAATCATAGCTTCCAATTAACGTCTCGACTGTTAAATTTGTATTTGTAGTGTCAAGACATTTTACAGGTAAGTCGGTTGATCCTGTTGCCACTTTATATATTGCATACCTTGCACCAGATGTACCATCCCATGCGAAGTTTATCTGTAAGCCTGATCTGTTTGTAATATGGAAGTTTTGAGGAGCGTTATATAAAGTCTCAACCAGAACAGAATTGCTCAGGGAAGATATTATTTCTCCGTTATTGTCTATCTGAACTACATAATAATTATAGTCTCCATATAATGTATCAACTGCTGCTGTAGTGTTTGTGGTTTCCACACATTTTTGGGGTGCATCTGCTGAACCTTCGGCCTGTCTGTATATGGCATATCTTTTACCGATTGTGCCATCCCATCCGAAGCCTATGCTCAGACCGGATCTGTTTGTAATATGGAAGTTTTGCGGAGCGAGATGGGAGAAAAACCGAGTTATAGGGTTACCCAATTCCGAAATTCTGTTTCCATTTCCATCTACCTTTGCAATATAGTAATAACTCCCCAATACTGCAGTAAAACTCAAGGTCGTGTTAGTGGTTGTTTGAATTAACTCAGGTTCGGCTGTGGAGCCGGTTTCTTTTCTATATAGTCCGTATTGCGAGCTTGCTTCTCCGAATGGGAGCCAGGTTATTATCAATGACGTACCTGATGACTGTAGAATTCTCAGATCAAGACCTACAGCACCCAAAGCTCTCCTTACAGTATTTGCTTCAGTGCTATTTTGTCCATATAATGTCTCTGCCGACTGGAGAAGTGCTGATGCAAATTGAATATATTTCATGTCATAATTTATATATCCATCATTAATGGCATGATAGAATATATTTGCTATTTTGTCCATTCCTATTGCTTCAACAACAGTGTTGTTAAATGTTCCGCCCAGTGCCATAAGACTTGCGGCTTTCGTAATAACACCACCGCCTTCATGTGGCTTAGGATATTTTAGAGTTCTGTCTTCTTCACATGCTAAAATACGGCTTTGATATTCGGCGTAATTATCAATTACAGGGTTGGCACAATCCCTGATAATTTCTCCAGTATCTTCACCTATTGTCCAATCAGGTGTGCCTTCACTTGGAAGAAAGTACTCGCATATTGTTCCAAATACGTCAGATATACCCTCGTGTAATGATAAACGATCTGTTAAAGGTGGGTTAAATTCGAAGTGACCATCACTGGAATCTCCTAAGCCTTCCGATGAAAGTATTCCATGAGTAAATTCATGTGCCATAGCATCTACGGCAGCAGCAACAGATTTACCTGCTGGACCTTTTCCCACACCAATTCTTACATTATTTATATTTGCAAAGGCATTAAAGACGTTACTGCTGTCTTTTATAATATCAATAGTATACTCAGATCCGTTATCATCGTTTCCATTACGGTAAAAAGGTGCACCTTTAAAGAAATTTATAACATTTGTCATATTATAATGGGCATCTACGGCATCTTTCTGATAATTGGTTCCCGTATCTGTGTTAAAGTAATTATCATTTTCGCTATATGTTCCATCCAATTCATGGATAGTCTTTAGATTTTCAACGGTGTTTTTCAGATAGTATACGTTATTATCTTTTACCATTTTTAACGGTTGTTTTACTCCGGATTGTCCCATACCTGATCCTACAACGGGCTCCTCAAGACTTAATTCCTGATTGTTTTTCCCTAATATGGACAGATTACTTGCATAAATATAATATACATAGCTCTTAAATGTGGGATTATTGAATTTGATATTTACTTTATATATGTAGTCGTATTTTCCATCTACGGGATATAGAAGCAACTGGCTTTTAGGTGCTTCGGTATACACCGGCTTAAATCCCAAATCCTCCTCGATTACAGACAGGATTGTTTCTGGGGTCACATCGGCGGGTTTAACGGACAAGGACACTCTATCAGCTATATCATACACATAGTTTCCAACGATATACACAATAACACCGTCAGTATTGATAAAATAGTTTCTGTCGCTATTTTGAACAGGTACACCGTTATAAGTTTGTATGGTTTTTACTACCGTTCTGTTCAATGAATTTACAAATTGCTCAGTAACTTTAAACTGTATTTGCGGCAGATTGTTTTTTTGGGCCTCTTGAGCAACATATTGCTCAACTATTTGTTGTGGAGTTTTTTCAGACTCTGCTGTTAAATCTCCTGCTAAAAATGAAGGAATAACTTCTTTTGATTGAATTGCTCCCATTTTAGCATTATTGTCAGCGCTTTCAGTATTAGCGTAAACTGATGGAAAACTACTTGCAATAAGTGAAACAGATAGCAAAACAGCACTTAAAATTCTCTTTGCTGATTTCATTTAATACTCCTTTTGAAAGTTTATAAATTTTTTATCTGCCTGTCGTCACAGACAAATAGCATTTTTATCTTGCAAGATTGAAAACAATAATACCATCATTTACTGTTTATGTCAAAACAACAACTTTTTACCATACAACAAATTCCATTTGCTATTTGAACAGATTGGGTATATACTTACAGTGTAGTTGAAAGAAGGTGGTAAAATTGAATAAGGGAACATTTTTGATAACACCTAGTGTTATCGAGGAATGCTTGGGTGAATCCTTTGATGCTTCTGAAAAGAAACATCCTGAGCATGACAAAACCCAAAAAATATTGAAATAGCCTATAGCAAGAGGCTTTTTTTATTGCAAAAAAATAAAATGAGCTGTGCACTAGTGAATAATTCTAACTAATGCAACAGCCCGGTTTGTTTTTATTATTTATTTAGATTTTTTAGGACTACGTCTGTTAGGCGGTGTCGAACGATTGAATGACGAACTTCGTCCGCTTTTCTTTCTTGCATTTGATTTTTCTATATTAATGCGTTTTCCTTTTATAGTATAGTTCTTCATTGATTTCAGAACTTCTGGAGCAAAATCCTTTGGAACCTCTACAAATGAATATCTGTCAAATATGTCTATTGCACCTACCAACTTACCAGGAAGTCCGGTTGACGCCACAAGACTTTCAATGATATGCTTGGGCTGTATTTTGCTCTCGCTGCCTATATTTATAAATAATCTTACCATATCTTTGTTGCTGCCCGGTTCTACCGCATTGTCAATTTCATTAACCTCACTTGGGAGATTCCCGCTTTGTTCACCATACATTTTCAATAATGCTGCTGCAATATCAAGAGATGTTACAAAGTTTTCCCCTTGTTCTTCCGTTTCATTATTGATTGTGTCAATGAAACGTTCAATATGGCTGGTAAATTTGGAAATGCTTTCATTATTCAGGTTTTCTTTTAAGTTATTTAGAATGTTTAACATTTTCTTTTCTTCAACTTCATTGAGACTTGGAGGCTTCATAGGAAGAATAGAGGATTTTGTATACCTCTGTATATCCCTGAGTTTGTACATTTCTCTTCCTGAAATAAATGTAAATGCTTTTCCTGTTCTTCCGGCTCTTCCAGTTCGTCCAATTCTGTGTACATAGTATTCTTCGTCATTCGGAAGGTCATAGTTAAATACTGCTTCTACGTCGTCAACATCTATACCCCTTGCAGCCACATCCGTTGCAATGAGTATATCAAAGTTACCTTTTCTGAAAAGAGACATAACCTTGTCACGGTGTTCCTGACGCATGTCACCATGGAGGGCTGCAGCAGAAAAACCTCTGGACTGAAGGCTGGCTGTAAGTTCGTCAACCCTCTTTTTAGTATTACAGAATACAAGAGACAGTTTTATATCGTTGGTATCTATCAATCTTGACAAAACCTCAAGCTTTGCAGATTCCTTTACTTCGAGGTAATACTGCTCAATACTTGGAACGGTGAGTTCCTTGTGGGCTATCTTTATATGAACGGGATCTTTCTGATATTTTTTTGTAAGTTCAAGAATCTCTTTTGGCATTGTAGCAGAGAACAATATAGTTTGTCTGTCCTCTGGAACTTTCTCCAATATTGTGTCAATATCTTCTCTGAAACCCATGTTCAGCATTTCATCGGCTTCATCAAGAACAATCATTTTAAGGGCTTCCAGTTTAAGAGTTCTACGTCGCATATGGTCCATAACACGACCTGGAGTTCCGATAATTATCTGTGGACGTTTCTTTAATGCCATAATCTGTCTGTCAATTGGCTGTCCGCCATACACAGGGAGAATCCTTATCCCATCCTTATATTTCAAAACATTCCTCAATTCTTCGCAGGACTGTATAGCAAGCTCTCTTGTTGGACAAAGGACTAAAACCTGAATTGAATCATTCTGTGGTTCTATTTTTTCCACTGCCGGAATTCCGAATGCACAGGTTTTTCCTGTTCCGGTCTGAGCCTGACCAATCAAATCATTGCCTTCCAAAATATATGGGATTGACTGTGACTGAATAGGGGTCGCCTCTTCAAAGCGCATATCAGCAATTGCATGTTGTACTTCATCCGAGAGAGTTAAATCTTTAAAACTTAAATTTTCCATTTTTATTCCTTTACCTTAATAAATTTATATACTATTCAATAATAATTACTATTGCCAAGTTTTGCAATGATTATTTATCAATAAAAAGTAAAACTAAAATTATATTATAATAATGTTATAGGGAATTATGGTATTATATGAAAGAAAATACTAATGGCATGTATGATGTATGCCGGAACGGAGCAATGTATGATGAAAAAATTTGCATTTGTATCTGATTTTGATGGAACACTCACTGACAGGGATTTTTATCACATAGTGATGGATAAATACTTAAAGGATTGGGCATGGAATTATTATGACGAATGGAAGAAAACCAAAAAGATAAATGTGGATTTTCTGAATAAAATGTTCGGAGCAATGGACAGAAGCGAAGAGGAAATATTGCAGGATATACTGGAGTTACCTCTTGACCCGTATGCTGTTAAATTTATTCAGATGGTGGAAAACAACGGAGGAGATTTCTTTATATTAAGTGCTGGAACATCATATTATATCAATAAACTTCTGGAGTATTTTAATATAAAAAATGTTACTGTTATTTCAATGGAAGGAAGATATCATAACAGGGGAATTGAGATAATGCCTGATCCCAAAAGCGAATTCTATTCGGAAATGTGGGGTATAGACAAGCAAAAGGTTATCCGTTCATTGAAAGAAAAATATGAAAAGGTCTATTTTGCAGGTGATAGCGAGCCGGATATTGGTGCTGCAAAGACAGCAGATTGTGCATTTGCAAGAAGTTCTCTAAAAGATTGGCTTACAAAAGAAAAAGTTCCATATATAGGTTTTGAGCATTTTGATGAAATTGCAAAATATTTGGTTAGAGAAAAAATAATTACCGATTTTGAGTAAAGATTATTTCTGGATGGAGGTACTTAAATGATGAATGCTGTACACAGAATTGAAATTCCTTCAATACTTGAAGTTAACAATAACATTCTTGGAAGCGTTGGGGCATATATTGAAAGGGCTGAAATAAATAATGTTGTAATACTGTTTGGAGAAGGAATCCGTGACTTATTTGGTGAAAAGATTCTTGCTTCCATAAAGTCCTGTAAGTCTCTTACGGTTCTTGATACTTATGACTATGATGATATAAAGCTTGAAAATCTCATGCCCAAGGCGTTTTCCATACCTTCCAAAACTGATGCGGTTGTCGGTGTAGGTGGAGGAAAGGTACTTGATGCGGCCAAATATATAGCTTTTTTAAATAAGCTCCCATTTATAAGTATACCTACATCAACTTCAAACGATGGCTTTTCCAGTTCCGGCTGTTCTCTGATAATAAACGGCAGACGTACATCAGTGCATGCTTCGATGCCCTTTGGAATAATTGTTGATTTAGATGTATTAAAAAATGCACCTATGAAATTTATATATTCCGGCCTAGGAGATATTATTTCTAAAATAACTGCCGTTTACGACTGGTATTTTGAAGAAAGGAACAATGCTGCAAAAGTTGATGATTTTGCTGCAATGATGGCAAAAAAGTCTGTAAACAGTATTGTTAGAATGCCATATACTAAGGTAACAGAGAACTTCTTTTTAAAGGAAATGGTGGACTCGCTGACAATGAGCGGAATTGCAATGCAGATAGCAGACAGTAGCGCACCTGCCAGTGGCAGTGAACATCTTATATCTCATGCATTGGATAAGCTCCTGGAAAATCCCCAACTACATGGAATACAGGTGGGGATTGCAACCTATCTTATGAGCAGAGTTCAGGAACACAGATATCAGCGGGTAGAAAAATTCTTGACAGATACCGGGTTCTTTGATTTTGTTGAAACCTTAAAAATGAGAGCTGAAGATTTCGAAAAGGCAATTGACCTTGCACCTTCCATTAAGCCAAGCAGATACACTTATCTGCATGTAGCTGACAACAGAGAAAAAGCAAAACAGCTGATTAAAAGTGATGACATACTTAAAAGGATACTTGTATAAATAAACTTTTTCGGATGCCTGCCTCACCGGCATTGCATCCGAATTAAAAGTACATATTACAAATTCAGTCCGCCGATAACCTGTTTCAAGGCCTGAGCAGATTTATTAAGTAACCCTGTTTCCTCGTTGCTTAGAGGAACATTTAAAATTCTTGAAACACCCTCCGAATTTACCTGACTTGGAATACTGAGACATATATCATTTAGACCGTATTCTCCTTCGAATAAACTTGATACTGTCAATATGGAGTTTTCGTTACGGACAATAGCCTCTACAATTCTTCTTACTGCAAGAGCAACGGCATAGTAGGTTGCATTTTTCTTGTCAATAATCTCATAAGCTGCGTTTTTTACCTTATCAAAAGTATCACGCTTGAAGCTTTCATCGTCGCAGGATTTACACTCTTTGCAATAAGAATCCATTGGAATTCCGGCTATGGATGCAAGACTCCAGGTAGGGACTTCAGTGTCTCCGTGTTCACCGATTATATATGCATGTACGTTTCTTGGGTCAACTCCCATATGTTCCCCAAGCATATATTTGAAACGTGCAGTGTCTAGAACTGTTCCGGAGCCTATAACTCTGTTTTTAGGGAAGCCGGATAGCTTATAGGTTACGTAGGTTAAAATATCCACCGGGTTTGTAACAACAAGCAGGATACAGTCTGTATTATATTTAACGATATTTCCGACAATATCTTTAAAAATTTCAGTGTTTTTATTTACAAGGTCAATTCTTGTCTCACCCGGTTTCTGGTTTGCACCTCCTGTGATTACAACAATATCTGCACCTTTACAATCTGAGTAATCTCCCTTATATATTTTAACAGGCCTTACAAATGGCATACCGTGATTCATATCCATCGCTTCGCCTTCAGCTTTTTTGGAGTTTTGGTCTATAAGTACAATTTCTGAAACCAGACCGCTTACCATTAATGTGTAAGCAGTGGTTGAACCAACAAAGCCTGAACCTACAATTACGATTTTATTTATAGATTTATTTTTCATAATAAATAACCTTCACTTTCTTAGAGTATTTGCTTAGTATAAAATATACCCTTAATTTGTAAGTTATAACAAAACATTTTAAATGTAAAAAAATATACTATTTTGTTGTAAAATCATCAATAATAATGTAAAATATTAATATAATATAACAAAAAGTGGAATAAAAAGATGAAGGAGATAAAGCTTATGCAAACATTAATTAATCATCAATTGACAATTATCTCTTTTGCAACCTTGTTTCTTTTCTTGATTTATGCTAATTGTGTTTTGGAAAAAGGATCTGTAATCAGAAGGCTGTATCTTTCAGCTGTACTCTTGAATTTATTTCTTACATTATCCAATTTATTACTAAAGATTTTATTTGAAAATTATACCACTCCATTGATAATACCAAGAATACTATGGAGTATCAACTTTATAGTGTCACCTCTTCTGGCTTATACATTTTTGCTGTTTGTGTGTAATTATTTCGCAAACCCATATAGGATAAAGAAACAGGCAGGCTTGGTTTTTAATTTACTTTTCTTCGGAAATACTATTGCAGCAATCATTGTTTTTAAAACTGATATTTTTACTAATAAATTGGGCTCAGGAACTTACATTTTCCCCTTCTCAATAAGTTTAATTCTGTTATCCTACAGTATTTATGTAATATTTAAAAGACGTAAGCTGCTCTTAAAGGTTGAGTACATTTATATTATGTCGGTAAGCCTAATGATTGTGGCTGTGACAACTTTTCAGCTTATTTCGAATAAAACAGGCTATATCTGGTGCTTTAATTCACTTGCTCTATTACTTATGTTTGTGATTATTCAGCAAGGGGAGCTGTACAAAGATTCCCTTACGGGAGCCAGAAACAGACAGGCATTAAAAAAATGTCTGGATTGTTATGAAAAACGTAATTTAAGCCGATTGTCAGCGGTAGCCATAGACCTTGACTATTTTAAAAATATCAACGATTTATATGGTCATTCTGAGGGTGATTTTGCGCTGAAGGCATTTGTAAAAATGCTTCAAAGAGTATACCTTAATTCGGGAATTGTTTTCCGCACCGGTGGCGATGAATTTCTTGTCCTTATTGATAATCGTTCAGAGCCTCAGATTCATGATTTAATGAAAAAGGTTTCAGGTGTAGTAGAAAAATTTAATACAGTGGGAAATAAGCCATACAGTATAAAGTATAGTTATGCCTTTGGTACCTATAAAAGAACGGATAAGGGAGTAAACCAGTTTTTACATGAAATAGACCTTCAGATGTACAATAATAAAAACGGTAAAAAAAGAATTTTTGGTGAAGGCCTTCAATCCGGCATTTATGCAGGTATTCTGTGACATATTTTGAACTGAAAATCAATCCTTTGTATTGTTTATATTTCGGGAAGTAGGTATAATCTTGGTATACACTACATTTAAGGAGGGTCTATATGATAGAATGGAGGGACGAATTCATTCTTGGAATCGAGAAAATCGATGAACAGCATAAAAAGTTATTTCAGATTGCTTCAGAAATTTATGCTGTCATGAAAAATCAACTTATTACGGATAAATATGATGAAATTGTACACCTTATTACGGAACTAAAAGATTATACGGTCTTTCACTTTACTTATGAAGAAGAATACATGCATAGTATAGGATACCGAAAGCTGCTTTCCCATAAAGTTGAACATCATGACTTTATTGAAAAAATCAGTAATACGGACTATAGCAGAGTAGATAAGGACCAGGATAAGTACTTAATGGAATTGCTTGATTTTACGGTTGAATGGATTGCAAATCATATTATGAAAACAGATAGAGCATATACAATCAAATAGAATTTCTTTAAGGTACATTCAAGGTGGATGTACTTTTTATTTGCAAAAAAGTAATGGTATACAGATTCTGTTTATAAAGTATATTAGGTGGTATATATTGGATATACTTACACGTAATCAGAGGAGGATATAGTATGAAAATAGCAGTAATCGGATGTACCCATGCAGGGACGGCAGCAATCAATAATATGGTAAAACTTTACCCCGGGTCGGAAATAACGGTTTATGAAAAGAATGATAATATCTCTTTCCTTTCATGCGGTATAGCCCTTTATGTAGGCGGAGTGGTAAAGGATCCAGAAAGTTTGTTCTATTCATCACCCGAAAAATTAAGAGAGATGGGCATAACAACCCGGATGCGTCATGAGGTTATGGATATAGATATAAATAAAAAGACTTTGTTGGTAAAGGATATAGAAACAGGTTGCAGCTTTGAGGATAATTATGACAAACTGGTGATTACCTCTGGCTCATGGCCCATTATTCCAAAAATTGAAGGTATTGAGCTAGATGGAGTTCTTCCGGCAAAAAATTATAACCACTCAAAAGAAATAGTAAGTAAGGAAAAATCCGCTCAGAGCATTGTAGTGGTAGGTGCAGGATATATTGGTGTGGAACTGGCAGAAGCATTTGCTGTGAACGGTAAAAAGGTTACCTTGATAGATACCGAAAACAGAATACTAAGCAAGTATTTTGACAAAGAGTTTACGGATACTGCGGAAGAAAAGATGAAAGCCAAAGGTATAACCCTTGCCCTGGGTGAGACTGTAACAAAATTTATCGGAAACCAAAATAAAATTAAAAAGGTTAAAACAGATAAAGCGGAGTATGATGCTGACCTTGCCATTCTATGCATTGGTTTTCGGCCAAGCACAGGATTATTCAAAGACAAGCTTGAGATGTTGCCTAACGGGGCCATAATAGTAGATGAGTATATGCAGACAAGCAAAAAAGATGTCTTTGCTGCCGGAGACTGTTGCGCATCCATATATAATCCTATAGGAATACGTAAATATATACCTCTTGCAACAAATGCTGTAAGGATGGGTACACTTGCGGCATTAAATCTTGAAAAACCTTCAGTAAAGTATTTGGGTACACAAGGAACGTCAGCCATAAAAATATACGATCTTAATTATGCTGCAACAGGTTTGACTCAAAGTGCAGCAGAATTTGATAATATTGATATAAAATCCGTTACAATCAGAGAGAACTACCGTCCTGAATTTATGCCGGATTATGAAGAGGTATTATTGAAAGTAGTATTTGATGCCAAAACAAGAGAGATTCTCGGAGCTCAAATTCTGTCAAAGGCTGATTTAACCCAGTCTGCTAATACATTGTCTTTAGCAATTCAAAAGAAAGTGACTATTGACGAACTGGCAATTACAGACTTTTTCTTCCAACCTCACTACAACAAGCCCTGGAATTTCCTTAATTCCGCAGGACTTCAAGCTCAGGACATTTAGCCATTGGTTTAAAAACGTAGGCTGTCTTTTAAAGACAGTCTTTTTTTGACTTCAATAAAGTTGATATGAAAAAATTTTTATGTTATTCTAAAATGTATTTATTAATACTATTTAGATGGAGTTAAATATGGAAAACACAGAGAATCAATATAAAAACAAGGGATTAATCCTTGTCAACATTGTATTATTGACTTTTATGGCATGCCTTGACAGCAGCATTGTAAATGTTGCACTGCCTGTAATGGCAGATAAATTTTCCGTTGGAATGGGTTCTATTTCAACAATCGTATCAACATATTTGATTGCTATTTCTGCAACTGTGCTGATTTTCGGAAGGCTGGGAGACATTAAGGGAAAAGTAAAAATTTTTAAAACAGGTATTGTTATATTTACACTTGGCTCGTTACTGTGTGCCGTTTCACCTTCGTTGAATATACTTGTATTATCAAGAATTATTCAGGCTATAGGTGCGGCAGCTTTTATGGCAACAAACCAGGGAATAGTTACAAGAGCGTTCCCGGCAAATGAAAGAGGCAGAGCACTTGGTATTACCGGTTCCTTTGTTGCACTTGGTACCCTTGTCGGGCCTCCGCTAGGTGGTTTTATTGTTGATGTAGCAAGCTGGCAATATATATTTCTGATAAATATACCTATTGGTATTATCGCTTTCATTATGGGCTTAAAAGTGCTTCCTAAAGACGAGCAGAGCATTGAGTCAAAGTTTGACGTAAAAGGTGCCATTCTGTTTCTTATAAGTATAATATCCCTATTTGCTGCATTGCTGTCGGGTGAGCAGATAGGTTTCCTCAAACCGATTATACTGGCAAGTTTTGCAGTGGCAATTATATCATTTATATTATTTATAAAAATGGAAGGAAGAGTTGATAGTCCTCTTCTACAACTGAACATTTTTAAAAATAAGCTTTTTTCACTAAGCATTTTATGCGGCTTTTTGCTTTTTGTATGTATGAGCTGCTCAAACATTATAATGCCATTCTATTTTCAGGATATTATAAAAATGTCCCCTTGGTTAACGGGAGTATATCTCATGTCATATCCTCTGATACTTCTGGTGGTATCACCCATAAGTGGATTTTTGTCAGATAAAATTGGTTCTGAAATGCTTACCTTTGTGGGGCTGGCGATTTTTAGCGCAGGATGTTTCTTAATGGCTACTATTAACCAGACTTTTAGCCCTGTAAGAATTATATTGTTTATTTCGTTGATGGCTGTAGGAAATGGCATGTTCCAATCCCCTAACAATTCACTAATTATGTCAACTGTGCCCAGAAGCCGTTTAGGGATTGCAGGCAGCATTAATGCACTAGTGAGAAATCTTGGTCTGGTAATCGGTGTATCTGTATCTACACTGGTGCTTTACGGCATGATGAGTTTCAAGCTGGGTTATAAAGTAACAAATTTTGTTGAAGGAAAAGAAGCAGAATTTATTTTTGGAATGAGCTCTGCGTATATATTCATTGGAGCACTTTCCTTGGTTGCAGCAACTCTGACTGCAGTCAGGTTATACAGAATCAAGAAAAATGCTAAGTCCAATGACAATTATACTGATGTTCAGGATTGTGATATAAGTGATATGGAAACAAAGTAATTACAACTTTAATATATCAAGTAAATCCGCAGGCTTCTTGAAAAAGAAGTCTGCATTTATATTTTCAGCATTATTTGAGCCCCAAAGAGCCAACGCAAACTTTACTCCAGCATTCTTTGCACATTCTCTGTCAAATACCGTGTCGCCTATATATAGAGTTTCGGAAGGTACCGCATTCAGCTTGTCCATGGCAAGTAACAAAGGATCCGGGTTTGGTTTATGCAGGGTAGTATCATCGGATGCTACAATAGTTTTAAAATATTTAGTGAATTGCTGCAGACAGCTGTCAAATTCGATTTCATACTGACACCTTGAGGTTACTACACCCATTGGGATATTTAACTCTTTAAGATTTTCCATTACTTCAGGTATTCCCTCAAAGGCAGTACATTTTTTAAAACCTTCAATCAAATATTGATAATAATCTTTTAAAGCTGCATCAATATCAGTAAAACCGTATCTCTCTAGAGAAACGGGAGTAGGAACACCATAGCCCTTTAAGAGTTCTTCATTTGTAAAATATCTGCCGTGTTTTTCGAAAATAATGCTCTGGTATGCATAGTAAACTGCTTCTTCTGTATCAATCATTGTTCCGTCAATATCAAATATTATATACTTAAACATTTTTGTCCTCCCGGTTATCTGCCTCGATTATACAAGGTATTATAACACCAAAGGAGACACTCTTACCAGTTATGTTTACAATTATAGAATTTTGTTAAATAGAATATAACAAAAAAGCATATACCAACGGACAATATTACATCAAATACCATACAGTTGTCAGGTATAATGATACTGACTATTCTCATGGCTGCAAAACCGGCAAGTCCGCATAGGGCAAGTACAACCCCCCTTGGTAGTGAAAATTTGATTTCACAGGACTTGCGTATTTCTATTAAATTGAGAATCAGAGCTGTCAATGCTGTAACGGCAAGTGAGATTCCTACACCGTAAATGTTGATTGAGGGAATGCCGGTTAATATAAAGACGAGCACAAGATTCTCAACAGAGACAATAATGGAATTTTTAAGATTTACATTCTGCTTTCCGAGTCCGTTGAGTATCCCGAAAGAGGCGGAAGCCACGTAGCTTATAAAATTACATATACCGGCCACCATAACCATTTTACCTAAATCATTTCTTCCGTAAGAATAAGCCCAGTTTTCTGGGAATACATATTGAAACAATCAATGTTCCTAACCCTATCATGCAGGATATTCTGAGAACCTGTGAAATCCTTTTTTCGGTACTCCACATATCTCTTTTACTTAGGCTCAGGGACATATCCGGAATTAGTACAGTCATCATGGAGCCTACAATTATAAACGGAAGGTTCACTGTTGTTAGAGCCATACCCATAAACTTGCCTATTTGCTGCAAGGCTACGTCATAGCTTACTCCGGCACTCATTAATCTCCTCGGAAGAATCAGGGTTGAGGCTGTTGCTAGAATAGACGAAATAAAACCGTTCAGGCACAGCGGACAGGATATAACGAGAACATCCGCCAACAATTGCAGTGGGTTCTGTACCTTGACTCCTGAGGGTTTAAGTTTGCGTGATACAAGCTTAAATCCTGTTAAAAGAAACAGCATGCTGATGAATTCTCCTATTGCTAGGGCAAAATACGCAATTGTAACGGTATTTTTTAGATCATTTAGCTGTAGCAGAGCTATTGTTGCCAGAAGTATTGAAATTCTAATGCATTTTTCAAGAATATCAATACCGGCGGGAATAGTGAATTTTTCAAATCCGTAAAAAAAGCCTTTAAATATAGCGGACATTGGAACAAAAATCAGTGCCGGGCATATGATTCTCACAGCGCTTAAAGCTCTGATATCTTTTATTATATATTTACTGATAAATGGTGCATTGAAAAATACCAGTATAGCTACTGCAATGCTCCACAGCCCTAAAAAGCATATAGCAACTTTTACGCTTCTGTGAAGATTCCTATAATCCTTTTTACTGTTATATACCGCACAGGTTTTTGAAATTGCGGTTATAAGTCCGTCTGTTGTAAGACAAAGCAGCAGGGAATAGACCGGCATAATAAGCCCATATAGCCCAAGTCCTTCAGCTCCGAGTTTTTTTGAAAGAACTATTGAAAATGTAAATCCGATAAAACCTGTGACTAAGTTTGATAATGTAAGTATTGCTGAGTTTTTATAAAATTTATCAAGTCCCATTAAAATAAACCTCGTATTTGCTGTGTTAATTAAAGGTTATTCAAATGGTGACCTCATTATTCCATCATAACAAGGCATAAAAAAAGAGGCTTCACAATTCAAAACCTCATTTTTTAGTAAGAAAATATATAAAAACAAATTGAGCAATAATTATCAGTGGAATGATTGTCATGAAATACCATCGACGGGTTTTATGCTTGAAGGTAAGTAATCCTATATATACGCCGATACTTCCACCCAGAATAGAAAGAAGAAAGAATGACCTTTCAGGTATTCTCCACAACCTGTTTTTTGCTTTATATTTATCCAGAGAAACTAACACAAAACCGATTATATTTAAAATAATTACTATTGTAATAAAGTATTTATGCATATAAGCACCTCGTAATTTTTTAAACTACACTAAGAGAGTATTATATTTTATATCATACATTATTATACAATTAATGTGTAGATTTTGTTCTATAAAATCTTAAAAATAAGCCAACATTCCCACTACTGATAAGCCATACGGATGGTAAAAGCCACATCTGCATATAAAACAATATGGAAGGAAATGTATATTTTTTCTATGCGGATTTGAAAAATGTATCCGGTTTATATATAATAAAGAAAAACTTATTGACTGGAGCAAGAGCTTATGGACTTTAGTTCGCTTTCGGTAGTATTTAGAATAGTATTGGTTGTTTTAATATTTATAATAATTTTATATGCATTAAAAATAATATCAAAAGATTTAAAAAGGGGTAAGCCCGGGAAAAACCTGGGATGGAAACTGAGAATAGAATATTCTGCTGATAAGAGCAGTTTTCAAGACGGAGAAATTGTTCCAATCGGAAGTAAGCTCACCATTGGTAGAAACAAAAATAATCAAATGGTTTTACCCTCGAGAGCTGTTTCCAATTTTCATGCAAAAATTTATTTTGAGGATGGCAGGTATATGCTTGAGGATATGGAATCCACAAATGGTACTTTTGTGAACGGTAACAGGGTAGATAAGAAAAGTTTGCAGCCGGGTGACGAAATCAGAATCTCAGAGACGGTTTTTACCGTAACAGACGACGATTAAAACTATCCGGTATATTAGGAGAACCAAATGACTAAAAAGTTAAGGATGTTTCAATTTTTAATATATGTATTTTTATTTTTCGGATTTCTAAACCTTGGTGTGTTAAAAAAACCATTTGACCCGAAGGCAGGAGTATTTTTCGGTATAATGGTTGTAATTATAGCACTAACTACATGGATTCTAAAAAGATTTTATCCCATGGGAGACAGAATAATATTCCTTTTAGCAATGCTGCTATGCTCCATAGGAATAATTATGCTCTACAGGCTAAATATCAAGCTTGCTACAAAGCAGATGGCATGGCTTTTACTGGGTATTCTGGCTTTTCTTTTTGTGGTACTTTTCCTTAAAAGAGGACTTGCTCAATTTGCCCGGTTGAAATACATCTTTCTGGCAGGAACGATTATGTTCATGTCTATGGCTACATTTATAGGATATGAAATACTCGGTGCTAAAAACTGGGTTAAAATCGGGCCCGTGAGTTTTCAGCCTTCAGAATTCGGAAAAATATTTTTGATACTATACCTTGCAAGTGCTCTTTCAAATGTTAATACAAGAAAAAAACTTATAGAACCCGGCATAGTTATTTCAATATCACTGGGCTTCATGGTAATTCAGAGGGACTTAGGAACTGCACTTATTATATTTGCAGTATCTGTTACAATGGTGTATCTTGCAACTTCCAAGAAACTGTATGTATTAGTTTCACTGGGACTGTTTGCATCAGGCGGTGCGGCAAGTTATGCGATGTTTGATCATATAAAAAGAAGAATAATGATATGGCATAATCCCTGGCCCTATGTTTATAACGAGAGCTACCAACTGGTGCAGTCCATGTACGCTATTGCTACCGGAGGACTGTTCGGAAGAGGGTTAGGAATGGGACATCCGGGCTACGTTGCAGTTAATGAATCGGACTTTATTTTCTCTGTAATATGCGAAGAAATGGGCCTATTAATGGGTTTTGCCATATTGATCCTGCATTTTCTGCTTTTCTACCGTTCTATAAGAAGTGCAATACATGCAGAGAATAATTTTTCGAAGCTCCTCACGGCAGGGCTCAGTGTAATGATTGCAACCCAAACTTTGGTTATTGTAGGCGGAGTAACAGGGTTTATACCGTTGACGGGAATAACACTTCCCTTTGTTAGCAGCGGAGGAACTTCCTTATTAATCAGTTTTCTTTCCCTGAGTATAATT
Organism: Bacillota bacterium; assembly: GCA_023412275.1. Taxonomy (GTDB): domain Bacteria; phylum Bacillota; class Clostridia; order Acetivibrionales; family DSM-1351; genus Ruminiclostridium. The sequence goes on from JAEYNY010000103.1 coordinate 34,557, forward strand.
CAGAAGGTTTCTGAAGGAGAAGACTGAATGGCAATGGAGGCTTAATTAACATATGGATAATTTAACTAATAATATAAAAAGAATAATGATAATTTTTCTGGTTGTGTTTTTTGTTCTCATAAGTTATCTGGCTTACTTTACCCTTGTAAAGGGCCCTGAAATAGTTACAAGGCCTGATAATCGCAGAATGTGGGATATAAGAAATAAGGTTGTACGTGGAACTATATATGACAGAACCGGAAAAGAACTTTCCGTCAGTGAGAAGAAGTCCGGCAGCGGGGAGTATAAAAGGGTATATAAGGGCGGTGCAGTCACAGCTCATACATTGGGATATTATGACCCACAATATGGGATAACAGGCTTGGAGAACCTGTATGACAGCTATTTGTCCAGTAATATATCGGCATCATTGCTGGCGTGGATTGGAAACGGATTCAAAGAGGTTAATAAAAAAGGTGATGACGTTTACAGTACTCTTGACTACCAACTTCAAAAAACAGCCTATGATGCCCTTGGCTCATCCAAAGGGTCTGTAGTGGTACTCAAGGTTGATACCGGAGAAATACTTGCAATGGTTTCGAAACCTTCATACGATCCCAACAACCTCAACAAGAATTGGGAAGCACTTGTAAAAAGTAAAAATGTTCCACTACTTAACAGGTCAGTTTCAGGACTGTACCCGCCGGGTTCAACCTTCAAGGTAGTAACGGCAGTGAGTGCTTTGGAGAATATTGAAGGTATAAAAAACGAGACCTTTAATGACAAGGGAAAACTGAATCTGGGAGGAGGGTATTCTCTCAGTAATGACCATGGGGAAGTTCTGGGTAAAATAAATCTTGAAAAGGCTTTAGTGAAATCCAGCAATGTCTTTTTCGGAAACCTGGGTATAAGGCTGGAAAATGATTTATATAAGACTGCACAGGATTTCAGATTCAACAAAGATATACCTTCAAACGGTATTATAATTGATAAAAGCAGATTTCCAAAGTATAAGGCCTATGAGAAGGGTAATATGGCGCAAAGTGGAATAGGGCAGGCAGAAGTGCTTGCTACTCCGATACAAATGGCTCTTATAGCTCAAACAATTGCCAATGACGGAGTTATGATGAAGCCTACATTAGTTAACAAAATTACCGATTATAACGGCAATAACATACACAATCTTAAATCGTCAGAACTAGAGCAGGTTACATCTGCGGAATATGCAAGTGAGTTAAGAACATATATGAGAGAGGTTGTGTCAAAGGGAACAGGTACAAGGGCTCAGGTCAGCGGAATTCAGGTTTGCGGAAAAACTGGAACCGCTCAGCACATTGAAAGCAAGACTCCTCACAGTTGGTTTATCGGTTTTGCACCCTACAAAAACCCTCAGATAGCAATAGCAGTAATAGTTGAAGAAGGGGGCTACGGAGGAGTTGCAGCTGCCAGAATATCACAGAAGGTTATGAGCAGGTATTTTCATAAATAAGTAGAACAGAATAATATTTCTCTTTAAACAGAACAAGAGGCAGGCTTTAATGAAAGAGCCTGCCTCTTGTTGAAAAATTTTGCATCATAGTTTAAATACTTACATCAAAATTACTACCCAAACCCGGATTTACGCTAAGCTCCATCATTTTAGTCAAATCTGCACCTTTTTGGTTCATACTATTCATTGCCAGCTTAGCAACGGCAATATTAACATTTTGGGCCAATGAAGCCTGGGACATTGAAATTGAAACAGCTGCAACATCCATTCCAAAACACTCCTCTCATAAACTGTCATGCATATTTTATTCGTATTGTATTAAATATATTTTACATCTTTAATATTAAAAGTTCAAATTTTCCGTATTTTGCAAAAGAACTGTATCCTTGACTGCTTTAGTAACAAAAAGTATAATAATTTCCATGAAGGGTGGCTTATACACCCGGCTATTTAATAAAAACAAAAGGTAAGGAAGACATGAATATATTCGTCAACAGAGATTATTTCCTTTTTGATGGTGCTATGGGTACCTACTATTCATCAAAGAATAAAAACAATTCTCCCTGTGAATTCGCTAATATTAGTGAAAGAGAAAATATTTTAAATATTCATTTAGAGTACATACAAGCCGGTGTAAACGCCATTAAAACAAATACATTTGGTGCAAATCGTTTTTCACTGGGTTGTCAACAGTCAGAGGTTGAACAGATTATAAAATCGGGATATGAAATTGCCGTACAGGCGTGTTCAGGACAAGAAGTGGCGGTTTTTGCAGATATTGGCCCCATACCTGAGGGAAAAGCAGCCAATCCAGAAGAAGAATACAAAAAAATCGTTGATATTTTTCTAGAATGCGGGGCAAAAAACTTTCTGTTTGAAACCTTTGCAAATACTGATATTTTGACCGGGATTGCTGCATATATACGGTTACGTTTGCCGGATGCGGTTATTATTACTTCTTTTGCAGTTTATCCCGACGGCTATTCAAAAGAAGGTCTTTTTTATATTGATATAATGGAAAAAATGTATGCAAGCGGTCTTGCTGATTCGGTTGGGCTTAACTGTATCAGCGGCCCTGCACATATGTACCGTCTTATTGAAAAAGCCGATATCAGAGGTAAAAACATTATTATAATGCCCAATTCGGGGTATCCGGGCTCAGAGAGAGGCAGAACAGTTTATTATGACAATTCTGAGTACTATGCTGAAAAGCTTGTGGATATAAAGAATCTGGGAGTTAAAATTCTAGGTGGCTGTTGCGGAACCACGCCACGGCATATAGCTGCTACTGCAAAGTTATTGTCCAACCCACAACCTGTTGAATCCCATGCAGATATAAGTACTCATATAGAGACATGTGACCTTGCAAATGAAAATACTCTGGACAGACTTATTAAAATTAAAAAGCCTATATTGGTAGAAGTGGACCCTCCCTTTGATACTAATTGGGAGTACATGCTCAGGGATACGCTTATTCTTAAACAGGCAGGTGCAGATATTATTACTATTGCTGATTCACCTCTTGCAAAAGCAAGGGCTGAAAGTACCCTTATGGCTGCAAAAATTCAGAGGGAAGCAGCTATACCCGTTATGCCCCATATAACCTGCAGAGACAAAAATCTTCTGGGGATAAAGGCATCACTTTTGGGTGTGCATATAGAAGGAATACGGAACGTGCTTGTTATTACAGGCGACCCTATTGCAAATATTGAACGTAGTAGGATAAAAGGAGTTTTCAGTTTTAATTCTTCCAATCTTGCAAATTATATTAAAAGCTTAAACAGCAATGTTTTTTGCGGACAGGACATAAAAATAGCCGGCGCTTTAAATGTAAATGCAATAAATTTTGGTGCCGAGTTAAAAAGAGCTTTTACTAAAATTGAAAACGGCATCAGCTGCTTCCTTACTCAGGCAATTTATACAAAAAGTGCCGTTGAAAATTTGCTAAAGGCGATTGAAATCTTAAACGTACCCATATTCGCAGGATTCATGCCAATAGTGAGTTACAAAAATGCTCAGTTTATAAATAACGAGGTTCCGGGAATAGATATAGATATTGAAACAATAGAAAAATTCCGGGATAAAAGCCGTGAAGAATCAGAAAAGTTGGGAATGGAGATTACAATGGATATCGTTAAGGAAATTTATCCTCATGTCTCCGGCTTTTATCTTATGACTCCTCTTAAAAGAACGACTGTAATATGTGAATTAATAAATAAAATTAAGGAGATATAAAATGATAATAGTTGGAGAGAAGTTAAACAGTTCCATACCTAAAATGTTTGAAAAAATGAAAGCCAAGGACACTGAAGCTATCAGGCAAATAGCCATAAGTCAGCAGGAGGCAGGGGCAAGATATCTTGATATTAACACAGCGATATTCAGGGAAGATGAGTTCGAAATGCTAAAATATATTCTGGATATTGTTCTGGAAAATACAGACTGCGGAATCATGCTTGATTCACCATCCCCTGCTGTAATAGAAAAGGCTTTGCCTCTTTTAGCGGGGAGGGATATAATAATAAACTCAGTCACTCTTCAGGACAGAATAAATGATTTGCTCCCCTTGGCTAGAAGTTACAAGACAGGGGTTGTAGGGTTGCCTATCGATTCTGAAGGTATTCCCAAAACGGTGGAAAAAAGAGTGGAAAACTCACTTAAATTAATTGAAATAATGAACAAGGAAGGGATTAAAAATACCGACATATACATTGACGCCCTTGCAGAAGCGGTGGCTGTGGAGAGTGAAGCATCATCCGTAACTATAAGAACAATAGATGGGGTCAGGAAAGCTCATCCCGACGTTCACCTAATATGTGGAGTTTCAAATGTTTCCTTCGGGCTCCCTAAAAGGACAGATATCAATTCGGTTTTCCTTTCAGCTGCAATTTTTGCAGGACTTGACAGCGGTATTGTGGATATAACCAATGAACAGATTAAAAGTACTATTTATACTGCTGAAATGATAGCAGGGCGTGACGAATACTGTATGGAATACTTGGGTTATATAAGAAGTAAATAATAGAAAAAATAGTTGCAGAATATACGTAGCATATATGATAAAATATTTTATAACATTCATAAAATCCGAGAGAAGGTAGTATTGTGAAAAGCAAACCATTATATGAAGTAAGAAAAATATCAAATCTTAAAGACATGATACAACAAAGTGCAGGTCTGTATGGTTCTAAACCTGCTTTTCTGGTTAAACAAAAAGGAAACTCAGCATATACTCCGATTACTTATAAAAAGTATAAGGACGATATAGATGCACTTGGAACGGCACTTATCAGCCTTGGCCTTAAAGACAAAAAAATTGCCTTGATTGGTGAAAACAGATACGAATGGGCCACTACTTACTTAGGTGTGTGTAACGGTACAGGTATTATTGTACCCTTGGATAAGGAATTACCGCAAAACGAGATTGAGAATTGTCTGCTGAGAAGCCATGCAGATGCTATAATTTTTTCAGGTTCTGTATCAAAGAATATTTCAAGTATTCTCAAAAATATCACTACCTGTAAGTATTATATAAACATGGATATTGATGAGGATTCAGATGGGCAGATGTCATATGGAAGGTTGCTTGAAAAGGGATATGGCCTCATAAGGAATGGAAACAGAGATTTTCTTGATGCGGTTATAGACAATGAGAAAATGAATATCTTATTGTTCACATCAGGTACAACTGACAAGTCAAAGGCCGTTATGCTGTCTCACAGGAATATTGCAGAAAACCTGATGGCTATGTGTTCTATGCTTTATATAGATGAAAAGGATGTTTTTCTTTCTGTCTTACCTGCACATCATACATACGAATGTACCTGTGGCTTCCTGTGCCAGATGTACAGGGGATGTACGGTTGCATTTTGCGAAGGCCTCCGTCATATTGTAAAAAATCTCAGCGAATCAAAGTGTACGGTAATGAATGGTGTACCGTTGGTTTTTGAGTCTATATATAAACAATTAATGCATCAGGTTTCCAAAAAGCCGGGTGGAGCAAAAAAATTAAAGTTTGGGATAAAACTTAGCAATGCTCTTGGTAAGTTGGGAATTGATGTAAGAAGGAAGCTTTTTGCAGAAATTCATCAGGCATTGGGAGGGCATTTGAGACTGTTCATCAGCGGAGCAGCTGCTATTGACCCGGAAGTGGCAAAGGGTTTCAGAAATATTGGTATTCAGCTTGTTCAGGGTTATGGTCTTACAGAGTGTGCACCTATTGTAGGATTAAACAGAGATTGTTGGTTTAAGGATGATGCTGCTGGGTTGCCTTTGCCCGGGTTGAAGGTGGCAATAGATAATCCCAATGCCGAGGGTGTTGGAGAGATAAAGGTATCAGGGCCAAGCGTTATGATGGGCTACTACGAGAACAAAGAGGCTACGGATGAAGTAATCAGGGATGGCTGGTTTTATACCGGAGATATGGGATATCTGGATTCTGACGGATTTATTCATATTACCGGCAGAATGAAAAATGTAATCATAACAAAGAACGGTAAAAACGTTTATCCTGAAGAAATCGAAACGCTCCTTAACAGAAGTGACTATATAAAGGAATCATTGGTTTTTGGAAAAAATGATAATGATGATGTAGTTGTATGTGCCCAGATTGTGCCTGATAGAGAAAAGATTGAAGAAGACTTTAAAAACGGTGTTCTTGGCAGCAGTGATGCTATAACTATTATAAATCAAGAGGTTAAACGGATTAACAAGGGACTGGTAACATATAAATATGTAAAAGAGTTTACTCTCAGGGATACAGAGTTTGAGAAAACTACAACTAAAAAAATAAAGAGGTATCAGGAGCTGAATAAAGGTGAGTAATATAATAGAAACAGCAATAAATGATGCTGTAAAAATGGTTCGTGAGGCAGGGGAACTTTTACTTCAAAGTATGGATGACAAGAAAGTCATTACTAAGAATGGTACTGCTAATTTTGTAACTGAAATAGATTTGAAGGTTCAGGAAATATTATTCGGTAAGCTGGTTAATTTGTTGCCTGACAGTAATATAATTGCTGAGGAAACAGCAGATAATAATTTTTCACTTGAAAAATATACATGGATACTTGACCCTGTCGACGGAACTACAAACCTGATGTACGGGTACAAATGTTCTGCTATAGCCCTTGGATTGGTGGTGGACGGTGTTCCATATGCAGGAATAGTGTACAATCCTTTTTTTAATGAAATGTATACAGCTCAAAAGGGTAAGGGTGCATTCATAAATGATAAAAGAATCGGAGTAACTTCAAACGGGAGCCTTTCGGAAAGCCTTTTGGCCTTCGGAACTTCACCCTATGACAGAGGAAAGGCTGATGAAACCTTCAGAATAACCAAGAATGTGTTTGGAAAATGCAGAGATATAAGAAGGAGCGGTTCTGCTGCTCTTGATATTTGTAATGTAGCTGCCGGACGAACTGACGGGTATTTTGAAATGGAACTGCAGCCTTGGGATTATGCCGGGGCATCCATAATACTGAAAGAGGCAGGCGGTAGAATAACCGATTGGCAGGGCAAGGATTTAACCTATATTTCAAAAAGTTCCGCAATTGCTACGAACGGGCTTATACATCAGGAATTGATAGAAGCAATGAAATAGATATATAACATGAAGATTACACCGGGTCAAATAATTGACCCGGTGTTTTTTGTCTATATTTTTATAATTAAAATAATTTTCGGCTGTAAAATCTCCTTAAAAATTTACTTAGTAATTGGAAGTTGATTTTTAAGGAGAGATAATATGTACACCAGAGTTGCCGTTGAAAGAAAACCTCAGCAATCCTTAAGTTCACAATATAGCAATAGTCAGAAAAAACCTTCCGCGTCAAAGTCTGAGGACAAAAAGCCCAAAGTCAGGGTAACGGAATTTTCTCAAATAATTGCACTGCTTCTAAACGACCCTGATTCAGTCACACGTGATGAATTTATGTTCTTTCAGTCAAAATTGGGCTACAGTCAGACGGTCAGGCTCATGTCAGAGGGCAGAAAACGTAAACAGTTGGAAAAACGGGGTGAGAAGGTTGATCAAAAGAAAAGTCCTCTTGCCCTTAAGAATAATGATAATAAGGACTCTAAAAAGGACACCAATAACGACACCAAAAAGCCTCAGGAGCAAAAGGCATCGCCTACTG